>NZ_JAPEOX010000001.1:6401710-6706553 GCF_026340675.1 Streptomyces sp. NBC_01264
GCAGCCCGATGGTGCCCACCTTCATGAAGGTGGAGAGGTAGTCGCGCGGGGCGAGCAGCATCCACACCGGCAGGACGGACGCCACGAAGCCGTAGGCGATCATCCAGATGACCAGCGTCTCCTTCTCCAGGGTGAAGGTGTCCGCCAGCGAGGACTCGGCGACCCAGCCGCCCGCGACGATGGCGAGCAGCAGCAGCGCGACACCGACGACGGAGACCTCGGTGACCTTGCCCGGGCGCAGGACGCGCAGGTAGAAGCCCATGAAGAGGGCGATCGGGATGGTCATGCCGATGGAGAAGACGCCCCAGGGCGAGTGCGCCAGCGCGTTGACGATGACCAGGGCCAGCACGGCCAGCAGGATGATCATGATGGCGAAGACGCCGACCAGCGCGGCGGCGCCGCCGACCGGGCCGATCTCGTCCCGGGCCATCTGGCCGAGCGAACGGCCGTTGCGCCGGGTGGAGAAGAAGAGCGTGACCATGTCCTGGACGGCGCCCGCGAAGATCACGCCCACGACGATCCAGATGGTGCCGGGCAGGTAGCCCATCTGCGAGGCGAGTACGGGACCCACGAGCGGTCCGGCGCCGGCGATGGCGGCGAAGTGATGGCCGAAAAGCACGCGTCGGTCGGTCGGGTGGAAGTCGACACCGTTGTCGAGGCGTTCGGCGGGGGTGGCGCGGGTCTTGTCCACCTTCAGTACGCGGTGGGCGACGAAGCGCGCGTAGAAGCGGTAGCCGATCGCGTACGAGCCCAGGGCGGCGGCGAGCAGCCAGGCGGCGGAGATCTCCTCGCCGCGCGAGAGCGCCAGCACGCCCCAGCCGATGGCCCCCACGAGCCCCACCAGCACCCACACGGCCACGGCCTTGGGGGACATGCCCCCTGATGGAGAAGGCGAGCCCGGCGTGGTGCCCGGACTCGCCGCGTTCCGTACCGCCCCTGTGGTGTCCGGCTGTGTGGCTTCCGGTCCTGGTTCCGTCATGATCCGTCGTCCCCTCGTCGATCATCTGCGTAATGGCGCAGGGAATCTACGGGGGACCGCCCGCTGGACGTAACCCCCCGTCCGTATAGCGGAACGAGAGTCAACTACGAATCAGACGGCGGGACGCTGGAGTCGGGCGACGAACTTGTAACGATCGCCGCGGTATACGGAACGCACCCACTCGACGGGCTCCCCGTCGGTGTCCAGCGAATGGCGTGAAAGCAGCAGCATCGGCAGTCCGACGTCGGTGCCGAGCAGCCCGGCCTCCCGGGGAGTGGCCAGCGAGGTCTCGATGGTCTCCTCCGCTTCGGCGAGGCGCACGTCGTACACCTCGGCGAGGGCGGTGTAGAGGGAGGTGTACTTGACCAGCGAACGGCGCAGCGCGGGGAAGCGCTTGGCCGACAGGTGCGTGGTCTCGATGGCCATCGGTTCCCCGCTGGCCAGGCGGAGCCGCTCGATGCGCAGGACCCGCCCGCCAGTGGCGATCTTGAGGAGCCCGGCGAGGGTGTCGTCGGCCGTCACGTAGCCGATGTCCAGCAGCTGGGAGGTCGGCTCCAGTCCCTGGGCCCTCATGTCCTCGGTGTACGAGGAGAGTTGGAGCGGCTGGGAGACCTTCGGCTTGGCGACGAAGGTTCCCTTGCCCTGGATCCGTTCCAGCCGGCCCTCGACGACGAGCTCCTGGAGAGCCTGTCGCACCGTGGTGCGCGAGGTGTCGAACTCGGCCGCGAGCGTGCGCTCGGGGGGCACGGGTGTACCGGGTGGAAGGGTTTCGGTCATATCGAGCAAGTGGCGCTTGAGTCGGTAGTACTTGGGCACGCGTGCCGTGCGGGTGGCCGCCCCGCTGTCCGGCTCCGTGATCGCCCCTTCGGTGGCCATCGCCGCCCGCCTTCCCGACTCCAGTTTCGTTGCCGTCACCGGCTCCTCCGATATGTGCGGTCACATCGTGACACGGGAGGGAGGGCAGGCCTCCTCCCTCCCCCAGGTGTCGGTCCGATAACGGACCGAGCACCCGCTCATTAGACCCTTGACACCCCTAAAGGTCTAGGCCAAGCTCCAGCTACTGGTCTACACCAATATGGATCGGATCCCGGCCCCACGGGCAGTACTTGGTGCTTTTTGAGTCACCGCGGCGGGCAAGGGAAGTTGCAGGCAGCATCCCTGAGGAGGGTGGCGTGAAGCGCAAGCTCATCGTGGCGGTCAGTGTCGTTGGCATGATGGCCGGACTCGCGGCGTGCGGTAACGGCGACGACGGCAAGGCCAAGGCCGATGCGGGCCCCAAAGAGATCACCGTCTGGGTGATGGACGGCTCTGCGCCGAAGGCATGGATCGACGCGGTCAACGCGGAGTTCTCGGCCAAGCACCCCGGTGTCACGGTCAAGGTCGAGACGCAGCAGTGGAAGGGCATCCAGGAGAAGGTCACCACGGCCCTCTCCGAGGACACCCCGCCGGACGTCCTGGAACTCGGCAACACCCAGACCGCCGGTTACGCGGTCACCGGTGGCCTCGCCGAGCTGACCAAGGACAAGGCGAAGCTCGGTGCGGACGCCTGGGCGAAGGGCATGCTGGCCTCGGCCGAGATCGACGGCAAGCTCTACTCCGCTCCGTGGTACGCGGCCAACCGTGTCGTCGTCTACGACAAGAAGGCCTACGCGAAGGCCGGCGTCACCCCGCCGACCACCCGCGACGAGTGGGTCGCCGGTCTGGAGAAGCTGAAGGCGGCCGACCCGAAGTCGCAGCCGATCTACCTGCCCGGCCAGAGCTGGTACGTCCTCGCGGGCTTCGTCTGGGACGAGGGCGGCGACCTCGCCACCAAGGACGGCGACAAGTGGAAGGGTGGCCTCGCCACCCCGCAGGCCGCTTCCGCGATGGAGTTCTACAAGAAGCTCCAGTCCTTCTCCACCGCTCCGAAGGACAAGGACGAGGCCACCCCGCAGCAGTCCACCGACATCGTTCCCAAGGGCGGCGTCGCGTCCTGGATCGGTCTCGGCTGGGAGGCCGGCGGCGCGGAGAAGGCGCTGAAGGACGCGGGCAAGGAAGCCGACTTCGGCTACTTCCCGATCCCGGGCAAGACCGCCGACAAGCCGGGCACCGTCTTCCTCGGTGGCTCGAACCTGGCGATCGCCGAGCGTTCCAAGAACAAGGACCTCGCCAAGGAGTGGCTGGCCCTCGCCGCAGGCAAGGACCAGATGACCAAGTACGCCGCCGAGACCAAGGGCGCGCTGCTCCCGAACCAGGTGGGCGCGAACTTCGCCCCGCCCGCGGGCTCCTTCGCCGAGGCCATGGCCAAGGCCGGCGCCAACGGCAAGATCACCCCGGTGACCCCGGGCTGGGCGAACGTCGAGACCGAGCCCAACCCGATCAAGGACTTCATGACCAAGGTCCTGAACGGCACCGACCCGGCCAAGGCCGGCGCGGAAGCCGACACCGAGATCGCGAAGCGCATCAACAAGTAACACCAGGCGTCACCTGAAGTACCCGAAGTACCGCAGTACCAGTAGTGATCGCACCGGGGGGTGCGGCGGGCGCCCCGAGCGCCCGCCGCGCCCCCGGTCGCGCATTGACAGAAGTAAGCGCCGCCTGCTCCGAGCGGGGAAGCGGGTGCGGGTCGCCACAGTCAACCGCGAGGAAGCCAGACATGACCGTGCACTCCCAGGGAGCGGCGACCTCCGCTCCACAGGACGCACCACAGAAGTCCGTCGGGGTGGCCAAGACACCGCCGCCCGCCGGAGCCAAGGCAGCGTCCAAGTCTCCTCGCGGGGGCAGAAAGTCGCTCCCGGCAGGGTGGTGGCCCTACATCCTGGTCGGACCGGCCGTGCTCAGCATGGCCGTCCTGCTGCTGTATCCGCTGGTCAAGAACATCATCCTGTCGTTCCAGACCGTCGACAAGATCGAGTTCATCCAGCGGAAGGCGCCGTTCGCCGGCCTGGACAACTACACCCAGCTGCTGGGCGACTCGCAGTTCTGGACCGTCGTGGTCCGAAGCTTCGCCTTCACCGCCGCCAACGTCGCGCTGATCATGATCATCGGCAGCCTCATAGGCATCCTGCTGAACAAGCTCGGCAAGTGGATGCGCCTGGTCCTGTCGATGGCGCTGGTGATGGCCTGGGCCATGCCGATCGTCGCCTCCGTGACCGTCTTCCAGTGGCTGTTCGACGAGCAGTTCGGCGTCATGAACTGGCTGATGCGCACGCTCGGCTTCTCCGGCTACGACCAGCACAACTGGTTCGGGACCGGCTTCTCCACCCTCGTGATCGTGACGGTCCTGGTGGTCTGGGGCTCGATCCCCTTCGTCGCCCTCAACATGTACGCCGGTCTGACCACGGTCAGCAGCGAGCTGTACGAGGCCGCCCGGATGGACGGCGCCAACGGATGGCAGACCTTCTGGAAGGTCGTCTTCCCGAACCTGAAGTCGTTCTTCCTCGTCACCACGTTCCTCGAGGTGATCTGGGTCTTCAAGGCCTTCACCCAGGTGTACGCGATGAAGGCAGGCGGTCCCGACCGCGGCTCGGAGATCCTGCCCGTCTTCGCCTACGTCGAGGGTCAGAGCCAGTTCCACTACGGCCTGGCCGCGGCGATCTCCGTCCTGACGATCCTGATGCTCGTGATCGTCATGTCCTTCTACTTCCGTCTGATCCTGAAGCAGGAGGAGGAGCAGTGACCACGACCACCGCCCCGAAGCCCGCGACGTCCGCGAAGCCCGCCCAGGTGAAGAACCGCCGGCCGGTCCGCCCCGGCGCCGTCGCCAAGAACCTCGGCGCCCTGCTCCTGGCCGTCGTCTTCATCTTCCCCGTCTACTGGATGTTCTCCTCGGCGCTCAAGCCGTCCAGCGAGATCCTCTCCAAGGACCCCGTCTTCGTCTTCACCCCGACGCTGGACAACTTCACCAAGGCCACTGGCGTCGACCTGTTCTGGACCTACGTCACGAACAGCCTGATCGTCACCGTCGGCGCCGTCGCGCTGGCCCTGCTCGTCGCCCTCGCCGCGAGCTTCGCCATCGCCCGGATGAAGTTCAAGGGCCGCAAGGGCCTCGTCCTCGCCGTGATGCTGGCCCAGATGGCGCCCTGGGAGGTCATGGTCATCGCGATGTACATGATCGTCCGCGACGCCGAGATGCTGAACAACCTCGGCGTGCTGACCGCGATCTACTTCGTGATGGTCCTCCCCTTCACCATCTGGACCCTGCGCGGCTTCATCGCCGCCGTCCCGGTGACCCTGGAGGAAGCCGCCCAGATCGACGGCTGCACCCGCGGCCAGGCCTTCCGCAAGGTGATCTTCCCGCTGCTGGCCCCCGGCCTGATGTCCACCTCGCTCTTCGGCTTCATCACGGCCTGGAACGAGTTCGCGATGGTCCTGATCCTGCACAAGGACAAGACCGCGCAGACCCTGCCGCTGTGGCTCACCCAGTTCCAGACGGCCTTCGGCAACGACTGGGGCGCCACCATGGCCGCTTCCTCGCTCTTCGCGGTCCCGGTGCTGCTCATCTTCGTCTTCCTCCAGCGCAAGGCCGTCGGCGGCATGACCGCCGGCGCCGTGAAGGGATAACGGCCCATGACTGTCCTTGCGCACCGCACAGACACGCTCACCCGGGACGCCCTCGCG
This sequence comes from Streptomyces sp. NBC_01264, assembly GCF_026340675.1. Lineage (NCBI taxonomy): Bacteria > Bacillati > Actinomycetota > Actinomycetes > Kitasatosporales > Streptomycetaceae > Streptomyces > Streptomyces sp. NBC_01264. The sequence continues at coordinate 6,407,289 of NZ_JAPEOX010000001.1, forward strand.
GTCCTCCAGCCCGGCTTCGAGGGCACCACCGCCCCCGCCTGGCTGCTCCGCCAGGTCGCCGAAGGCCTCACCGCCGTCGGCCTCTTCGGCCGCAACATCACCTCGCCCGAGCAGCTCGCCGCGCTGACCGCGCAGCTGCGCGGCGAGCGGGACGACGTCCTCGTCGCCATCGACGAGGAGGGCGGCGACGTCACCCGCCTGGAGGTCCGGGGCGGCTCCTCCTTCCCCGGCAACCTGGCCCTCGGCGCCGTGGACGACGTGGACCTGACCCGCGACGTCGCCCGTGAGCTGGGCCGCCGGCTCGCCGAGTGCGGGGTCAACCTCAACTGGGCCCCGTCCGCGGACGTCAACTCCAACCCGGACAACCCGGTCATCGGTGTACGGTCCTTCGGCGCCGACACCCACCTCACCGCCCGGCACACCGCCGCGTACGTCGAAGGCCTCCAGGCCGTCGGCGTCGCCGCCTGCACCAAGCACTTCCCGGGCCACGGCGACACCAACGTCGACTCGCACCACGCGCTGCCGCGCATCGACGTGGACCTCGAGACGCTGGCCGCGCGGGAACTCGTACCCTTCCGGGCCGCCATCGAGGCCGGCACCAAGGCCGTCATGAGCGCCCACATCCTGGTGCCCGCCCTGGACCCGACCCGCCCGGCCACGCTCAGCCCGCAGATCCTGACCGGTCTGCTGCGCAAGGAGCTCGGCTACGAGGGCCTCATCGTCACCGACGGCATGGAGATGCACGCCATCGCCGGGACGTACGGCATCGAGCGCGGCTCGGTGCTGGCCATCGCGGCCGGCGCCGACGCGATCTGCGTCGGCGGCGGGCTCGCCGACGAGGGCACCGTGCTGCGCCTGCGCGACGCGCTGGTCGCGGCCGTCCGCGAGGGCTCGCTCCCGGAGGAGCGCCTCGCCGAGGCCGCCGCCCGGGTCCGCTCGCTGGCCGAGTGGACCCGCCAGGTCCGCCGCGGCGCGCGGCCGGAGGGGAGCAGCGCGCCCGGCATCGGACTGGCGGCGGCCCGCAGGGCGGTGGTCGTGACGGGATCGCCCAAGGCGGCCGCCCCGGTGAACGCCCCGTACATCGCCACGCTCACCCCGGTGGCGAACATCGCCGTCGGCGACGAGACCCCGTGGGGGGTGGCCGGGGAGGTGTCCGCGCTGATCCCGGGCACCGACTCCGGCGTGTTCCCGCGGGGCTCGACCGCCGCCGACGTCCTGGCCGCCGCGGGGAGCCGTACCGTCGTCGCGGTGGTCCGCGACGCGCACCGCCACCCCTGGATGACCGAGGCCCTGGACGCGCTCGTCGCGGCGCGGCCGGAGACGATCGTGGTCGAGATGGGCCTGCCGCGGGCCGAGCCGCGGGGTGCGCTGCACATCGCGACGCACGGGGCCGCCCGGGTCTGCGGCAGGGCTGCCGCTGAGGTCATCGCCGGGGTGTGACGGCCCCCTGCGGCCCGGCTGCCGGGGCTCCGCCCCGGACCCCACGACTCAAACGCCGACGGGGCTGGACTTTCCAGCCCCGTCGGCGACTTGCGGCCCGGTACGCGATGAAGGGCCGGACTCCCCTGGGGGAGTCCGGCCCTTCATCGCGTACCGCTACGGCTTACAGACCCTGCCAGGCGGGCTTGTTGGCGTAGGTGTGGCGGAAGTAGTCCGCGAGCTTCAGCTTGGACGCGGCGGCCTCGTCCACGACCACCGTGGCGTGGCGGTGCAGCTGGAGCGCCGAGGCCGGTACGAGGGCGGACAGGGGGCCCTCGACGGTCTGCGCGACGGCCTCCGCCTTGCCCTCGCCGGTGGCCAGCAGGACCAGGTGGCGGGCGTCGAGGATGGTGCCGATGCCCTGGGTGATGACGTGGTGGGGCACCTGCTCTATGTCGTTGTCGAAGAAGCGCGCGTTGTCCACGCGGGTCTGCTCCGTCAGCGTCTTGATGCGGGTGCGGGAGGCGAGCGAGGAGCAGGGCTCGTTGAAGCCGATGTGCCCGTCCGTGCCGATGCCGAGGAGCTGGAGGTCCACGCCGCCGGCCGCGGCGAGCGCCCGGTCGTAGGCGTCGCAGGCGCCGACGATGTCCTCGGCCGAGCCGTCCGGGCCCATGAAGGAGGCCTCGGACAGGCCCAGCGGCTCCACGACCTCGCGCAGGACGACGGCGCGGTAGGACTCCGGGTGCCCGGCCGGCAGGCCGACGTACTCGTCGAGCTGGCAGACCCGCGCCTTGGAGGCGTCGACCTGACCGGCCTTGACCTTGGCGGCGAGCGCCTCGTAGATGGGCAGCGGGGTAGAGCCGGTCGCCACACCGAGCAGCGCGTCGGGCTTGCGGCGGACCAGGGCGGCCATGGCCTCCGCGATGAGCTCGCCGCCTGCCTTGGCGTCCGGGACGATGACAACTTCCACGCGGGGCCTGCCGATCTGGAGTGTGACGTTGTGGTATAGACCAATCTAGCAGAGGCGAGGCCCCGTTGCCGGGTCTTCGCGCACACTCCATGGTGGGCCGGATCGGCCGCTCCGGCCTCCCGGGCCGGCCCCGCGCGCTGCCGGGCGTCGCGGGTCCGGCAGGATCCGGAAGAGACGGCCTAGAGCAGCGAGAGCTGGAGTCCGCCGGTGACGGGGACGTGCTGGCCCGTGACCCAGCGGGAGTCCGGGGAGGCCAGGAAGGCGACCACGTCCGCCACCTCCTGCGGGGTGCCGAGCCGGCCGAAGACGGACCGGGAGGCGGCGTGTGCGCGGGCCGCCGGGTCCGCGAGCCAGGCCGCGTTCAGGTCGGTCTCCATGATCCCGGGACCCACCGAGTTCACCGTGATGTTCCGGGGCGCGAGTTCGGCGGCCAGCGAGACCGTCAGCGCGTTCACCGCGCCCTTGGCCATGACCGTGGCGAGGATCGCGGGCAGGGCGATGTCCGGGGTGCCGGTCACGTTCACGATCCGGCCGCCGTCCCGCAGCCGCTCCAGGCCGTGCCGGATCACGAAGAACGGCGCCTTCGCGTTGAGCGCGTGCACCCGGTCGTACGCCTCCTCGTCGGTGGAGCCGATGCCGGCGAAGGTGGCCCCGCCCGCGTTGTTCACCAGTACGTCGATCTTCTCGGTGGCCAGCGGGTGGGCCGCGTACGCCGCCCAGAGGGCCAATGCGCCGCCCGGGACGCCGAGGTCCGCCCCGACCGCGAAGGCGCGGCCCCCGGCCGCCTCGATGGCGCCCACGGTCTCCCCGGCCGCCGCCTCGTTGGATCCGTAGGCCACCGCGACCAGCGCCCCGTCGCGGGCGAGCCGCTCCGCGACGGCCCGCCCGATGCCCCGGCTGCCGCCCGTGACCAGTGCCGTCTTCCCCTTGAGCACGCCCATGGCGCGCCCCCCTTTCAATAATGGTCGCTACAGAAAGGACCGTATCAGATTTCATAGTGAGCGCTATAGAATGAGTGCATGGTGACCGGACAGCGCGGCAGGCCCCGCTCCTTCGACCGCGACGCGGCCCTCGACAAGGCGATGTTCGCCTTCTGGGAGCGCGGCTACGAGGCGACGTCGATCTCCGACCTGACCGCCTCGCTCGGGATCAGCGCCCCGAGCCTCTACGCGGCCTTCGGCGACAAGCGCAAGCTCTTCGACGAGGTCGTGGTGGTCTACGGAGGCCGCTACGGGGACTTCGCGGCCGTCGCCCTCGCCGAGGAGCCCACCGCCATGGCGGCGCTGGGGCGGATCCTGCACGAGGCGGCGGAGGTCTACACCGACCCCGCCCACCCGCCGGGCTGCATGGTGATCAGCGCGGCCGTCAACACCACCTCGGATGAGGTGGCACAGGCCCTGCGGGTGCGGCGCGAGGCCAACCTGGTGGCCTTCGAGAGCCGCATCCGGGCCGATGTCGCCGCGGGGGTCCTGCCGGCCGGTACGGATACGTGGGCGCTGGCGCGCTACGCCGGAGCGGTGCTGCAGGGGATGTCCCAGCAGTCGCGCGACGGCGCGGGCCGGGAGGAGCTGGAGGCGGTGGCGGAGCTCGCGATGCGGGCCTGGCCGCAGTAGGGGGGCGTCACCCCGGGGCACGTGTTCCTCTGGATGTGTTCCTCTGGGCCACGGTGCCGAACGGGACCCTCAGCCCGCCCGGCACCGTAGCCCGGAGTACTTACGGCCGTCGGGTGTGCGGTGCCCGACAGCCGGTGGGAGGTGACGCGCGGTCAGGGCAGAGCGCGCGGCTTACCTCGATCCGTCCTCCTGTGCGGGGAGGGCGGAAGCTTGACGCAATTGTGGACTAGACCAATCTGTTCTGTCCATCCAATGGCAGGACCCTGGTTCCCGTCACTTCCTCCAAGCGTACGCGGAAGCGGGGTCTCCTGGATACTCCGGAGTATCGCGCTGAGGAAAGTCATGGCCCGTACCCGGGGTACGCTCGCCACGTGCCCTCCATGAACGACCTCGTACGCCAGCACACCGCTCTCAGTGAAACCGACCTGGAGTGGCTCCACCTGCTGGTCTCGGAGTGGCAGCTGCTCTCCGACCTCTCCTTCGCGGACCTCGTGCTGTGGGTTCCCACCCTCGACGGCAGCCGCTACGTCTCGGTCGCGCAGATGCGCCCGAACACCGGCCCCACCTCGTACCAGGACGACATGGTCGGCCACCTGGTCCCGCGCGGCCGCCGCCCGCTGCTCGACGCCGCGCTCGACGAGGGCCGCATCGTGCGCGAGGGCGACCCGGAGTGGCGCGAGGAGGTGCCGGTGCGCGTCGAGTCGATCCCCGTGCGCCGCGAGGGCCGGGTCCTCGGAGTGATCGCACGCAATACCAATCTGCTCACTGTGCGTACACCCAGCCGGCTGGAGCTCACCTACCTCCAGTCCGCCTCCGACCTGGCCCAGATGATCGCGGCGGGCTCCTTCCCGTTCCCCGGCCAGCAGGTCGACATGGACGCCTCCCCGCGCGTCGGCGACGGCCTGATCCGGCTCGACGCCGAGGGCGTGGTGACGTACGCGTCCCCGAACGCGCTCTCCGCCTACCACCGGCTCGGGCTCGCCTCCGACCTGGTCGGCCAGCACCTGGGCACGATCACCTCCGAACTCGCGCCCTCCCGCGGCCCGGTGGACGAGGCCCTGGTCAAACTCGCCAGTGGCTGGGCCCCGCGCGAGACCGAGGCCGAGGGCAGCGGCGGGGTCATCCAGCTGCGGGCCATCCCGCTCAAGCCCAAGGGCACCCGGATCGGCTCGCTCGTCCTGTGCCGCGACGTCACGGAACTGCGCCGTCGCGAACGTGAATTGATCACCAAGGACGCGACGATCCGGGAGATCCACCACCGGGTCAAGAACAACCTCCAGACGGTGGCCGCGCTCCTGCGCCTGCAGGCCCGCCGAATGGATTCGCCGCAGGGGCGCGAGGCGCTGAACGAAGCCGTCCGCCGCGTCGGTTCGATCGCGATCGTGCACGAGACGCTGTCTCAGAACCTGGATGAGCGGGTCGAGTTCGACGAGATCGCCGACCGCGTGATCGCGATGGTCGCCGAGATCTCCCCGGGCAAGGTCGCCTGCCGGCGCACCGGCCGCTTCGGAATCCTGGACGCGGAGGTCGCCACCCCGCTGTCCATGGTGCTGACGGAGATCCTCCAGAACGCCCTGGAGCACGCCTTCACCCAGGGGGAGGGCGGCACCGTGGAGGTGTCGGCGGCCCGCTCGGGCAGTGGCCGGGACGACGCCCGGCTGCTGATCTCGGTGGTCGACGACGGCTGCGGTCTGCCCGAGGGGTTCGACCCCCAGCGGGCCGGCAACCTCGGGCTGCAGATCGTACGGACCCTGGTGGAGGGGGAGCTCGGCGGGACCTTCGACATGGTCGCGTCCGAGCCGCGCGGCACCAAGGTCGTCCTCGACATACCGGCCAGCCCGCAGAAGTAGCGCGCCGGTCCGGTCACTCAGGGTGATGTCATGGGGTGCTCGTCGGCCCCGGACAGCACTGAACCCCGTACCGAATGGTTTTCGGTACGGGGTTCAAGAGCACGTTGCTGAGCGCTTATATGGGTACTACGCGCTGCGGCTCGAGGCTCGAAAGTCGATGTCAGGCGGTTGCGTTGCGCGCCCGATTGCGAGCGGCGCGGCGCTTCATCGCGCGGCGCTCGTCCTCGCTGAGACCGCCCCAGACACCGGAGTCCTGACCGGACTCGAGCGCCCACTGCAGGCACTGCTCCATGACGGGGCAACGGCGGCAGACGGCCTTGGCTTCCTCGATCTGCAGCAGCGCAGGACCGGTGTTGCCGATGGGGAAGAAGAGTTCCGGGTCTTCCTCGCGGCAAACGGCGTTGTGACGCCAGTCCATGGCTGCTCCATCTCCTTGTATTGCGGGCAGGTTGCTTGTGAATGTGAACGCTTTCACGAATCCCTTCGTGAGGGAAGGGAGACCGCCCAGTTTGGGGGAAAACTCGCCCTGGGCTGCCGGAGATTCGTGGAAGGGTTCTGGCGGTCTGTGTGGGTGCCGGGTTCTGCGGGCTGTCCCGATCGCCATGAAGAGATTCGCAAACCTCGGACGGGGATACAACCCCTTCCGGAAAGTTTTTTTTGATTCGTCGGTGTCTACTAGGTCACAGCCCTACTTCCTAGGGGTGGACCGGCGTGTAAACGTTCGAGTGGAAGGACTTTCGGCCCTTCCACTCACACAATCACACGCAGTGCACGGCGTACGCCTGTGAACCGAACGCTGGTGCGCAACCCGAGGTGGTCTCCGTCCATCTGGAACGGAAGCGGCACCTTCGAATGCAAGGTGAAGTCCGTCAGATCGTGCAGAGACACCGCATGCTTGCCGTGCGGACCGCGCTCAGGAGTCGAGGTCAGGAGCTGTGTCGCGTAGCGGGCGACCGCCGGAGTTGACAAACGGTCCAGTGCCAATACGTCAAGCGCGGTATCGAACGACGCCTCCGGGGAGGCGTAGAGCGGCCGGTTGCCCAGGTATGTCCAGGGTGACGTGTTGCACACTATCGACAGCACCAGGTCCGTCACCGGATCCGCGCCGGGCCGCTCCAGCGTCACCGTGCCGTGCCGGCGGTTGGGCTCTTCCCAGAACTGGCGCATCAGCTGTCGCACGTACAGGGCATGGGTCGAACGTTTGCCCCGTTCCCGCTGCTGTTCCACCCGGCCCACGACACCCGCGTCGAAGCCGAAGCCCGCGCAGAAGGTGAACCAGCGCGCCGGGACCGACTCGTCCTCCGTGCCCGGGGTGCCGGCCGCGAGCCCGAGGCCGACCGTCCGTTCGCGCCGCTCGCGCAGTGCGTCCAGCAGGGCGCCGGTCGCCTCGACGGCGTCGTTGGGCAGCCCGAGCGCCCGGGCGAAGACATTGGTGGAGCCGCCGGGGACCACCGCGAGTCCGGGCAGCCGGTCCGGATCGGGTCCCTCGTGCAGCAGGCCGTTGACCACTTCGTTGACGGTGCCGTCACCGCCCAGGGCCACGACCAGGTCCACACCGGTCTCGGCGGCCCTGCGGCCCAGGTCCCGGGCGTGGCCGCGGTACTCGGTGGTGACCGCCTCCAGCTTCATCTCGCTGGCGAGCGCGTGGGTCAGGACGTCGCGCGTGCGCGCACTGGTCGTCGTCGCTGCTGGGTTGGCCACGAGGAGTGCACGCATGGGCGTCAGCCTACCGACCCGTCCGGACGCGTCTCATACTGGCCGTCCCCTTCGGTGCGGGAGGGGCGCCGCTACGCTGCTGGGGTGAGTACGAAGCCCAGCCCCACCGTGTCCGCCGTCCCCGTCCCGCTGCCCCGCCGGCTGACCGCGGCCGCCGCGCTGACCGCGCTGGAGGGGCTGGCCCTGGCCGGGCCCGGCGTGGCCGACCTCTACACGGCCGTCCTCGGCGGCGGCGACTCCCTGCAGGCCGCGACCGGCGGGGTCACCCTGCTCGTCCTGGCCGCGCTGCCGCTGGTCGCGGCGCGCGGGCTGCTCCTGCGCCGCCGCTGGAGCAGAGGCCCGGCGCTGATCACCCAGCTGATGTCGCTGCCGGTCGCCTGGATGCTGTGGGGCGCGGAAGGGGCGATGAAGGCCGCCGCCGTGGGCCTGGCCCTGGGCGCAGTGGCCGTCACCGCCCTCCTGGTGAACCCGAAGGCCACCGAGGCACTGGGCATCGGGCCCTCGGAGCAGGCCCGATAGCCCGTACGGCCAGCTCTTCCCGTCCCCGACTACTCCTCGACCAGGAGCTTTTCGCGGAGCTGGGCCAGGGTGCGGGCCAGCAGCCGGGAGACGTGCATCTGGGAGATGCCGACCTCCTGGGCGATCTGCGACTGGGTCATGTTGCCGAAGAACCGCAGCAGCAGGATCCGCTTCTCCCGCGGCGGCAGCCCTTCGAGCAGCGGCTTCAGGGACTCGCGGTACTCGACGCCCTCCAGCGCCTCGTCCTCCGAGCCCAGGGTGTCCGCGACCGCCGGCGACTCGTCGTCGGTGTCCGGGACGTCCAGCGAGAGCGTGCTGTAGGCGTTGGCCGATTCCAGCCCCTCCAGCACCTCCTCCTCGGAGATCCCCAGCCGTTCGGCCAGTTCGTGCACCGTGGGGGAGCGGCCGTGCTGCTGGGACAGTTCCGCCGTCGCCGTGGTCAGCGAGAGCCGCAGCTCCTGCAGGCGCCGGGGGACGCGTACCGCCCAGCCCTTGTCGCGGAAGTGGCGCTTGATCTCGCCGACCACCGTGGGCGTGGCGTACGTGGAGAACTCGACCCCGCGGTCCGGGTCGAAGCGGTCCACCGACTTGATCAGGCCGATGGTGGCGACCTGGGTCAGGTCGTCCAGCGGCTCGCCGCGGTTGCGGAAGCGCCGGGCCAGGTGCTCGACCAGGGGCAGGTGCATCCGTACGAGCCGGTTGCGCAGCTCCGCCTTCTCCGGCGAGCCGTCGGGCAGCTCCCGGAGCTCGATGAACAGGGCCCGCGCCCCGCTGCGGTCGCGCGGATCCGGCAGGGGAGCCGGAGCCGTGAACACCGGAGCCCGCAGGGCTTCGGCGGCCTCCACGGCCGGGGTTGCGTCCGCGGCCGGGGCCGCCGGCGGGGCCGTGGCAGCGGCCCCCGGTGGCTGGACCGGCAGTGTTTGGTCGTGCTGGTTCTCGCTCACAGGGCCCGCCCGTCGCTCCGCCGAGTCCAAAAAGCCGTTTTCCGCATCCGTGTCAGCCGGGTGCGGCCGGGCGTGCTGCTGCTCCGGAATGCCGCCGTCGACCTCATGTCGTGCCCGGGGCCGATCCCCGCCCCGCACCGGGACCTCCCCGCCGCTCACGCCGGGCCTGGTCCCGCGCCGCGCTGTTTGTAGAGGCTGATGCTCACCGTCTTGTTCTCCTCGACCGTGGCCTCGACCTTCCCGGCGAGCGCCGAGAGGACCGTCCACGCGAACGTGTCGCGCTCCGGGGCCCGGCCGTCGGTGGTCGGGGCGGAGACGGTCACCTCCAGCGAATCGTCCACCAACCGGAAGACGCAGCTGAGGACGGAGCCGGGCACGGCCTGCTGGAGCAGGATCGCGCAGGCCTCGTCCACCGCGATGCGGAGGTCCTCGATCTCGTCGAGGGTGAAGTCCAAACGTGCCGCGAGGCCGGCCGTGGCCGTCCGCAGCACAGACAGGTAGGCACCCGCAGCGGGCAGCCGGACTTCCACGAAGTCCTGGGTCCCGGGCTCGCCTGCGATCTGGGACACCCTCACCTCCAAGGTGGTACGAGCTCTGTTCGCCGGTGACGCTATCGCGATCCGGGCGATCGTGTCGCGGCACCCCTGTCGAAGGGTGCAGAACCCTTTTGAACTTAGCCGCACATGGCCGGCCGAAAGGCCGCACCTGCGACCAGTGACTGATGGTAAGCCCATGGGGACGCACAGTGGCTAGGGGTCTGCGGGCCCAAATCAGGGGAACCGGCGGAGGGTTGATCTACCCCGCTTCAGACGATCGAACCGTCGACAAAACACCAACGCCAGGTCTCGCCCGGTTCGAAGCTGCGCATCACCGGATGTCCGGTCTCCCGGTGGTGCGCCGTGGCGTGCCGGTGGGGGGAGGAGTCGCAGCAGCCGACGTGCCCGCACCCCAGGCACAGTCGGAGCTGGACGGGATGGCTTCCGTCCGCCAGACATTCGGGGCAGGTCTGGGCAAGCGGGGCCGGCTCGGGGCGCGGCAGTTCGGCAACGTGCGTGCACTCGCTCATGATGGCCAGCGTACTGAGGTACGGGCGCCCGGGATGACATGACTCAAGCGAGGATGATCTTCGATGGAGGTATTGCCGCTGGTGGCGTTGGTCGCCGGCTGTGCGGTCGTCGCGGGCCTGGCCCGCCGCACCCCGGTGCCCGCGCCACTGATGCTGGTCGCCGCCGGGCTGGCCGCGGCCTACGTGCCGGGCGTGCCCGAGTACGACCTGGACCCGCACATCGTGCTGCCGCTGCTGCTCCCGCCGCTGCTCTACACGGCCGCGGTGGACAGCTCGTACCTGGACCTGCGGGCGAACATCCGGCCCGTGGCGCTGCTCTCGGTGGGGTACGTGCTCTTCGCGACGCTCGTCGTGGGGTACGCGGCGTACCTGGCGGTGCCGGACCTCTCGCTGCCGGTGGCGCTGGTGCTGGGGGCGGTCATCGCCCCGCCCGACGCGGTCGCGGCGACGGCCATCGCCCGCAAGCTCGGGCTGCCGAACCGGATCACGACCATCCTCCAGGGTGAGTCCCTGGTCAACGACGCCACCGCGATCACCGCGTACAAGGTGGCGCTGGCGGCGGCGGTCGGGGCGAGCGCCGGCTGGGCGGGCGGGATCAGGGAGTTCCTGCTGGCCTCGGTGGGCGGCGTCGCGATGGGTCTGCTGCTGATGGTCCCGATCCACGTGCTGCGCAAGCGGCTGCGCGAACCCCTCCTGCAGAACACCCTGTCGCTGCTGATCCCCTTCGTGGCCTACGCGGCCGCCGAGCGGGTGCACGCGTCGGGAGTACTGGCGGTGGTGGTGGTCGCGCTCTACCTCGGACACCGCAACTGGCAGGTCGACTTCGCGACCCGGCTCCAGGAGGAGGCGGTCTGGAAGGTGGTCGCCTTCATCCTCGAATCGGTGGTCTTCGCGCTGATCGGACTCCAGCTGCCGGTGGTCCTGAAGGGGCTGGGGGAGTACGAGGGCCTGGCGGCGGCGGGCTACGCCGTGGTGGTGTTCCTCGTGGTGGTGGCGGCCCGCTTCGCGTGGGTGTTCCCGGCGACGTTCCTGCCGAGGCTCTCGCCGCGGATCCGGGCGCGCGAGCCGGAGACGAGCTGGAAGGCTCCGGTCGTCGTGGGATGGGCGGGCATGCGGGGCGTGGTCTCGCTGGCGATCGCCTTCTCCGTGCCGATGAGCGTGCCGCACCGGAACCTGATCCTGTTCCTGACCTTCACCACGGTGATCGGCACGCTGGTGGTCCAGGGCCTGACCCTGCCGCCGCTGATCCGGCTGCTGCGGCTGCCGGCCAAGGACGGCCACGCCGAGACCCTGGCCGAGGCCCAGGCCCAGAGCGAGGCCTCGCGGGCGGCGGAGGACCGCCTGACGGAACTCCTGGCCTCCCCGGCGAACGCCCTCCCGCCGCCGTTGGCGGACCGGCTGCGCACGGTGCTGGAGCGGCGGCGCAACGCCGTGTGGGAGCGGCTGGGGGAGGTCAACGCGGTGACGCGCGAGTCCGCGGACGACGTCTACCGCCGCCTGGCGGGGGAGATGATCGCGGCGGAACGCGAGGTCTTCGTCTCCCTGCGCGACGCCCGCCGCATCGACGACGAAATGCTCCGGGCCCTGTTGCGCCGTCTGGACCTGGAGGAGGCGGCGGCGTACCGGGAGGAGTCGGCGTAGCGAAGCCCCGGGGTCTGCGCGGTCCGGGCGGCGGGTCCGGGGAACGGTGGAAGGGCGGGTAGGGGGGGCAGCCCCGCAGGGCGGCCCCCGGCTACGGGCGACCCGTGACGACCGCTGCCAGGGTGGTGCCCCTGGGGAAGGCCCCCTCGCGGGTCAGGTCGAGCAGGGCCCACAGCAGCTTCGCCACGTAGATCCGCTCCACCGCCAGGCCGTGGCGGGACCCGAAGTCCGCAGCGAACCGCTCCAGCTCGGCGGGGACCCGGGCGTAGCCGCCGTGGGTGTAGCCCTCGGCCAGCGACCAGTGGCCCGCCGGACCGCCGAAGGCGGCCGTCTGGAGGGAACGTATCTCCGCCTCCAGGAAGCCGCCCCCGACCACCGGGACTCCCAGCGCCCGCCGGTCCGCGCCGAGTCCCGCGGCCAGCCCGGCCAGCGTGCCGCCGGTCCCGCAGGCCACGGCGGCCACGTCGCAGGCACCGCTCAGCTCGCGGCCCAGCTCGGCGCAGCCGTGCAGCGCGAGGGCGTTGCTGCCGCCCTCGGGGATCACGTAGGCCCCCTCGGCGCCCGCCAGCGCGGGCAGTGCGGCCTTGTCCCGGTAGGCCGACCGGGTGACGAAGTGGAGCCGCATGCCGTCCGCGGCGCACCGGGCCAGCGAGTCGTTCAGCGGCCGCCCCGCGAGCTCGTCGCCCCGTACGATCCCCACCGTCGCCAGCCCGAGCAGCCGGCCGGCCGCGGCGGTGGCCCGCAGGTGGTTGGAGTAGGCCCCGCCGAAGGTCACGAGCTCCGGGTACCCGCCCGCGACGGCGGCCCGCAGATTCGGCGCGAGCTTGCGCCACTTGTTGCCGGGCAGCTCCGGATGGACCAGGTCGTCCCGCTTGAGCAGCAGCCGTACGCCCTGCGCGGCGAACCGCTCGTCGCGGACCTCCCGCAGCGGCGAGGCAGGCCGGGGGCTCAGGATCGGGTCGGGGTCGACTGGGTGTTCCACCCGCCCATTGTGTGCCGCGGCCGGGGCGGGGCGCTTCGGGCCCTACTTCAGGTGCTCCTCGACGCGGGTGCGCATCGAGGCCATCGTGAACCCCTTCGGGTCGATCTTGCCCGGACGCCATTCGAGGTGGCCGATCACCGAGCGGGCGGTCCAGCCGTGGGCGCGGCACAGGGCGGCCGACGCGCGGGCCATCGCGTCGAGTTGGGCGGCCGGCCAGGGGTCCTCGCCGTCGCCGAGGTTCTCGCACTCGAAGCCGTAGAAGTGGCGGTTGCCGTCGGTGTCCGCGTGCTGGTCGGGTGGGAGGCGCTTCTCCGCGATCACCGCCGCCAGGACGCCGGAGTCGCCCGCGCCGGCGTGGTTGGCGCGGCCGTGGCCGACCAGGTGGACCCGGCCGTCCTTGGTGATCACGCCGTGGCAGAGCGGGCCGGGGAGGTCCGCGTGGCCGTCGCGGCAGAGCTGGACGGTGTACGCGGTCCCGTGCGTGACGGTGTGGTGCAGCATCACCCCGTGCACCGGCCCCCAGGGGTCCTTGTGGTCGCGGTTGCGGGTGCGCCAGCCGCCGACTTCGACGACGGTGAGGCCCTCGGCCCGCAGGGCGCCGATGAACCGGTTCGCGGACAGGGGTACGGACATGACCGCCTCCTTGGCTGTGAGTAGCCGGATGATTACTCAACGTGTAGTGGAGGTGGTCATTCCGTCGCAAGGGCGCGCACCCGGCGCACGGTTCACGCCGAGGCGAGCCACAGGTCGGGGCCGAAGACCTCGTAGGTGATGTCCGCGGGCGCCACGCCCTTGGCGATCAGCTGCTCGCGCGCCGCCCGCATGAAGGGGAGCGGGCCGCAGAGGTAGGCCTTCGTGCCGGGGGCGACCGGGACGGAGGTGAGGTCGAGGCGGCCTTCGAGGTCGCCGGGTTCGGCGTCGGCCTCGTACCAGAAGTGCGCGGTGGCGTCGGGGAGCTTGCCGGTCAGGGTCCGGTGGCCGGCGCGCAGGGCGTGGTCGGCGGGGGAGCGGTCGGCGTGCAGGACGGTGACCGGAGCCGCGTGCGCGGTGTCGGCGAGGTGCTCCAGCATCGAGAGCATCGGGGTGCAGCCGATGCCGGCCGAGGCCAGGATCACCGGCGCGGCGGAGTCTTGGAGCACGAGGTCGCCGTAGGGGGTGGAGACGCGCAGGGCGTCGCCGGTGCGGACCCGTGCGTGCAGGTGGTTTGAGACCTCGCCGTCGGGGCCGGCGGCGGCCGGGCCGTGGACCCGCTTGACGGTGATGGAGCGGACCGGTGAGCCGGGGGCGCTGGAGAGGCTGTACTGGCGGATCTGGCGGGCCCCGTCGGGGAGTTCGACCTGGACGGAGACGTACTGGCCCGGCTTGAAGGAGGGGGCCGGGGCGCCGTCGGCCGGGGTCAGGTGGAAGGTGGTGCAGTCCGCGGTCTCCTCGACGCGGGCGGCGACCGTCCAGTCGCGCCAGACGTCACCGGCGAGGACCCGCTGCTCGGCGTAGAGGCGCTCCTCGATGGTGATGAGGGCGTTCGCCATGAGCCAGTAGACCTCGTCCCAGGCCGCGGCGACCTCGGGGGTGACGGCCTCGCCGAGGATCTCCACGATCGCCTCGAACAGGTGCTTGTGGACGACCGGGTACTGCTCGCGGGTGACGCCGAGGGAGGCGTGCTTGTGGGCGATGCGGCCGAGCATCACGTCGGGGCGGGTGTCGGGGTGTTCGACCAGGTGGGTGGCGAAGGCGGCTATGGAGCCGGCGAGGGCCTGCTTCTGGAGCCCGGCGTTCTGGTTGCCGCGGTTGAAGAGGTCGCGGATCAGTTCGGGGTGGGCCGCGAAGAGCTTTTTGTAGAAGAGCTCCGTGATGTCGCCGATGGCCGCGCCCACGGCGGGCAGGGTGGCTCGTACGGTCGCGGTCGACTTCTCGGAAAGCATCGGTGACTCCTCGGGTCGGGGTGGATCGCAGAACTGGAATGTTGGATGCGTATTTACGGGCAGAGGTCGCGGAGGTCTGCCGCGATACGGATTTGTGTTCGAAGTGTCGGTCGGGATCAGGCTATGCGGGTCCAGTGCCGGTGCGAATCGGCCATCCGGCCCCCGTCACGCAGGTCTTCCGGCCCCCGGCGATCCGCCCGAAATGCCCAGCAGGAGCGGCCCGGTCGGGGCTGCGACCAGGTCGTTCACCGTCAGCGGGTCCAGGGAGGAGAAAAAGGCCTCCTGGGCCCGGCGCAACGCCCCGCGCAGCACGCACGCGCTCCGCAGCGGGCACGGAACGGTGCCGTCGCAGTCCACGACGTCGCCGGCGCCCTCCAGCTCGCGGATCACCCCGCCCACCGAGGCGGCGCGCCCGGCGGAGGTCAGGGTGAGGCCGCCGCCGCGTCCGCGGCGCGCTTCGACCAGGCCGAGATGCTGCAGCTTGGCGACCACTTTGGCGGTGTGGGTGTACGGGACCTCCATGGTCGCCGCCACGTCGCGGGTGGTGGGGAGGTCCTCCTCCGCGACGGCCAGGCGCATCAGGACGCGCAGGGCGAGGTCGGTGAATCGGGTCAGCCGCATGGGGTCAGCGTAGAAAACTTGCATCTTCCGTGCAAATTTAACGGGGGTCCATCACCTGGGATGGCTGAAACAGGTGGGGTCCAAGTGCCGCATGGGGCGGGAGTTGAACTCAAGAGGGTGCCCAGCCACGAACGGAGTAGTCCCACCCTTTTGTGTAATGGTCTCACCACGCTCCGTGCTGAAAGGCTCCTCCCGCAGATTCATGGAGTGATCGAAGGGGAAAATTCATGTCGGTCCAGGCAGGTTCCGAATCCGAGACTCAGGCACCGCAGCGCAGTCTGGGGACATCGGCCGCGCGGAACTTGGCAACCACGACCAAGTCCGCGCCGCAGATGCAGGAGATCACCTCGCGGTGGCTCCTGAAGATGCTCCCCTGGGTGTCCGTCCAGGGCGGCACGTACCGCGTCAACCGGCGGCTGAGCTACTCGGTCGGCAACGGCATCGTGGAGTTCATCAAGACCGGCACGCAGGTGCAGGTGATTCCGGCGGAGCTGGGGGAGCTCCCGGTACTGCGCGACTACGACGACCCCGACGCGCTGGCCGAACTCGCCGCGCGCTGCCACCAGATCGACTTCGAGCCGGGCCAGGAGCTCACCTCCTTCGGCAGTCCCGCCGACAAGGTGTTCCTGCTCGCGCACGGGCGCATCGACCAGATCGGCCCCGGCCCGTACGGTGACGACGCCGTCCTGCAGACCGTCGCCGACGGGGCCTTCTTCGGCGAGGACGCCCTCGTCGACGAGGAGGCCATCTGGGAGTACACCGCCCGTGCCGCCACCGCTGGCACCGTGCTCGTCCTCTCCCGCCAGGACTTCCAGATCCTCGCCGACCGGGTCGACTCGCTGCGCGCGCACCTGGACTCCGTACGGGACCTGCCGGAGCAGCGCACCAACAAGTACGGCGAGGCCGCGATCGACCTCTCCGCCGGCCACCAGGGCGAGGCCGTACTGCCCGGCACCTTCGTGGACTACGAGGCCCGGCCGCGCGAGTACGAACTCTCCATCGCGCAAACGGTTCTGCGCGTGCACACCCGCGTCGCCGACCTGTACAACCAGCCGATGAACCAGACCGAGCAGCAGCTCAGGCTCACGGTCGAGGCGCTGCGCGAGCGCCAGGAGCACGAGATGCTCAACAACCGCGACTTCGGCCTCCTGCACAACGCCGACTACGACCAGCGCATCCAGTCCCACGACGGGGCGCCCAGCCCCGACGACATGGACCAGCTGCTCAGCATGCGGCGCGGCTCCAAGTTCTTCCTGGCCCACCCCAAGGCCATCGCCGCCTTCGGGCGCGAGTGCAACAAGCGGGGGCTGTACCCGGAGTCGGTCGAGATCGGCGGGCACCGGGTGCCGTCCTGGCGCGGGGTCCCGATGTTCCCGTCCAACAAGATCCCGATCAGTGACGCCCGTACGACCTCCATCCTCTGCATGCGCACCGGCGAGGACGAGTCGGGCGTGATCGGCCTGCACCAGCCCGGGATCCCGGACGAGATCGAGCCGAGCACCTCGGTGCGGTTCATGGGGATCAGCGAGCAGGCGATCATCTCGTACCTGGTCACCACCTACTTCTCCGCCGCGGTGCTGGTGCCGGACGCGCTCGGTGTCCTGGAGAACGTCGAGATCGCCCGCTGGCGCTGACCCGGCCGGCGCGGAAGCCGGCGCCGGAGCGAGGGCCACCAGGCAGGACGGGACAGGACGGGACGGAGCGCACACGCCATGTCGACCACTGAGGCGATGACCACCAGCGAGGGGCAGGAAGCCGCCGTCCTGCTGGAGCGGACGAGAGAAACGGTCAACCCGGAACTGCGCCGGACCGTCGAGAGCCTGCCAGGCTCGATGCGGAACGTGGCGATGTACCACTTCGGCTGGGAGCACGAGGACGGCACCCCGGCGGAGGGCGCCACGGGCAAGGCCATCCGGCCCGCCCTGGTGCTCGCCGCCGCCCAGGCCCTACGGGGGGACGGGGCGGCGGGGGAGGCCGTACGGGGGGCGGTGGCCGTGGAGCTGGCGCACAACTTCACGCTGCTGCACGACGACGTCATCGACAAGGACGTGCGCCGGCGCGGCCGGCCCACGGCCTGGACGGTCTTCGGGATCTCGGACGCGATCATCACGGGCGACGCCATGATGGCGCTCGCGCTGCGGCTGCTCGCCGAGGACCCGCATCCGGCCTCGGCGGCGGCCTCGGCGCGGCTCGCCGCTTGCATCGTCGAGCTGTGCGCGGGCCAGCAGGCGGACTGCGCGTTCGAGCAGCGCCGCAGCGTCTCGCTCGACGAGTGCCTGACGATGGCCACGGCCAAGACCGGAGCCCTGCTGGGCTGCGCGTGCGCGCTCGGCGCGCTGTACGCGGGGGCCGGCCCGGACGAGGTCGACGCCATGGACGCCTTCGGCCGGGAGGCCGGGCTGGCGTTCCAGCTCATCGACGACCTGATCGGCATCTGGGGGGACCCCGGCCACACCGGCAAGCCCGCCGGAGCCGATCTGCTGGCCCGCAAGAAGTCCCTCCCGGTCGTGGCCGCCCTCACCTCGGGCACCTCGGCGGGGGAGGAACTGGCCGAGCTGTACGCGGGTCCCATGACCGGGGACGACGTGGGCAGGGCGGCCGCGGCGGTGGAGCGGGCCGGCGGGCGGGACTGGGCGCAGGCCCATGCCGCCGACCGGATGGGGCGGGCGGTGCAGCAGCTGTCGCGGGCCGTCCCGGACCTCGGGGCGGCGGGCGGGCTGCTGGCGCTGGCGGAGTTCGTGACGCGGCGCACGAAGTGACCGCGTAGGGGCGAGGGGGACCCCGTCGGCGAAGGGGAGGCCTGTTCCGGCACCGCACGGTGCCGGAACGGGCCTTTCTGCGTCGGTGGGGCAACTCTAGGATCGCTCACGGTTGTTGACGCGTGAGTGATGTGAAGGGTGTGACCCATGGGGCTTCAAATACGCCAGGCCGGACCGTCGGACCGGGACGCCGTGGCACGGCTGCTCGACGAGGCCTTCCGCACCGATCCCGTGAGCAGCTGGGTGTTCCCCGACCCGGAGCACCGGGCCGCGGTGCACGGGAAGTTCCTGGGCGTCTTCGTGGACGTGGCGCTGGCCGAGGGCCGGATCGACTACGCGGCGGACGGTTCGGCTGCGGCGCTGTGGCTGCGGATCCCGGAGGCCGACCCGGAGGCCGAACACGTCGAGGACGAGGTACCGGCGAAGATGCGGGCCGTCGCCGACCCGGACAACGAGCGGTGCGAGCTGGTGGGCCGGCTCACGGGCGAGGTGCACCCGATGGCGGAGGAGCACGAGTACCTGCTGATGATCGCGGTCGCCCCCGGACGGCAGGGTGAAGGGCTGGGCACCGAGCTGATCCGGCCGGTGCTGGAGCGCTGCGACCGCGAGGGCGTACCGGCGTACCTGGAGGCGAGCAGCGAGCGCAGCAAGGGGCTGTACGAGCGGCTGGGCTGGCAGTTCACGGGCGAGGCGGTGCGACTGCCGGACGGGCCGCTGATGTGGCCGATGTGGCGCAAGCCGCAGTGAGCGATCCCGGCCTCCGGCGATTCCCCGGGGACCCCTTGCGAGACCACTACGGCTGAAGTACTTTGATCGACGTGCCTCGATGGGGGCACACTGTCGAACGGAAGAGAGTCGCTTGCGCAAGCTCACGTACTTCATCGCCGCGACCGTGGACGGCTTCATCGGAGCCCCGGACGGCGATGCCGATTTCATCTACGGCTACCTCGACCCGGAGTTCATCGACCACCTCAAGGCCGAGTATCCGGAGACCATCTCCACCCCGGGGCGCGCCCAGCTCGGGATCGCGGACGCCGAACCCAAGCACTTCGACACGGTGCTCATGGGGCGCGGCACGTACGAGCCCGGCCTCAAGCAGGGCCTGACCAGCCCGTACGGGCACATGCGCGAGCAGTACGTCGTCTCGCGCTCGCTCACCGAGGCGCCGGACCCGGCGGTAGGGCTGATCGAGGGCGACCTGGTGGCCAAGGTCCGCGAGCTGAAGGCCCAGGACGGGCTCGGCATCTGGCTGTG
This sequence comes from Streptomyces sp. NBC_01264, assembly GCF_026340675.1. Classification (NCBI taxonomy): domain Bacteria; kingdom Bacillati; phylum Actinomycetota; class Actinomycetes; order Kitasatosporales; family Streptomycetaceae; genus Streptomyces; species Streptomyces sp. NBC_01264. The sequence continues at coordinate 6,426,565 of NZ_JAPEOX010000001.1, forward strand.
CGGCGGAGCGGACCTCGCGGGGCAGCTGATCGACGAGATCGACGCGTTCGTCGTCAAGACGTACCCGGTCTTCGTCGGCACCGGCATGCCGATGTCGCGCGCCGGATTCGGGGCGCGCCCCCTGGAGCTGACCGGGTGCGAGGCCCTGGGCGGCGGCCAGGTCGTCACCTCGTACGCCGTCAAGCGCTGACCCCGCCGAACCGGCGAAACAGGCCTACCGTGGAGGTATGGCCGGTGAAGAGCGGGACCAGAGGGCGCACGGGACGGTCGCCCCGCGGGCCGGGCACGACCAGCAGTCGTGCCCGGCCTGCGGGAGCCCCGTCGACACGATGGTCGGACGGCGCAAATCCCTGGGGATCTTCGTCCCGGTGTGGACCCCCGGTCCCTGCCGGAACCGGGAGTGCACGGCGTACGAGCCCGCGTATGAGGAACCGGGGACCGGCGGGGACTAGCCCTTCGCGTCCAGCCCGGACGCGACGAGGCCGTTCGCCCAGAGCTGGTTGACGCGCGAGCGCTCGGCGGAGTTCGGGTTGGCGTTCTGGCAGGAGGTGCCGGGGCCGCCGCCCGACATCAGCTCGCTGCAGGGGCCCGAGTAGTGGTCCGGCAGTCCGAGCACGTGGCCGGTCTCGTGCGCGGTCACGCGGGTGGAGTTGTACTGCTGGTTCTGCCGGTAGTCCAGGAAGATGTAGCCCTGGCCGTGGCCGTTCGTGCTCGCGTACGAACCGCGCGAGTCGTTGCCCTCGTAGTACGAGAAGTTCCCGCCCGAGGACACCTCCTGCAGTTTGACGTTGGCCACCGAGCTGTTCCAGATCTGCGTGGAGCGCGCTATCTGGGTGCGGAAGCTCGGCGCGTTGCGGGTGTTGTAGGTGACGGTCACGGCCGCCAGGCCCGGGGCGGCGGCGCGCTGCTCGGCCACCGAGCGCTGCACGGCCTCGAAGAAGGCGCGGTTGGCGGCCTGGTTCTCCTTCGACTGCTCGTACGCGGCGTAGGTGCTCGGGCTGCCGGCGCCCGGGGAGGCCGAGGCGGAGGTGCCCGGGACGACGGCGCCGAGGACGGCGGCGACGCCGAGGCCGACGGCGGACAGAGTGGCCTTGCGGGAGTGACGCATGTGGGGGACTCCTGCTCATCCGGTGCGGTGGGGGGCGTTCGGTACCGGAGTCTGCGGGAGCGGGAGTGGCCGGCGGATGATGTCAGGACCCGATAGGGCCGGGTTATCGGGGGATTTCGGAAGTCCAACTCCCAGGAGAATGGCGGGATTCGAGGGGATACCGGTTACTGGTGCGGTCGGCTCGGCCAGGCCTACTCTCGGGGCATGGAGCTTGAGGTCAGGCACCTGCGCGCCCTGTGCGCCATCGCCGACGCCGGCAGCCTGCACAAGGCCGCCCGGCAGCTCGGCGTGAGCCAGCCCTCCTTGACGACCCAGCTGCGGCGCATCGAACGGGCCCTGGACGGGGAGCTGTTCCTGCGCGAGCGCACCGGATGCAGGCCGACTCCCTTCGGGCGCACCGTACTCGGGCGGGCGCGGCCGCTCCTGGCCGAGATGGCCGCCCTGGTCGCGGAGGCCCGGTCGCTGTCCCAGGGGCCCCGGCTGCGGATCGGCTCGACGGCCAGCCGCGCCCTGCCCGGCTGGCTGCGGCGGCTGCACCGGCGGCTGCCCGGCACGGAGACCGACCTGATGGTCGACGTGTCCGCCAACGCCCTGCTGCGGATGACGGCCTCGGGCCGGCTCGACGTGGCTTTCGTGCACGAGGTCGAGGGCAGCCCGCTGCGGGTGCCGGCCGGGCTGGAGTTACGGGTGCTGATGGAGCGGGAGCCGCAGTTCGTGTCCATGTCCCGGGACCATCCCGCGGCGGCGCGGGCCGTGGTGGAGCTGCGCGACCTCGCCGCCGACCGGTGGACCGTGGACCCGTCGGTGGACGGCGAGTGGGACGGTCTGCGCCGGGTCCTCGCGGGCGCCGGGCTCGACCCGCCGCTGCTGCACGCCGATTACCACACGGCCACCTCGCTGATCGTCTCCGGCGAGGCCGTCGCCCCCTGCCAGCCCACCTCGGGACCTCGCGAGGACATGGCGATCCGCCCGCTCTCGGGCGACCCGCTCGCCGTGCGTCTCCTCCTCGCGACCCGGCCCGGGGCGCAGCCGCAGATGTCCGAGGGGGTGTACGAGGACCTTCGCGCGGCCTACCGCGAAGCGGCGCTCGGGACCCCGCCCTACCGGGCCTGGCTGGCGCGCAACGCGAGCCCGCTGCTGGCGGCGTAAGGAGCCGCCCTACGCGCGGCGGCGGGCCCGGTCGTAGGCCAGGGCGGCCGCACCGTGGGTCACCAGGACGGCCCCCGCGGCCAGCCAGCCCGGGCTGCGGCGGCGGGCCGCCCACATCATCAGGGGGGCTCCCGCGGCTAGTTGGGCGGCTCCCGCCAGGCGTGCCTTGGGGCCCCGGAGCCACGGGCCCAGGGGGCTGTCCTCGACCACCGCGAGCTCCGCCCGCACCGTGTCGCGCCAGCCCGCCCACTCCACCCGCTCCGCCGCCGGGGCGACCCGGGCCGCCTCCCGCAGCCGGTCGGCCGGTTCCCCGGGGTGCAGGCCGGCCGGCAGCGCCAGCCCCGCGCGGGCCAGCAGCGCGACGACGCCGAGCAGCCGGGACTCGCCGTCGGCCGCCGCGTCGGGGCGGGTGAGGCGCTCCAGCTCCTCCAGGTCCAGCACCGGGTCCAGTCCGAGCCGCGCCGCGAGCACCCGCATGGTGTCGGGATCCGGCTCGCCGTGCGGACGGCCCGCCGCGTCCCACTCGTAGGCCGCGGACCGGCGGAATCCCGAGGACAGGACGAAGCCGGTCCGGCCCTCCTCCCACCACAGGCTCAGCACCGGCCAGTTGGAGCTCAGCGCGACCGCCGCGCCCCATCCCGCCAGGACCTCGGCCACGGATTCCGCGCCGCCGAGCCAGGGCTCGGCCTCGGGCACCAGCACGCTCCACTCGCCGGCGGGCGCCAGCAGCAGGCGTTCGCGCAGGATGTGCGCGGCGGGTCGGGCGGCGAGGGGTTCGGCGCGGCAGAGCAGCAGGCCGCCCGCCGTGGTCTGGGAGATCGACATGCCCACACGCTAAGCCAAACCTGCCCAAATCGATGATTTTGGATCATCCTGACGCGCTTGACTTCCCGCAACCGCGATATATCGTGTTGGTCAGAAGACGCGATATGTTGCGTGCAGGTACGCCGAGGAGGATCAGCACCATGGCAGAGGCAGCGCAGACTCCGCAGAGTCCGCCGAAGGTATGGTCGGTCGCCGCACCCCAGAAGCTCGCCTTCGAGGAGCCGGTGACCGAGGTCCGCGTCCGGATCTCCGGCGGCACGGTCAACGTCGTCGCCGACGACGCCGTCGCAGGCCTGGCCCGCCTGGAGGTGTCCGAGGTGGACGGGCCGCCCCTGCACGTGGTGCAGGAGGGCGGCACCCTCACCGTCTCCTACGAGGACCTCCCCTGGAACGGCTCCCAGGGGCTCAAGCAGTGGTTCGAGAGCAAGCCCTGGAAGGCCTGGTCCACCTCCGACTCCGGCCGCAAGGCCTGGGAGCGCAGCGCCGCCGTGACCCTCACGGTCCCGGCCGCCACCCGGGTGCAGCTGGCCACCGTCAGCGCCACCGTCTTCGTCTCCGGCATCGACGGCGGTACCGACATCCACGGGGTCTCCGGCGACACCACGCTCGTCGGCCTGTCCGGCCGGGTCAAGGCGCACACCGTCTCCGGCGGGGTCGAGGCCCAGTCGGTGACCGGCGAGCTCGGCTTCCACTCGGTGTCCGGCGGCCTGACGGTCGTCGACGGCGCCGTGGGCAACGTACGGGCCGACTCGGTCAGCGGCGACATGCTGATCGACCTGGCCCTCGACGACCGGCCCGCGCCCCGGCCGGTCGACATCTCCCTCAACTCCGTGTCCGGGCAGGTCGCCATCCGCCTTCCGCACCCGGCCGACGCCCGGGTCGAGGCCAACACCGCCGCCGGCGGCGTCTCCAACGCCTTCGAGGACCTGCGGGTCTCCGGCCAGATGGGCGCCAAGAGGATCACCGGCACCCTGGGCGCCGGCACCGGAACCCTGCGCGCCACCACCGTCTCCGGCTCCATCGCGCTGCTGCGCCGCCCGGCCGCAGACCCGGCCGGCGCCCCGGCCGCCCCGCTCGCGCTCGACAAGAAGGTGCTCTGACATGCCGCCCGTCTTCGCCCACGGCCGCCTCCGCCTCTACCTCCTCAAGCTGCTCGACGAGGCACCGCGCCACGGGTACGAGGTGATCAGGCTGCTGGAGGAGCGTTTCCAGGGGCTGTACGCACCCTCCGCGGGCACGGTGTACCCGCGCCTGGCCAAGCTGGAGACCGAGGGCCTGGTCACGCACGCGAGCGAGGGCGGGCGGAAGGTGTACTCGATCACCGACGCGGGCCGCGCCGAACTGGCCGACCGCGGCGGCGAACTGGCCGACCTGGAACTGGAGATCCGCGACTCGGTCTCCGAACTGGCCGCCGAGATCCGCGCCGACGTGAGCGGCGCGGCGGGCGATCTGCGGCGCGAACTGCGGGCCGCGGCCAGCGCTTCGGCCACGCAGGTGGAGGACGAGTCCTGGAAGGCGGCCAAGGAGGAGCTCCGCAAGGCCAAGGCCGAGTGGAAGGAACAGGCGCGCCGGGCGAAGGACGAGAGCCGCCGCGCCCGCGAGGAGGCCCAGCAGGCGCGGCGGCAGGCCAAGGAGGCGCAGGAGCGGGCCCGCGAGGAGGTCCAGCGCATCGCCGGCCAGCTGCAGGAGCAGTTCGCGAAGTCGGGCGGGGTCCTGGGCAGCCTGGCGGGAGCCTGGCTCGGCGTCTCCGGCCCGACGACGGCGCCGTCCGGTCCTTCGACGACCTCGGCGACCTCCGCTCAGGCGGCCGACCAGGCGCCCGCTCCCGACACGGACTGGGCGCGTGACGTACCGCAGACGGGGGAGCCGGCCCGCGACCTGGACCGGCTGCTGGACCGCTTCCGCGACGACATCCGCGACGCGGCCCGCGACCGGGGGATCGGCGAAGACCAGCTGGCGCAGGCCCGTACCCACCTGGCGGAGGCGGCCGCCCGCATCGCCGCTGCCCTCGGGCAGCGGAGCTAGACAAGATCAGGAGGGGCGGCGCGGACCGTCCCCACCGGATCCTCGCCGCGGCCGACCCCTGTACGGCCGCGGCGAGGTGGTTCAGCGCCCGGAGCCCGCGCGGCGCATCCGCGCGGCGAGCAGGAGCCCCGCGCCGGCGACGAGCGCGGCGCCCGCGCCGCCCGCGATCAGGGCGGAGTCACCGGCGCCGGTGGAGGCGAGGGGACCGCTGCCGCCCTGAGGGGTGACGGCGGTGTTGCCACCGCTGGTTCCGGATCCGGCAGACCCGGTGCCGGGGGTCGGCGTCGGAGTCGGGGTCGGGGTCGGGGTGACAGGCTGCTTCCCTTCCTCCTCCTTCTCCTTGTCCTTGGCGCGCGCCTCGTGCTGGCCCGTCTTCAGGAACTCGACGCGGTCGGCGGGAGTGCCGTTGAGCGCTGCGAGGCCCGCCTTGACCAGTTCCGGGCCCCCGCCGTCGATGATCTGCGCGATCTCGATCCGGTTGTCCTGGTCGCGCAGCAGGTGCTGGCCCGTCTTCAGGAATTCGACACGGTCGGCGGGCGTGCCCTTGAGCGCCTTCTTGGCGCCTTCCTTCAGGTTGGGCCCGGCTCCGTTGACCATCCTGGCGATGTCGACCCTGTTGTCGTCGTCGCGCAGCTCGTGCTGAGTGACCTCGTAGAAGTGGCGCAGCTTCTCCAGGTTCGACCCGTCGTTGCTGAGGACCTCGTTGATGCCTTCCTTCAGGCCGGGGCCGGCACCGTTCAGGAGGCGGAGGATCAGGATCCGGTAGTCGTCGAGACGGATCGCGTGCTGGTCGGTCTCGATGAACTTGCGCATGGCCGCGGGGCCTTCGGCGATGGCCTTGAGGCCCGCCTTCTTCATGTACTCGCTGGCCATCGGGTCAGCGATGATCTCGAGGATCGTCTTGCGGTCCCGCTCGGCCTGACTGCTCTCAGGCTGCTCGGCCGGCGGCTGCACCGCCGGGGGCTGGTCGGGCGCGGTCGGAGCCGTGGGACTGGCGGACGCGCCGGCTTCTCCGCCGGTGGCGAAGGCCGGGGACGACAGGAACACGGCGGGGGCCAGCGCGGAAACGGTGACCGCCGCGGCGATCCGGGACAACTTCACGGCAAAACCCCCAGGGGGAGGAACGTTCTTTCGCAGTGCAAGACTCACCGGCCGCGGTTGTACGGCGCACCGAAGAACCTGGGGGCATGACCGCGGCTCAGCCCGCCAGGGCCGCCTCGGCTCCCGCGTAGGTGACCCCGTGGTCGCCCAGGACCTCGGCGGGAGTGCCGGGGCGGGAGAGGAGGGAGAGGAGCAGGTGGAGGGTGGAGATGTGGCGGTCCTTGCGGCCCAGGGCGATGCGCAGGGACTGCTCGATGACCTTCTTGGCGCCCGGGGTGAAGCGGGTGCGGCCGGAGCGGCTGCGTGGGGCCGGGTCCGCCAGGGCGCCCTCGCCGTGGGTCTCCTCGACGCGGGAGACGATCTCCGTGAGGTCGATGCCGAGGTCCGCGAGGGCTTCCTCGTCCGCCTTCGACATGCCGCCCCGGCGGCGGGCCGCCGCCAGGTCGGCGGAGATCGCGGCCCGGTCGACGCCCAGCGGGTCGAGGGTGCCGAGGGCGAGCAGGGCGAGCAGCAGGTGCTCCTCGCCGACCCGCTGGGCTCCGGTGCGTTCGGCCTCGGCGACCGCGCCCGTCACGGTGGAGCGGGCGTCCTGGGTGAAGCGCTCGAACATCAGAGCCTCCCGTGCTTCTTGTGTACGGCCTGCCGGCTCACGCCCAGCTCGGCCGCGATCTCCTGCCAGGACCAGCCCTGTGCGCGGGCCCCGCGTACCTGTACGGCTTCCAGCTGCTCCAGCAGTCGCCGGAGGGCGGCCACGGCACGCAGGCCCACGCGCGGGTCACGGTCACCGGCGCGTGCGGCCAGATCGGTAGCTTCGGTCATGGGTGTCAATGTAGGTTGACGCACGGGAGCGCGTCAACCCACATTGACACCCGGGGCCCCGGGGCGGTGCCGGGTGCTAGACGGTGAGGACGATCTTTCCGAACAGGTCGCCCGACTCGAGCTTCTCGAAGCCCTCGCGGGCCCGGTCGAGCGGGAGCGTTTCGTCGATGACGGGGCGGACTCCGGTGGCCGCGCAGAAGGAGAGGAGGTCTTCGAGTTCGTCCTTGGAGCCCATGGTGGAGCCGACGACCTTGAGTTCCAGGAAGAAGATCCGGGTCAGTTCGGCGTGTGCCGGGCGGTCGCCGCTGGTGGCGCCGGAGATGACCAGGGTGCCGCCGGGGCGCAGGGATTTGATCGAGTGGGACCAGGTGGCGGCGCCGACCGTCTCGATGACGGCGTCGACCCGCTGGGGGAGGCGTGCGCCGGGCTCGTAGGCCTCCACGGCGCCCAGCTCGACGGCGCGCTTGCGTTTGGCCTCGTCGCGGCTGGTGGCGAAGACGCGCAGGCCGGCGGCCTTGCCGAGGGCGATGGCGGCGGTGGCGACGCCGCCGCCCGCGCCCTGGACCAGGACGGAGTCGCCGGGGCGGACGCCGGCGTTGGTGAAGAGCATCCGGTAGGCGGTGAGCCAGGCGGTGGGCAGGCAGGCGGCCTGTTCGAAGGTGAGCTCGGCGGGCTTGCGCAGGACGTTCCAGGCGGGGACGGTGACCTGCTCGGCGAAGGTCCCCTGGTAGCGCTCGGTCAGGATCGAGCGGGGCTCCTCGGGGCCGACTCCGTGGCCGCTCTGGCCGATGACGGAGTGCAGGACGACCTCGTTGCCGTCCTGGTCGATCCCGGCGGCGTCGCAGCCGAGGATCATGGGGAGCTTGTCCCCGGAGAGGCCGACTCCGCGCAGCGACCACAGGTCGTGGTGGTTGAGGGAGGCGGCCCTGACGTTCACGGTCACCCAGCCGGGGCGGGGCTCGGGGGCCGGGCGGTCCCCCAGCACGAGGCCGTTCAGCGGCTGGTCACGGTCGATTCGGGCGGCGTAGGCAGCGAACATGGCCGCGAGGCTACCGGGCGGTAGCCCGGGGATCCAAGGCCTGCCGCGGCCCGGCGGGCGGCTGTTCGGGGAGCCCGGCGCCGGTGGGCGGGCGAACGGAAGCGGGGCCCGGCCGGAAAATCCGGTCGGGCCCCGCTTCGTACGGCTCGGCTCAGCGAGGCGACTACGCCAGGCGGGCCACGCCGTCGGCCTTCGCCGCCGTGGCGACCGCGGCCGTGACGGCCTCGGCGACGCGGGTGTCGAACGGCGAGGGGATCACGTAGTCGGCGGCGAGCTCGTCACCCACGACGCCGGCGATGGCGTCGGCGGCGGCGATCTTCATGCCCTCGGTGATCCGGGTCGCGCGGACCTTCAGCGCACCCGCGAAGATGCCCGGGAACGCCAGCACGTTGTTGATCTGGTTCGGGAAGTCCGAGCGGCCCGTGGCCACGACCGCCGCGTACTTGTGCGCGACGTCGGGGTGGACCTCCGGGTTCGGGTTGGCCATGGCGAAGACGAAGCAGTCCTTCGCCATCGTCGCCACCGCGGCCTCGGGGACCGTACCGCCGGAGACGCCGATGAAGACGTCCGCGCCCGCGAGGGCGTCCTCCAGGGAACCGGTCTGGCCGGTCTTGTTCGTCAGGCCCGCGATCTCCGCCTTGACGTCCGTCAGGTCGGAGCGGTCGGCGGAGACGACGCCCTTGCGGTCGGTGACGCAGACGTCGCCGATGCCCGCGTCCACGAGGATCTTGGCGATCGCGATGCCCGCGGCACCGGCGCCCGAGATCACGGCGCGCAGGTCGGCGAGGGTCCGACCGGTGAGCTTCGCGGCGTTGCGCAGGGCGGCCAGCGTCACGATGGCCGTGCCGTGCTGGTCGTCGTGGAAGATCGGGATGTCCAGCGCCTCCTGGAGGCGGCGCTCGATCTCGAAGCAGCGGGGCGCCGAGATGTCCTCCAGGTTCACCCCGCCGAAGGAGGGCGCGAGACGGATCACGGTCTCGATGATCTCGTCCGTGTCCTTGGTGGCGAGCGCGATCGGAACCGCGTCGACGCCACCGAACTGCTTGAAGAGAATGGCCTTGCCCTCCATCACGGGGAGGGAGGCCTCGGGCCCGATGTCACCGAGTCCGAGCACGGCCGTACCGTCGGTGACGACGGCGACCACGTTGGACTTCCAGGTGTACTCGTTCACGAGCTCGGGCTGCTCGGCAATGGCGCTGCAGACCTTCGCAACGCCGGGCGTGTACGCCAGGGACAGGTCGTCCTTGTTGTGGACCGGCACGGTGGCCACGATGGCCATCTTGCCGCCCCGGTGCAGCGCGAACACCGCATCCGGGTTGTTGTCCGTCACGCTGTCGCTGCGAGGATTGACGATCTCCGCTGCCACTGTCTTAACCCCTTATGTCTTTGAATCGTTGAGGGTGGCCACTCCTGGTTAAGGGGTGGGCGGGCACCGCGTCCGTCTTCACGGCGACGGTTGTAGGCCCGTCTCCGCGAAGGGGAGGTTCGTACGCGCGGGCGCGCCGCACGCGCGCCCTGAGCCCCGGATGAGGGGTGTAAGGATCTGTTCTACCCGAAGAACACTCACCCAGACGAGTCGATTCCCGCTCAAGTGTCAGGTACTTGTCCCGGTTTTGGCGAAAAGTCCAAAGCTCCCTGTCCAATGGGCGAGACGCGCCGCAAATAGTGCGGCAAAAGGCCCAGGTCACGGCCGTTCGTGCGGCTCTGAGGGGCCTTGTCTGCAGTCCTGTTGGGTACGAAGCGGCTGCCGTTATCCGATTTTGACCTGACGGGCTGCCTGAATGACTCAGTCCGAATGGCAAGATGCCCCTAATCACACAAGGTCGCGACACTCGATGAGGCGTGCCGGACCGCATTTCGATGCTTTCCACCTGCCGGAGGAACCAGCTCATGACCGCAAGCACCACCCGCCGTACGACCGCCGCCCGGTCCCGGATCGCCGCGGTCGGCGCGATCGCGGTCGCCGGCGCCCTGATCCTCACCGGCTGTGGAGACCAGACGGACAAGGGTTCCGAGACGACGCCGTCGGGCAAGGCCAACGCGGCCCCGCTCTTCTCCAAGCTCCCGAAGAAGATCCAGGACGCGGGCGTCATCAAGGTCGGCACGGACGCCACGTACGCGCCGATGGAGTTCACCGAGGGCGGCAAGATCGTCGGCGTCGACCCGGGCGTCGCGGAGGCCCTCGGCAAGCAGCTGGGCGTCACCTTCAAGTTCGAGTCGGGCACCTTCGACACACTGATCGGCAGCATGCAGACGGGCCGCAGCGACGTGGTCATGTCCTCGCTCACCGACACCAAGGCCCGCCAGGAGGGCCTGGACGACAAGGGCGCCAAGACCGGCGCGGGCGTCGACTTCGTCGACTACTTCAGCGCCTCGACCGGCATCCTGGTCAAGAAGGGCAACCCGGAGGGGATCAAGACCCTCGACGACCTTTGCGGCAAGAAGGTCGCCGTCCAGCGCGGCACCACGTACGAGCAGTCCGCCAAGGACCAGTCCGCGAAGTGCAAGACCGCCGGCAAGGCCGAGGTCTCCATCGAGTCCTTCCCGACCGATGCCGAGGCCCAGACCCGCGTGAAGGCCGGCGGCGCCGTGGCCGACCTCAACGACTCCCCGGTCGCCGCGTACATCGCGCAGACCGCCGGTGGCGGCAACGACTTCGAGGCCATCGCCAACCCGACCGACGCCGGTCTCTTCGGCATCGCCGTGGACAAGAAGAACACCGAGCTGCGCGACGCGCTCAAGGCCGCCCTCGACGCGATCATCAAGGACGGCTCGTACAAGACCGCCCTCGACAAGTGGAACGCGGGCTCCGGTGCCGTGACCGAGGCCAAGATCAACGCAGGCTCCTGATCTCCGCGCACCACCGCAGCACACTGAAGGGCAGTCACTGTGACTGACAAGCTCGACAAGGTCCCGGGCCCGGCGGACACCCCGCCGGCCGGGGCCGTCCCCCCCGAGGCGATCAAGGCCATTCCGGTTCGTCATTTCGGTCGCTGGGTCAGCGCCGTGGTCGTCATCGGTCTGGTCGTGATGCTCGCCGTCGCCTTCTCGCAGGGCAACGTCCGCTGGGCGACCGTGCCGGAGAAGCTGTTCGACCCGACCATCATCCGGGGCATGCTCAACACCATCTGGATCAGCGTCGCCTCGATGGCGCTGGGCCTGGTGCTCGGTGTCCTGTTCGCGGTGATGCGGCTCTCGAAGAACCCGGTGACCAGCACCATCGCCTGGTTCTACATCTGGTTCTTCCGCGGCACCCCGGTGTACGTGCAGCTCCTCATCTGGTTCAACCTCGCCCTGATCTTCCCGGTGCTGAACCTGGGGTTCTACAAGGACGAGATGACCCAGGTCATGACCCCGTTCCTGGCGGCCCTGCTGGGCCTGGGCCTGAACGAGGGCGCGTACATGGCGGAGATCGTCCGCGCCGGCATCCAGTCGGTCGACGAGGGCCAGAGCGAGGCCTCGCACGCGCTGGGCATGACCCGGACGCAGACCATGCGCCGGATCGTGCTGCCGCAGGCCATGCGGGTGATCGTGCCGCCCTCGGGCAATGAGTTCATCAACATGCTGAAGACCTCCTCGCTGGTGGTCGCCGTGCAGTATCCCGAGCTGCTGCGGGCGGCCCAGGACATCGCGTCGACCTCGTTCGCGGTGATGGAGATGTTCTTCGTCGCGTCGATCTGGTACCTCGTCCTGACCAGTGTGTTCAGCGTCGGCCAGTACTACCTGGAGCGCCGCTACGCGCGCGGTTCACTGCGGTCCCTGCCGCCCACCCCGCTGCAGAAGATCAAGGCGAACCTCTCCCGCTTCTCCAACCGCAAGGCGGTGGCCTGATGACTTCGACTGCCATGGTGAAGGCCGAAGGCGTCCACAAGTCCTACGGAGCCGCGCACATCCTCAAGGGCATCGACCTGGAGGTCGCGCCGCGTGAGGTGTTCTGCCTGGTCGGCCCCTCCGGGTCGGGCAAGTCGACCTTCCTGCGGTGCATCAACCACCTGGAGCAGGTCAACGCCGGACGGCTGTACGTCGACGGCAAGCTGGTGGGCTACCGGCAGAAGGGCGACAAGCTCTACGAGCTGAAGGACAGCGAGGTCGCGGCGCAGCGCCGGGACATCGGCATGGTCTTCCAGCGCTTCAACCTCTTCCCGCACATGACGGCCATAGAGAACGTCATGGAAGCCCCGGTCATGGTCAAGGGCGAAAGCAAGTCGGTCGCGCGGGCGCGCGCCGTCAAGCTCCTGGACCGGGTCGGCCTCGGCGACAAGGGCGGGAACTACCCCACCCAGCTCTCCGGCGGTCAGCAGCAGCGCGTGGCCATCGCCCGCGCGCTGGCGATGGAGCCGAAGCTGATGCTCTTCGACGAGCCCACCTCGGCGCTCGACCCGGAGCTCGTCGGCGACGTCCTCGACGTCATGCGGGACCTGGCCGAGTCGGGCATGACCATGATCGTGGTCACCCACGAGATGGGCTTCGCCCGCGAGGTCGGCGACAACCTCGTCTTCATGGACGGCGGAGTCGTGGTCGAATCCGGCCATCCCCGCGAGGTCCTGGGCAACCCGCAGCACGACCGCACCAAGGCCTTCCTCTCGAAGGTCCTGTAGGGCTTCACACGCGTGAGGGGCGGTACGGAAACCCGTACCGCCCCTCACGCACGCCCGGCCCGCCCTGCGGGCCTCCGCCGGGCCGGGGCCTACTTCAGGGCCAGCACCAGTCCGTCGGAGGGCGAGCGCCAGACCGTACGGGCCTCCGCGAAGCCGGCGCCGCGCAGCGTGGCCGTGTGCCAGGACTCCGGCGGGGTGTCGCCGTCGGCGTGCTCCCCGTAGATCTCGAAGCGGGCCTTCGTGGGCCCGGCGAGCGCCGGGTCGGCGGCCGCGAGCTCCCACCACTCGCGCCAGTCCAGCGCCCCGGCGGCCTTCGCCCGGTCCATGCCGCCGTGCCGGTGGGCACGCTCGGCGGCATTGATCCGGGGGGTGGCGGGGTCGGGCATGTGGTCGGCGTTCATGAACACCCCGCCGGTGCGCAGCAGGGGCGCGAGCTGCCCGTAGAGGACGGCGAGGTCCTCGCTGGGCAGCCAGTGCAGGGCGGTGGCCGTCAGGATCGCGTCGAAGGAGCCGTGGGGGAGGGCCGAGCGCCAGTCGGGGTCCTTGAGGTCGGCCGTCACGAGGGCGACGCGGGGGTCGCCGGCGAAGTGGCCACGGGCGATCGTCAACAGCGCGGGGTCGAGATCGACTCCCGTACTGGTGGATTGCGGGAACCTCTTGAGGACGCGGTCCGTGATACTTCCCGTACCGCACGCGAGATCGAGGACCCGGGGGGCGGTGCCGACCAGCGCCTCCACCATGTCCAGCATCACCCGGAACCGCTCCTCGCGGTCCGGCATGTACCACTCCTGCTGCCGGTCCCAGCTGTCCTGCCAGGCCTGCCAGTCGGATGGTGCAGCGGTATCGGGGTGGGCTGTATCCGCCACGAATGCCTCCATGCGTAATACCCTCGAACATGTCTCAGCCGTTACCGGAGACACTAATCCGCAGCCGTAAGGACTACAAGTGGAACTGGCCCATTACTCGGACTATGCCGTGCGCCTGGTCAACACCGAGGAGCCGGCCCGCAACAAGGACTCGCTGACCTCCGTCGACGCCGTCCGCGCCCTCTTCGGCGCCAGCGTGCAGATGGCCCGCCGGGTCACGGACGGCGACGTCACCCGCTTCCGCAACGTCCGCGGCCGGCTGCGCACCGTCTTTGAGGCCGCCGACAACGGCGACCACGTCCTCGCCGTCGACCTGCTGAACTCCCTGCTCATGGAGTTCCCGGTCAGCCCGCAGGTCTCCGGGCACGAGACGATCGGTGAGCACGGCGGCCCGAACTGGCACATCCACCTGGCCGACCACCCCTCCAACGCCTCCGCCGGCTACGCCGCGATCGCGTGCTTCGGACTGGCCTTCCACCTCACCGAGCACGGCCCCGACCGGCTCGGCCTCTGCCAGGCCCCGCCCTGCCGCAACGCCTACCTCGACACCTCCACCAACCGCTCCCGGCGCTACTGCTCCGACCGGTGCGCCACGCGCGCCAACGTCGCCGCCTACCGCGCCCGCAAGCGGCTGGAGGCCGAGGAGTCCGCCCGCAGCGGACGCAGCGCCGAGGCGGCCCAGGAGAGCCACGCCCTCAGCGAACGCTGATCGCGCGCCGCGTGCTCCGGCAGGGGGCGCGGCCGGAAGCGGACCAGGGCGGTCGCCAGCACGAGCTCGTCGGGGACCGCCCCGTAGTCCGTGCTGTCGCCCGTCGCGTTGTACGGGTTGTCGCCCAGCACCCACCAGCCGCCCGGCCGCCGCTCCGCCGCCCGCTTGACGACCAGCAGGTCCTGCTGAAACGGGTGGCGCAGCACCACCACGTGGCCCGGCCGCACGGGGGCCCCGTAGCGGACCAGCACCTGGTCCCCGCTCTGCAGCGTCGGCGCCATCGAGGGGCCGCTCACCTCCACCGTGCCGAGCCGCTTCAACGGCGACTCCCACTCCCGCGTCCGGCCGCGCGAGCGCGTGCTCCCCGCCATCCGTGGCCTCCGTAACCGTGCTCGTCCACTCTTCGTGCCATCCCGCATGCTGCCGCACTCTTCCGTACATTCGGTCACCGGCCCGGGTACGTCCCTGGACTTTTGTCCCAACCGCACGGGGGCGCCCGCGAAATCGTCTTTCTCACGGAGTAATCTCCCCCTTGAGAAGACGATCACGAGGAGGACAAACTCCATGCTTTCCCGCCTCTTCGCCCCCAAGGCGAAGGTCTCCGCCCACTGCGATCTTCCGTGCGGCGTGTACGACCCTGCCCAGGCCCGCATCGAGGCCGAGTCCGTCAAGGCCGTGCAGGAGAAGTACCAGGCCAACGAAGACGCCGACTTCCGCGCGCGCGCCATCACCATCAAGGAGCAGCGCGCCGAGCTCGCGAAGCACCACGTTTCCGTGCTGTGGAGCGACTACTTCAAGCCGCCGCACTTCGAGAAGTACCCGCAGCTGCACACCCTGGTCAACGACACCCTGAAGGCCCTCTCGGCCGCCAAGGCGTCGAACGACCCGGCGACCGGCGCCAAGGCGCTGGAGCTCATCGCCGAGATCGACCGCATCTTCTGGGAGACCAAGGCCGCCTGATCCGGCTCTCCAGCCTGATCGGCCTTGTCCCGCGGGACGATGACGAAGGGGCCCGACCGCACTGCGGTCGGGCCCCTTCGGCGTGGAGCGGGGCCACGCCCCTACTCGTCGTCCTCATCCTCGTCGTCCAGGCGGGCCAGCCACGTCGCGAGGCGTTCCACCGGGACCTCGAAGTCCGGGTTCAGGTCGACGAAGGTGCGCAGCTGCTCGGCGAGCCACTCGAAGGTGACCTCCTCCTCGCCGCGCCGCTTCTCCAGCTCCTCGATGCCGCGATCGGTGAAGTACAAGTCGGGCTCCGTGCGGTGGTCGGGTGTTCGGGTGTCTCCCGTCAGGATAATCCGCCGCCCGCCGACGCCGGACCTGACCGCTTTCCGCCGTTCGCGGAGCCCCATCCCCGGGCAGGGATGGAGGGTCCGCGGCGGGAGGTATGCATGGATCACCCCGAGCCGAGCGACAGCGTGCTGAGGGCCCTCGGTTCCACCGAGCCGTCCGCCGGGGGAACCGCGCTGGTGTGCGGCGTACGGCGGGCCCGGCGGCTACGGCTGCTGCGGGAGCTCGCGGAACTGACCGGAGCCCGTGCCGGGGAGGCGGCCGAGCGCTGGGCCCTGCTGGAGGAGGCCGGGCGGCGCGACCCCGGTGCGGTGGGCGACGTGGTGCACTATCCGGCCACCGGACTGTGGGCCGAGGAGACGCTGGACCGGCTGCGCACGCGGCACGGGCCGCCCGCCGACCTCGGGCACCTCGGGGCACTGGCCGCCGCCGCGGCGCTGCGCGCCGGGATCGGCTTCAAGATCACGCTGCGGCCCGGGCACGGACGCCTCGTCCTGCCCACCCTCGGGCTGCTGCGCCCGGACCGGCCGGGCCCGGTCTCCCTGACCGAGGGATCGTGGGACCCCGGCAACCCGGAGGCGCTGGCCCTGCACGCGCTGCCCGACGGGCGGACCGCCCTCGACGACCTGGACCCGTACCGCGCCCCCGGGACGGTGCCCGCCGCCCGCCGGCTCACGCCCAAGGGGCACAGGCGCTGGGACACCCAGTGGTCGGGGGCCCTGACCCTGCTGCGGCGCTACGACACCGCCCGCGCGGAGGAGGCCGGGAGCCTGCTGCGCTGTCTGGTCCCGCTGTCGGGCAGCTCCCGGTCCCACGGCGGAACCCTGCCCGCGGCGGCGGGCTCCGTCCTGGTGCGGGCCCAGCCGCCGCCCGTGCTGGCCGCGACCCTCGTGTTCGAGGTGCAGCACGGGAAGCTGGCGGCCCTCTCGGAGACGCTGCCGCTGCACACCGCCGACCGCACCGCACGGTACTGGGCCCCCTGGAGGGACGATCCACGGCCGCTGGAGGGCCTCCTGAGGGGCGCGTACGCGCATCTCGGGCTGGCGGGCTACTGGCAGCGCGCGGCGCTCTACGGGGCCAGGGGAGCGTGGGCGCAGCACGCGCGGGTGCGGGCGCAGGTGGCGGCTGTGCTGCCCGTCCTGGAGGCCTGCCCGGAACTCACCGCGGGCGGGCGGGTGTTCGTCGGAGCGATGGCCGCGGCCGAGCGGGCCATGGACGGGGTGCCGGCGCCGGGGTCCCGGTACGCGGTGGCTCGCGCGGCGGTGGAGCACGACCGGGCCGCGTGGTGCGCGGCGCACCCGAACCTGGCACCGTACGCGGCCGGCTGACGGGGCGGGGCCGCTGCGCGGGGCCGTCCCCTACCCGCCCTTCCACCGTTCCCCGGGGCTCCGCCCCGGACCCCGGTCCTCAAACGCCGGACGGGCTGGACGCGCCGGAAGGCCCGGCCCCCTTGGGGGCCGGGCCTTCCGTGAGGTGTGAGGCCTAGGCTTCGAAGACCTCGTTCAGGAGGAGCTGCTGCTCCGCCTGGTGGCGCTTGGCCGAGCCGACCGCCGGGGACGAGCCGTGCGGGCGGGAGATGCGGCGCAGGCGCTCGCCGGCCGGGATGTCCGCGCCGACCGCCAGGTCGAGGTGGTCGATCAGGTTGAGGGCGATGAAGGGCCACGCGCCCTGGTTCGCCGGCTCCTCCTGGGCCCAGATGTACTTCGCCGCGTTCGGGAACTTGGCGATCTCCGCCTGGAGCTCCGCACCCGGGAGCGGGTACAGGCGCTCGATGCGGATGATCGCCGTGTCGGTGATGCCCCGCTTCTCGCGCTCGGCCTCCAGGTCGTAGTAGACCTTGCCCGCGCAGAAGACGACCTTGCGGACGGCGTTGGGGTCCACGGTGGAGTCGCCGATGACCGGACGGAACGCACCGGTCGTGAACTCCTCCGCCTTCGACGCCGCCGCCTTCAGACGCAGCATCGACTTCGGGGTGAAGACGATGAGCGGCTTGTGGTGCGGGTTGTGGACCTGCCAGCGCAGGAGGTGGAAGTAGTTCGACGGGAGCGTCGGCATCGCGACCGTCATGTTGTCCTGCGCGCACATCTGCAGGAAGCGCTCCGGGCGGGCGGAGGAGTGGTCCGGGCCCTGGCCCTCGTAGCCGTGCGGCAGGAGGAGCGTGACGCCGGACGTCTGGCCCCACTTCTGCTCGGCCGAGGAGATGAACTCGTCGACGACGGTCTGCGCGCCGTTGACGAAGTCACCGAACTGGGCCTCCCACAGGACCAGAGCGTCCGGGCGGGCCAGCGAGTAGCCGTACTCGAAGCCCATGGCCGCGTACTCGGAGAGCAGCGAGTCGTAGACGTTGTAGCGGGCCTGCTCGTCCGACAGGTAGAGCAGCGGGGTGTAGTCCTCGCCCGTCTCCCGGTCGATGAGGACCGCGTGGCGCTGGCCGAAGGTGCCGCGGCGGGAGTCCTGGCCGGACAGCCGGACCGGGGTGCCCTCCATCAGCAGCGAACCGAAGGCCAGGGTCTCGCCCATGCCCCAGTCGATGGTGCCGTCGTCGATCATCGCCGCGCGGCGCTGCAGCTGCGGCAGCAGGCGCGGGTGGACGGTGACCGTGTCCGGGACGTTGACCTGGGCCTCGGCGATCCGCTTGACGACCTCCTGGGAGATCGCGGTGTTCACGAAGACCGGGAACTCCTGCGCGACCTGCGCGGGCGCCACCGGGGCCGCCGCGGGCTGCGTGGCGGCCTCGCGGACCTCCGCGAAGACCTTCTCCAGCTGGCCCTGGAAGTCCTGGAGCGCCTGCTCGGCCTCTTCCAGGGTGATGTCGCCGCGACCGATGAGGGACTCGGTGTACAGCTTGCGCACCGAGCGCTTCTTGTCGATCAGGTCGTACATCAGCGGCTGCGTGAACGCCGGGTTGTCCGACTCGTTGTGACCGCGGCGGCGGTAGCAGATGAGGTCGATGACCACGTCCTTGTTGAACGCCTGACGGAACTCGAAGGCCAGGCGCGCGATGCGGACCACGGCCTCCGGGTCGTCGCCGTTCACGTGGAAGATCGGCGCCTCGATCATGCGGGCCACGTCGGTCGCGTACATCGAGGAACGCGAGGACTCCGGGGCGGCGGTGAAGCCGACCTGGTTGTTGATGACCACGTGCACGGTGCCGCCGGTGCGGTAGCCGCGCAGCTGCGACATGTTCAGCGTCTCGGCGACGACGCCCTGGCCCGCGAAGGCCGCGTCGCCGTGCAGGGCGACGGGCAGGACCGTGAAGTCCGTGCCGCCCTTGTTGATGATGTCCTGCTTGGCGCGGACCACGCCCTCCAGGACCGGGTCCACCGCCTCCAGGTGCGAGGGGTTGGCGACGAGCGAGACCTTGATCTGCTCCCCGTCCAGGCCCGTGAAGGTGCCGTTGGCACCCAGGTGGTACTTGACGTCGCCGGAGCCGTGCATGGACTTCGGGTCGAGGTTGCCCTCGAACTCGCGGAAGATCTGCGCGTACGACTTGCCGACGATGTTCGCCAGCACGTTCAGGCGGCCGCGGTGGGCCATGCCGATCGCGACCTCTTCGAGGCGGGCCTCGGCGGCCGAGTCGATGACGGCGTCGAGCAGCGGGATGACGGACTCGCCGCCCTCCAGGGAGAAGCGCTTCTGGCCGACGTACTTCGTCTGCAGGAAGGTCTCGAAGGCCTCCGCCGCGTTCAGCCGGCGCAGGATCCGCAGCTGCTCCTCGCGCTCAGGCTTGGAGTGCGGGCGCTCGATGCGGTCCTGGATCCAGCGGCGCTGCTTCGGGTCCTGGATGTGCATGAACTCGACGCCGGTGGTGCGGCAGTACGAGTCGCGCAGCACGCCGAGGATGTCGCGGAGCTTCATCATCGACTTGCCGGAGAAGCCGCCGACCGCGAACTCGCGCTCCAGGTCCCACAGGGTGAGGCCGTGCTCGGTGATGTCGAGGTCGGGGTGCTTGCGCTGCTTGTACTCCAGCGGGTCGGTGTCGGCCATGACGTGGCCGCGGACCC
This sequence comes from Streptomyces sp. NBC_01264, assembly GCF_026340675.1. Taxonomy (NCBI): domain Bacteria; kingdom Bacillati; phylum Actinomycetota; class Actinomycetes; order Kitasatosporales; family Streptomycetaceae; genus Streptomyces; species Streptomyces sp. NBC_01264. Next base: position 6,446,098 of record NZ_JAPEOX010000001.1, read on the forward strand.
GGTAGGAGTGGATCAGCTCGAAGACGCGGGCGGCCTTCGTGACGTCGTCGTCGTGCGAGGCGTCGATGTCCCGGAGCCAGCGGACCGGCTCGTACGGGATGCGCAGCGCCTCGAAGACGTCGTCGTAGAAGCCGCTCTCGCCGAGCAGCATGTTCGCGACGATGCGCAGGAACTCGCCGGAGGCCGCGCCCTGGATGACCCGGTGGTCGTAGGTCGAGGTCAGGGTCATGACCTTGGAGATGCCCAGCTTGTTCAGGGTGTCCTGCGAGGTGCCCTGGAACTCGGCGGGGTAGTCCATGGAGCCGACGCCCATGATGACCGACTGTCCGGGCATCAGGCGGGGCACGGAGTGCACGGTGCCCAGGCCGCCGGGGTTGGTGAGGGAGACCGTCACCCCGGTGAAGTCGTCCATCGTCAGCTTGCCGATGCGGGCCCGGCGGACGATGTCCTCGTAGGCCTGCCAGAACTCGAAGAAGTTGAGGGTCTCGGCCTTCTTGATGCCGGCGACGACGAGCTGGCGGTCGCCGTTGGGCTTCACCAGGTCGATCGCGAGACCGAAGTTGATGTGCTCCGGCTTGACCAGGGTCGGCTTGCCGTCCTTCTCCGCGAAGGAGTAGTTCATCGACGGCATGGCCTTGATGGCCTGCACCATCGCGTAGCCGATGAGGTGGGTGAAGGAGATCTTCCCGCCCCGGGCGCGCTTCAGGTGGTTGTTGATGACGATGCGGTTGTCGAACAGCAGCTTCACCGGGACGGCGCGGACGGACGTCGCCGTCGGCACTTCCAGGGAGGCGTTCATGTTCTTGACCACGGCAGCCGCCGGGCCGCGGAGCGTCACCAGTTCGGGGCCTGCGGGGGCCTCGGTGGCGGGCGCGGCCTTCTGGGGGGCTACGGAGGGGGTGGCCGGAGCGGCCTGGGAGGCGGGGGCTGCCGGTGCGGCGGCGGCCGGGGCCTGGGAGGTGACAGTCACAGCAGGGGCACCAGAGGGGGTGGCAGGTACAGGGGCAGGTGCTGACACGGGCGTCGTGGCCGCTGCGACGGGGGTGGCGGGCGCGGGGCTCGCCGTCCCTGTGGCGGCGGCGTCGGAAGCCTGCGGCGTCGCGGCGGTGACGGGGGTGGCGGCCTGTGCGGAGGCGCCGTCCGTCGTCGTCGCGGCAGGGGTGGCGGGCCGGTCCGTGGGCTTATCCGCCTTCACCGGAGCGACAGCGCCCCCCGGCTTGTAGTCGGCGAAGAAGTCCCACCAGGCCCGGTCGACCGAGTTCGGGTCCTGGAGGTACTGCTGATAGATCTCGTCGACGAGCCACTCGTTCGCGCCGAAGCCTGGGGCGGGGTTCTTCCCGCCTTCTCCTGCTTCGGTCGTGGTGCTCGGGTTACTGGGGGACTGTGGCGACACGGCGGCAACCGCCCTCTTCCGCTTCACAAGGTATGGACAGCGGGAATAAAGGCTACGCCTCCCGGGCCGTGAGATGCAGACCGGGCGGGACTTACGTCGCGTAGGTCACATCGAACGGCGGGTTTCACCACCAGGAATGGCGGGAAACAAGCGTGGTTCGGGCAGGAGGCACCGCGGTTGCGGCCCCCTGGCTTCGCACCCCTGACGGACCCCGGCGCGTGTGGCCGAGATCATGTCCTTCCCACTCGAACCCTACGTCAACTCGGCGCTTGCGAGCTGCCCGGAAGCGTGACAAGGATCCGGCAGCCCCGTGAGGATTCGGCCACGCCGATGTGCCCTCCGTGCAGACCGACGGCCCAGCGGGCGATGGCCAGGCCCAGGCCCGTGCCCCCGTCGCCGCCCCTCGCGCTGCCCCGGTTGAACCGCTCGAAGACCCGGTGGCGCTCCGCCTCCGGAATCCCGGGACCTTCGTCCCGGACCTCCAGTTCCAGGCTGCCGGGCGCGCCGCCCGCCCGGGCGTGGACCGTGACCCGGCCGTGCGGGGGGCTGTGCTTGACCGCGTTGTCGATCAGGTTCGCCACCACCTGGTGCAGCCGCTCGGCGTCCGCGTACGCCGTCAGGTCCGGCGGGGACACGTCCAGGTGGAGGTGGACGTCGTTGCGGGTGTGCCCGCCCGAACCGGAGGACAGCCCCGGCCGGCCGGCGGCCGCCAGGCCCGACTCCTTCAGCACCCCCGACAGGTACGGCCACACCTCGAAGCGGCGGGCCCGCAGCGGCACTACCCCGTTGTCCACGCGGGAGAGGTCCAGCAGGGTCTCCACCAGCCGGCCGAGCCGCTCGGTCTGCTTCAGGGCCGTGCGCATGGTCTCCGGATCGGCGGCGGAGACCCCGTCCACCACGTTCTCCAGCACCGCCCGCAGGGCCGCGATCGGGGTGCGCAGCTCGTGCGAGACGTTGGCGACGAGCTCCTTGCGGTGCCGGTCCACCGCCTCCAGGTCGTCCGCCATCAGATTGATGGTGGAGGCCAGGTCGCCCAGCTCGTCGCGGCGGCCCGCCCCGCGCACCCGGCGCGTGTAGTCCCCGTGGGATATCGCACGGGCCACGGTGGTCATGTCGTCCAGCGGCGCCGTCAGGCTGTGCGCCACGAACTGGGTGATCAGCATCGAGGCGATCACCGAGAACACCGTGATGAAGCGCACCTCGGTGGCCGTGCGCAGGGCCACCATCAGCAGCCCCGTGGTGATGAAGACCGACACCACCACGAGCGTGCCCAGCTTGGTCTTGATCGAGAACGGGGAGAAGGGCCGCAGCACCCCGGGCGGCCGCTGCCCCGGCGGCCGGTAGCCGCTCACGGCTGCGCCGGGGTCTCCAGGGCGTACCCGACGCCGTGAACCGTACGGATCCGCTCGGCGCCGATCTTCCGGCGCAGCGCCTTGATGTGGCTGTCGACCGTACGGGTCCCGGATGCGTCGGCCCAGTCCCAGACCTCGGCGAGCAGCTGCTCCCGCGAGAGCACCGCCCGCGGGGTCCCTGCCAGGCACACCAGCAGGTCGAACTCCGTCGGCGTCAGGTGCACGTCCTCGGTGTGCACCCGGACCCGGCGCTGCGCGTGGTCGATCTCCAGATCGCCGAGGCGCAGCGTGGCCCCGCGCGGGGCGTGCGCGGCCACGTTGGCCCGCTCCACCCGCCGCAGCAGTACGTGGACCCGCGCGGCCAGCTCGCGCATCGAGAAGGGCTTCGTCATGTAGTCGTCGGCGCCGACCCCGAGGCCGACGAGCATGTCGGTCTCGTCGTCCCGGGCCGTGAGCATGAGCACCGGAACCGGCCGCTGGGCCTGGACCCGGCGGCAGACCTCCAGGCCGTCGAAGCCCGGCAGCATGACGTCCAGGACCAGGAGATCCGGCAGCCAGCCCTCGGCCGCGGCGACGGCCGCCGGCCCGTCCGCGGCCGTCTGCACCTGGAAGCCCTCGGCGCGGAGCCGCGCCGCGATGGCCTCCGCGATGGTGTGGTCGTCCTCGACGACGAGCACCCGCCGCTGCGCGCCGGGGGTGGCCGCGGCGCCGTTGTGGGTGGTGGTGTGCGTCTGTTCCATGTCCCGCCCCTGAAGATCCCGCGTGGTAGGGGTGCAGCGTAGAGGAGCGGTCGGGCTCCGGCTATGACGGGTTCGCTGCGCGGGTTCGTTGCCGGGGCCTCTGCCCCCCGGCCTGCGGCTCAAACGCCGACGGGGCTAGATCTTGGCCACTGCCGGTCCGCAGGTGAGGGCGGTCGACGGGCAGATCCAGCCCCGCCGGCGTTTGAGGCGCGGGGTCCGGGGCGGCGCCCCGGGGGCTCGGGCGGAGCCCGGGCCCGGCGGGTCAGGGCGGAGCCCTGGGAACGATGGAAGGGCGGGTAGGGGACGGCCCCGCAGGGCTCCGGGGCTCCGGCTACGGGGCTACAGGGTCAGGCCGTGGCCGTGCGGGAAGACCGGGTCGGCGGTGTCGTTCGGGACGTCGGGCCGGGAGGCCGCCACCGCGGCCATCGAGCGCGGGAGCTCGAAGGGCAGGCGCCCCTCCGCGGCGGCCCGGCCGAAGGCCACGTCCAGGAGGGCGGCGTCGGACGCCCCGTAGTCCGCGATCAGCGCGGCCGCCCGCTCCGCGATCTCGGGGATCACCGCGGCCCGCTCCAGGTTGATGCAGACCAGGGTCGGGACGGCGTCCAGGAGGGACAGGATCCGGTCGAGTTCCGGCTCGGGGAAGGCCAGTGAACCCGAGTGGAAGAAGGACTCGAAGATGTTCGTGCGGGGCTCGTGCGGGGTGCGCAGCCGCAGCACCGCCAGGGCCGCCTCGGCCGGGTCGGACACGACGTCCCCGTACGCCGCCGCGACGTCCGCGTCCACGTCCCTGACGTACAGCTTCGGCCGGCCGGACACGGGCAGGGTGTTCCCGGTGTTGGTGAGCACCGTCAGGGAGCGCCGCTGGGCCGCCGCGCCGACCGCCGTGAAGTCGGCGCGGCCGACCGTCTCGGCCGCCGCGTCCGGGTCCACGTACGGGTTCTCGAACAGGCCGAGGACGAACTTCTCGCGCAGCAGCCGGCGTACGGACGCGTCGATCCGGGCCTCGGTGACCCGGCCCGAGCGGACCATCTCCACGATGACCGCGGGGCACTGCTCGCCGCCGAACTGGTCCGAGCCCGCCTCCAGCGCGCGGGCCGCCCGCTCGGACACGCTCAGGTGCTCCAGGCCCCAGGCGCGGGCCGGGTGCGGCTCGCCGAAGATCGTCGACTCGGTGAGCAGGCCCCAGTCGGTGCACACGATGCCCTGGAAACCGAGCTCCTCGCGGAGCAGGCCGGTGACGACGCCCTTGTTGAAGCCGAAGCCGACCTCTTCCCAGTCGGTGCCGATGGGCTGGCCGTAGTACGGCATCATCTGCGAGCAGCCGGCCGCGATGGCCGCCTTGAACGGCTCCAGGTGGTGCTCGCGCATCCCGCCCGGGTAGATCTGCTCCTTGCCGTGCGCGAAGTGCGGGTCCTCGCCGTCCTTCTGCGGGCCGCCGCCGGGGAAGTGCTTGACCATCGCGGAGACCGAGGACGCGCCGAGCGCCTCGCCCTGCAGGCCCCGTACGTACGCCTGGACGAGCTCGCCCGTCAGCTTCGCGTCCGAGCCGAAGGTGCCCGACTGGCGGGCCCAGCGCGGCTCCGTGGCCAGGTCGATCTGCGGGTGCAGGGCGACACGGAAGCCGACGGAGAGGTACTCGCGCCGCATGATGTCGGCGAACTCGAAGACCAGCTCCGGGTCGCCGATCGCGGCCATGCCGATCGCCTCGGGCCAGGCGGAGAAGGCGCCGGCGTTGAAGGAGGCGCCGACGTTGTCGGTGAAGGAGTGGCGGGGATCGGTCGACAGGGTCACCGGGATGCCGAGGCGGGTGGCGGCGGCCATCTCCTGGACGGCGTTCTGCCAGGTCGCCATCGCGCGGGCGCCGTAGCTGCCGAGGAGGTTGAAGTGGGTGAGGTGGCGGCCCTCGATCAGCTCGGGGGTGGTGAACGGGAGGATCGAGCCGTCGGTCTCGGTGACCGGGGTGCCGTCCGGGTTCATCATCAGCATCGAGTGGAAGAGCTGGCCGGCCTTCTCCTCCAGGGTCATGCGGGAGAGCAGGTCCTCGACGCGGTCGTCGACGGGGAGGGTGGCGTCCCGGTAGGGGAGGGGGGCGGGGGTGCCGGGGGTGCTCGGGGTGGCCGGGGCGGTGTTCATGACGGTGCTCCTGAGGAGGTCGGTCGCGCGGGAGGTCGCGGGGGTGGACGACTGTGCGGGTGCGGGTGCGGGTGCGGGTGCGGGTGCGGGTGCGGGTGTGGGGGCGGGCGCGGGCGCGGGTCCGGGTGCGTGGGCGGCGGCGGGTCCGGTCGGGTGGCGGGCCGTCACTTGACCGAGCGGATCAGCTGGACGAGGGCGGCGCCGACGGCGGCCGCGATGCCGCCGACGAGGAAGAGGGAGCCGTAGTTGCCCCCTCCGCCGAGGGCGAGGACGAACGGCGCGAGCATCGGCACGAGGGACTGCGGGAGGGCGTTGGCGATGTTGAGGACGCCCATGTCCTTGGCGGCGGTCTCCGGGTCGGGCAGGACGGCGGCGGCGAGCGCCACGTCGACCGCGAGGTAGAGGCCCTCGCCGAAGCCGAAGACAGCCACGGCGAAGAGGAACATTCCGAAGGTGCCCGCCGTGGCGATCAGCAGCAGCCCGACGCCGATGACGAAGGCGGAAGCCAGCACGAAGGGCTTGCGGCGGCCGGTGGCGTCGGACAGCCAGCCGCCGGCGAGGGAGCCGACCACGACACCGCCGACGGTGACGAGGGTGGTGGTGAACATCTTCGAGGCGACCTCGCCCTCGGCGACCCCGAGGCGGTCCATCAGGAAGTACACCTGGTAGCTGGTCACGCAGGCGATGCCGATGAAGACCAGGAAGCGGCTGGCGAAGTTCCACGAGTAGTCGGGGTTCTTGCGCGGATTCACCCAGAAGCTGTGCAGGAACTCCCGCCAGCCGTACGGGGCCACGGACTCGGCGCGGGCCGGCCGGTCGGGCATCACGGCGGCCAGGACGCACACCCTGAGGACGCCGACGACGGCCGGGACGATGAAGGCCAGCGCCATGTTGTCCGTGAAGAGCCGCGCGAGGAAGCTGCCCGCGACCATCGAGACGGACAGCATCATGCCGACCATGCCGGAGACGCGGCCGCGCTGGTGATCCGGGATCAGGTCCGGGATGCAGGCGGTGACCATGCACAGGGCGGCGTTGCAGCCGAGCTGCGCGAGTGCCCAGCCGATCAGCAGCGTGGTGACGTCGGAGCCGAGGCCCACGACGGTCAGTCCGACGGCGGCCACCATCATGCCGCCCACCAGCCAGGGGCGGCGACGGCCGAACCGGCTGGTCGTGCGGTCGGAGAGGGCGCCGAAGAGCGGGTTGCCGACGAGGGCGAGCAGCGCTCCGACGGAGAGCACCTTGCCGAGGGCGGCGCCGCGCTCGGCTTCCGGGACGATCTGGGCCACGCGCAGGGCCAGGGTCACGACGATCGGGGTGAAGACGGCGATGCAGACGCCGAGCTGGGCGGCGACCAGGCCGAAGATCAGCTTGGCGGGGGCGTCGGCGGGGGTGCCGGCCGCGGCGGTGACCGGTGCGGTGACCTGGGCGCCGGCCGGGAGGGCCGGTGTGGCCGGATCGGGTCGGTCGGTGGCTTCGAGTGCGCTTCCGGGGTCCTGCGTGAGCGGCATGGGGGCTCCAACGTCTCCGCGTCGGCCTCGTCGCCGACCGGGCGGTTTCACCGTAGGCGCGAAAACCATGCACCCACTAGGTTTTCGTGGAGTGAGCTGGATCACTGCATCGGGATGGCCGGAAACAGTCGGGTTTAGGGTGGTCCGCATGGCACAGGACAAGGGCCGAACGGCCCCCAAGGCGGCGGCCGCCCGGGGCGGCTACGCGGTGGGCGACGCCCGTCGCCAGAAGATCCTCGACACCGCCGTCGAGCACTTCGCGCAGTGGGGGTTCCACGCCTCCTCGCTCGCCCGGATCGCCAACGACTGCGGGATCACCCAGGGCGGCCTGCTCCACCACTTCCGCGGCAAGGAGGACCTGCTGCTGTCCGTGCTGGCGCAGAGCGAGCAGCACGACGTCGAGCGGCTCTTCAGCGGCCCCGGGGAGGAGGCGCCCCCGGTCGCCGCGCACTTCGCCGCGGTGGTCGCCCTCGCCGAGGAGAACGCCCGCCGGCCCGGGCTCGTACGGATGTACAACACGCTGGTCGGCGAGTCCGGGAACCCGGGCCACCCCGCGCACGCCTACTTCCGGCAGCGCTACGACCGGGTCCTCGGCTACAGCGTCGGCCTGCTCCGGGCGGGCGTCGAGCGGGGCGAAGTACGGCCGGACACGGACTGCGGGGCCGTCGGCCGCGAGACCATCGCTGTGATGGACGGGTTCCAGATCCAGTGGGTGCTGGACCCGGAGGGCGTGGACATGGCGGTCCTGCTCCGCGGCTACCTGGACCGGCGGTTGCGGGAGATCACGGTGGCGGGAACGGGGCTGTGACGGGGCGGTGGCCGGGGCGGTAGGGGTGGTGCCGGGCTTTCTTCAGCTGTGTCAGCGCGACTCGAAGGACGGCAGCGCGCCCAGGACCCCCTGCAGGGGCCGCGGCAGCGTGGTCTGGTCGGCGGCGACCTCGTAGCCGCCGTGCCGGAAGGCGTACGTGAACGAGTCGAAGACCGGTTGGGCGGGCATCGAGATCCGCGGCAGGCGGGGGAAGTCCGCCTCCTGGAGTGCGGTGCGCAGCTTCGCGAGGGCGGACGCCGAGAGCTTGCCGTGGTCGACCGTCTCGGCCTTGGCGTTCAGTCGCAGGAACGATCCGTCGCCCTTGATGATCAAGGTGCTGGTCTTTCCGGCGAGGCCCCCGCTACGGGTGACCGCGACGAGCGTCTCGTCCGCGCGGGGCGGCGAGGCGCTGGGTGCGGGGGCGGAGGTGCTCGGGGCGGGAGGCGGGGCGGGAGCGGTCGTGCCGGTGCCCGGGGCCGGGCTCTGGCCGGCGCTCTGACCGGGGGACGGAGTCCCCGGGGCGTCCGTCGCCGTCCCGGAGGGGTCGGCCGTGGCGGTGCCGGTGCCCGTGCTCGCGTTCGTGTCCGGCTTCGGCTTCGGTGAGGCCCCGTCCCCCGACCCGTCGGAGGAACATCCGCCCAGGGCCGCCACCACGGCCAGCGCCACGGCCGCCGTCGCCCAACCCACTCGCCCACCACGTGCTCGCACGCCCCACCCCCGCAGGTATCCGGCTCGAACCCCGAGTATGGAGTCAGCACCACCCGCACGGATAGCACCCGGAGGCCGACATCCGCCGCTTCGCCCCTTGGCGCTGGCTGCCGCCGCTCACCGCTTTCGCCCTCGGCCTCTGGGGCCTTTCGCGGGGCGGCTCCCTGTGGCGCGACGAGTCCGTCACATGGCAGGTCGCGCACCGCCCGCTCGGGGAGCTCTGGGAACTGCTGGGCCAGGTCGACGCCGTCCACGGCCTCTACTACCTGCTGATGCACGGGGTCTTCGCGGTCTTCGCGGCAACGGGCACCACCGCCTCCGACCCCGGCCTCTGGCCCCTGCGCCTCCCCTCGGTGGCCGCCACCGCCCTCGCCGCGTCCGGCGTGGCCGCGGTGGCGCACCACCTGGCGGGCGGGCGGCGCGGCGGGGCCGCCCGGTCCGGGGGCGCGGAGCCGTCCGGGGACGCCGGCCGAGTCGGCGGTGCCGCGGGCCGAGTCGGCGGTGCCGCGGGCGCCGGCCGGGCCGGGCACGCCGACCTTGCCGACCGGGTCGCGTTGTTGTCCGGGGTCGCGTACGCCCTGCTGCCGCCCGTGCAGATGTACGCCCAGGAGGGACGCTCGTACGCCTTCGTCGCCGCGGCCGTCGTCTGGGCCGCGTACCTGATGCTGCGCGAGCGCTGGGTCGCCTACGCCGTGGTGCTCGTGCTGGGGTGCTGGCTGCACGAGTTCGCCGTACTGGCCCTGCCCGCGCACGCGTTCGCCGCCCGGCGCTCGCGCGGCTGGCGGTTCGCGGCCGGGGCCGTCGTGGTCGCGCTGCTGCCGCTCGCCCTGGTCAGCGCACGGCAGGCGCAGCAGCAGCTGGGCTGGCTCGGGCGGCCGAGCTGGCAGGACTGGGCGGCGTACGGAGTCCTCGCGGCCGCCTCGCTGCTCCTGGCCCGCGGAGCCGCGCGGGAACTCGTACGGGTCGCCCTGCCGCTGGCGCTGCTGCCCCCCGGGCTGTTGCTCGCGATCTCACTGGTGCACCCCTGGTACGTGGACCGGTACGTCCTCTACGCCCTCGCCGGCTTCGCCCTCCTCGTGGGGGCGCGGCTCGCCACGGCGCGGGGGTGGTGGGTGTGGCCGCTGGTCGGGGTCCTCCTCGTCCCGGTCGGGTTCTGGTCCGCGTGGCTGCGTACCCCCGAGAGCCGCAAGGACGACGCGCGGGCGGTGGCGGCGGCCGTCCGCGAGGCCGCGCGCCCGGGGGACGCGGTGCTCTTCCTCCCCTCGCGGCGGCGCGAATGGCTGCTGTCCTCACCACAGGTCTACGGGTCCCTGCGCGACCTCGCCCTGTCCGGCACCCCGGCGGCTTCGCGGAGCCTCCAGGGCGTGGAGCGGACCCCGGAGGAGATCCGGGTGGCCCTGCTCGACCCGGCCGTCGACCGGGTGGTCGCCCTGCTGGACCCGGCGGGGCAGCCGCTGGACGGCTACCCGGCGGAGGCGGTGAAACGCCAGACGCTGGTCTCCCACTTCGACCTGTGCTCCGTGCGGGACGTGCGCGGCGCCCGAGTGGCCCTCTTCGCCAAACCGGGCGACTGCCCGTAGCCGGGGCGGGGGCCACCTGTCCGCTCCCGGCCGTGCCATGCCCCCCCGGCGCCGAGGGGCCCGATCAGGGGGAGGGCCGTTGCCGCTCCGGGGATCTGGGAACCCCCGGGCCCTTCGGTCTCCGTAGATGAGCGCCCAGGGCCCGTGGTGCCCTGCCCCGGGGGCGGTGGGCCGGGGGAACCTGCCCCCAGGGTGGGTGCGTTCGTGGGAGGCGGGGGAGCGGGAGGGAGGATGGGCGGTGGGCCGCGGAGCTTGCCGGGGTCGTCGACTTCTGCCGGAGGTGCCGTATGGATGCAGCCCGCCCCCGATTCAACTCCCCCGTGCCCGTGCCGCCCGGCCCCCTCGTCGACGGGGACTGGCTCGCGGAGCGGCTCGGCATACCCGGACTCGTCGTCTTCGACGCCTCCGTCGGGCCGCACCGCGACGCGGACCGGCGCATTCCCGGGGCCCGTCCCTTCGACCTCGACGGCGCGCTGTCCGACCACACCGCCCCCGCCCCGCACACCATGCCCGGCCCCGACGCCTTCGCCGAGGCGATGCGTGCCCTCGGCGTCGACGACAGCGGCACGGTCGTCGCGTACGACGGCGCCGGCGTCTACTCCAGCGCCCGCGCCTGGTGGATGCTGCGCAGCATGGGCTTCGACCGGGTCGCCGTCCTCGACGGCGGGCTGCCCGCGTGGCTCGCCGCCGGGCGGCCGGTGGAGGAGCGCCCACCGGGGTACGAGGGCCCGCGCGGCTCCTTCACGGCCCGGCCCCGCGCCGGGCTGCTGGTGGACGCCGCCACCGTGTCGGCGGCCCTGGCAGATCCGGCCGCAGCGGTGCTCGACGCCCGGACCCGCGAACGCTTCGCCGGTACCGCACCCGAGCCCCGCCCGGGCCTGCGCGGCGGCCACATGCCGGGCGCGGTCAGCCTCCCCTTCGGTGAACTCCAGCGCCCCGACGGCCTGATGCGCCCCGATGCGGAACTCCGCGCGGCCTTCGGAGCAGCGGTGGGCGAGCGGGAGCGGCTGTACTTCAGCTGCGGCTCCGGGGTCACGGCCTGCGTGCTCGCCCTGGGCGCGGACCTGGCCGGGTACAAGGACCTCGCGGTCTACGACGGCTCCTGGAGTGAGTGGGGCGTCCCGTCCCCGGACCGACCGGTCGCGCAGGGGAGTTAGGCCGTCGCTCCCGGATCCGGCCCGGCCCGCGCCGCCCGGCACCGGACGACGCGGGCCTGACCGGCAAGATCGGAAGGATACGGCCCAGGACGGCCCGCCTCCGGATCCCGCCTCCGGCTCCGCGCCGCCCGGCAGGCGGCCCCGCGCCGTCTCCGTCCGCCGCCCGGGGGATAACCCCACCCCGGATCCGGGCACGTGCACCATGCCCCCGGGGCCACCGCGCGGGCACGATCGACACCATGACCACGAAGACGCGCCCGCGCGCCACCAAGGCCACCGTCACTGCCACATACACCGCCGCGGCCCTCGCCGCCGGTCTGCTGCTCACCGGTTGCTCCTTCGGCTCGCTCGTCTCCCGCGGCGGACCGGGGAACACAGCGAGCGCGGACACGACGGTGGCCGAGGCCGTCACCGCGGTCGACGTCTCGGACGCCGGCAGCGGATCCATCGAAGTGGTCGCCGGTTCCGGCCCGGGCGTCACCGTCCGCCGTACCGTCCACTACCGCGGCGACACCGTGCCCCAGCCCGCGCAGAGGCTCTCCGGGGGCGTGCTGACCCTCACCAACGGCAGCTGCTCCGGCCGCTGTTCCGTCGACTACCGGCTGGAGGTGCCGGCCTCCGCGACGGTCCGCGCCGAGAGCGGCAGCGGCCGCGTCACGGTGGCGGGAGTGGCCGCCGCCGACGTCACCACCTCCTCCGGCTCGGTCCGGGCGGACCGGATCGCCGGCCCGCTGACGGTCCGTACGTTCTCGGGCTCGATCGCCGCCGAGGAGCTGGCCGGCCCGGCCGCGGACGCCCGCTCGTCCTCCGGCGACGTCCGCCTCGCCTTCGGGAAGGCACCGTCCTCGGTCGCCGTGGAAACCAGCTCGGGCGATGCCGAGGTGAAGGTTCCCGCCGCCCCGTATGCCCTCGACCTCTCCACCACCTCCGGCGGGCGCGAGATCACCGTCCCCGCGGACCCGTCCGCGACCGCCCGCGTCGCCGTACGGACCACGTCGGGCGACATCACCGTCTCGGCGGCCTGATCCGCGTCTCGCCCGGATCCCCATGGGGTTTCGAATTCCCCTTCCCGCACGGCCCCGCGTGTCTCGCGTGCGGGTGCGTCCTCCTGCACCTCCACCACGAGCGGCTGAGGTGGACGAGAACGCGGGTCGGGGTGGCGCCTCGAGCAACTACTACGTCAACCTGTCCGGCTACGGGTCCTCGACGACGAGGTCAGCTCTGTCCGGTACCTGCTGGTCGTCGCGTCGGCGCCGCTGATCGGCCTGCTGACCGGCGTGCTGACCGGCGTGCTGACCGGCGTGCTCGACGGCCTCTACCCGGCCCGCCGCGCGGCCCGCGTCGAGCCGGTGGAGGCCCTGCGGCAGTGAGCACCGGCAGCCGTCCCGCGCTGCCGCCGGGCCGCCCCGGCGGTGCCCGCGCGGGTCAGCCGAGTACGGCGGTCACCTCGCGGCGGGCCGTCTCCGACAGCAGGGGGGACCACCGGGTGAACAGTTCGAGCAGACCGGCCCCGTTGCGTTCGCGGAAGGACGCGTTCACCTTCGCCAGGTCCAGCTCGTTGGCCGCCGTGAGCTCGGCGAAGTCGCGGCGCTGCTGAGGGGACGGAACGAACTCCTCGCCCGTGAACCGGTCCCGGAAGACTACCGACGCGTCGTCCGGTGCGGCGAGGCCCGGGTAGGAGGCCTTGCGGTCGCAGCTCGCGTAGAAGTAGACGAGCTGCTCGGCCTCCGTACCGATCGCCTCGGTGAGGCGGGCCCGTTCGGAAAGCTCCAGGAGTACCAGAGGCAGCCCGTCGGTGCCGTAGAAGGCGTGGCACAGTGCCGCGGCCCGGAGCGCCGGCCGTCCGCCCCAGGCGTCCACCAGTGCCTCGACGCGCAGCAGGTGGGTCAGGAGCGTGCCGCCCGAGTGCTTGGTGGTCTCCGCCCCCACCTCCTTGAGCAGGGCTATCGCCGGTGAATCGGTGGGTGCGTGCGCGTTCTCGCTGTGCATCATGCGCCCATCATGACGAGCCGCCCGCGCCCCGCGCCCGGCGCGATCGGCATGCGGACACCCTGCGGCCGTCCGAGTGTTCGCCCCCGGCGAACGGCACTTGGGGAACATTGGGGAGCTCACATGCATTGAGTCGGCATAACTCAACTTCACTGCCGGAGGGAACATCATGGCTTCGACGTCCGTAACGCTCACCCTGCCCGTGCTGCCGCTCGACGACGAGGTCGTGCTGCCCGGGATGGTCGTTCCGCTGGACCTGTCCGACGCCGAGGTGCGGGGCGCCGTCGAGGCCGCCCAGGCCGCCGCCGCGGGTGGCAAGCCGAAGGTGCTGCTCGTGCCCCGGGTCGACGGGAAGTACACGGGCACCGGCGTCCTCGGGACCGTGGAGCAGGTGGGGCGGCTGTCCGACGGGGATCCCGGGGCCCTGATCCGGGGGCGCGGCCGGGTCCGTATCGGGGCCGGGACGACCGGGCCCGGGGCCGCGCTCTGGGTCGAGGGCGAGACGGTGGACGAGACCGTGCCCGATCCGCTGCCCGGGGCCGTCGCCGAGCTCGTCAAGGAGTACAAGGCGCTCGCCACCAGCTGGCTCAAGAAGCGCGGGGCCTGGCAGGTCGTGGACCGGGTGCAGCAGATCGAGGGGGTCGGGGCCCTCGCGGACAACTCCGGGTACTCCCCGTTCCTGACCGTCGAGCAGAAGGTGGAGCTGCTGGAGACGGCCGACCCGGTCGCCCGGCTGAAGCTCGCGGTCAAGGCCCTCAGCGACCACCTCGCCGAGCAGGACGTCGCCGAGTCCATCGCCAAGGACGTGCAGGACGGCGTCGACAAGGTCCAGCGCGAGTTCCTGCTCAAGCGGCAGCTCGACGCCGTGCGCAAGGAGCTGCGCGAGCTCAGCGGGGAGAAGGAGGGGGAGGAGTCCGACGACTACCGGGCCCGGGTCGAGGCCGCCGACCTGCCGGAGAAGGTACGGGAGGCCGCCCTCAAGGAGGTCGACAAGCTGGAGCGCTCCAGCGACCAGTCCCCGGAGGGGTCCTGGATCCGCACCTGGCTGGACACCGTCCTCGAACTGCCCTGGAACGAGCGGACCGAGGACGAGTACGACATCCGGGGAGCGCGCGCCGTCCTGGACGCCGAGCACGCCGGGCTGAGCGACGTGAAGGACCGGATCACCGAGTACCTCGCGGTGCGCAAGCGCCGCTCCGAGCGCGGGATGGGCGTCGTCGGCGGCCGCCGCGGCGGGGCCGTACTGGCGCTCGTGGGCCCGCCCGGTGTCGGAAAGACCTCCCTCGGGGAGTCCGTGGCCCACGCCATGGGGCGCAAGTTCGTCCGCGTGGCCCTCGGCGGCGTCCGCGACGAGGCCGAGATCCGCGGGCACCGGCGTACGTACGTGGGCGCGCTGCCCGGCCGGATCGTACGGGCGATCAAGGAAGCCGGGTCCATGAACCCGGTCGTCCTGCTCGACGAGATCGACAAGGTCGGCTCCGACTTCCGGGGCGACCCGGCGGCGGCGCTGCTCGAAGTCCTCGACCCGGCCCAGAACCACACCTTCCGGGACCACTACCTGGAGGTGGAGCTGGACCTGAGCGACGTGGTGTTCCTCGCCACCGCGAACGTGCTGGAGGCCATCCCCGAGGCCCTCGCCGACCGCATGGAACTGGTCCGCCTCGACGGCTACACCGAGGACGAGAAGGTCGTCATCGCCCGCGACCACCTGCTGCCCAGGCAGCTGGAGCGCGCCGGCCTGGCCGTGGAGGAAGTGGTCCTGGAGGAGGACGCGCTGCGCAAGCTGGCGGGGGAGTACACCCGCGAGGCGGGCGTACGCACCCTGGAGCGTTCCCTCGCCCGGCTGCTGCGCAAGGTGGCCTCCCAGCACGAGCTGGGGGAGCGGGAGCTGCCGCTGCGGATCGGCGCCGACGACCTGCGGGCACTGATCGGGCGGCCGCACCACGTACCGGAGTCCGCGCAGGACCCGGCCGAGCGGCGGACCGCGGTACCGGGCGTGGCCACCGGCCTCGCCGTGACCGGGGCGGGCGGCGACGTCCTGTTCGTCGAGGCCTCGCTGGCCGATCCCGAGACGGGCGCGGCCGGGCTCACGCTGACGGGCCAGCTCGGAGACGTGATGAAGGAGTCGGCCCAGATCGCGCTCAGCTTCCTGCGCTCCCACGGCGCCGAGCTGGAACTCCCGGTCGCCGACCTGAAGGACCGGGGCGTGCACATCCACTTCCCGGCGGGCGCGGTGCCCAAGGACGGCCCGAGCGCGGGCATCACGATGACGACGGCGCTGGCCTCGCTGCTGTCGGGCCGGCAGGTCCGCACGGACGTGGCCATGACCGGGGAGGTCTCGCTGACCGGGCGGGTCCTGCCCATCGGCGGGGTCAAGCAGAAGCTGCTGGCCGCGCACCGGGCCGGGCTGACCACCGTCATCATCCCGAAGCGGAACGAGGCCGACCTGGACGACGTTCCCGCGGAGGTGCTGGCAGGACTGTCGGTGCACCCGGTGACGGACGTACGGCAGGTCCTGGAGCTGGCCCTGGCCGCGGACGAGGTCTCGGTGACCGTGGCGGCCTGATCCGGGCACCGTCCGGGCGGGCCGGTGGCCCGGGGATTCCCGCTCCGGCGGGGCCCCGGGCCCCCGGCGTACCCGCTGCGAAATACTGGTGGCCCACCCACCAGCGAAGGAGCGGGCCGTGCACGGGACCGAAGACCAGGAGTTCCTTGCCCTGGAGCGGGAGCTGTCCGTCTTCCTCCGACGGGCCCGCGCCTCCTCCGGGGAGATGGCGCGCGAGCTGCACCCGGAGCTGGAACCGGCCGCGTACGGGCTCCTCGTACGGCTGGAAGCCGCCGGGCGGCAGCGGGCGACCGAGCTCGCCGCCTACTTCGGGGTCGGCAAGGCCACCATGAGCCGGCAGCTGCGGGCCCTGGAGGTGCTGGGCCTGCTGGCCCGCGAGCCGGACCCGGCGGACGGGCGGGCCTTCCTGGTCGGGCTCACGGAGGAGGGCCGGGAGCGCTTCCTGCGGGTGCGGGGCGCCCGGCGTGAGCAGTACATGCGCAAGCTCGCGGACTGGGACCGCGGAGAAGTGGCGGAACTGGCGCGGCTTCTGAACCAGTTGAACGCAGGAGGGGAGTAGCTCCCCTTCCCGTGGCTCCCCTCCTCACAGCTCCGCGTAGGCCGCCGACGCGTCGTCGTGGCGCTTGTCGCGGCGGTGCGGCCGGCCCGGGTCCGATTCCAGCGCGCGGACCCGGTCGATCAGGGACTGCGCCCCTTCCTTGCACAGCACCGCCAGGCATTCGGCCCAGTCGCCCTCCCCGAACGTGTCCGTCCACCGGCTGGCCCCGTCCGTGATCGCCGCCACCGCCCGGACCTCCGCGCGCGGCGTCCGCCCGGTCACCGCCCGGGCCGCCACCTGCGGGTCCGCGGCCGCGGTGTAGAAGCCGCCCTCGGCGTTGCGCAGCGTGTCGGCGGAGGCCTCCGTACGCAGCAGCTCGCGCGGGATCCGGTCCAGCCGGTCGTCGAGGACCGCGCGCACCTCGCCCCCGGGCGCCTGGAGGAGGAGTACGGAATCCGAGAGCACCAGGTGCTCGACCCAGGACGCGTCCCAGCGGACCACGACCACCGTCGCCTGCGGCGTCCGGACGTGAGAAAGGTCACACGTGTCGCGATGGGCCTCCGCGGTGACGCGGATGGCCTCCGCCAGAACCCGGTCGAGGGGCATGTCCCGGCGTGATCCGGACAGTTCGGTCAATCGGCCCCCCAGCCGGGCCGCGAACCACGGCACTCCGTGCGCGCATCCGACGTCACCCGGCGGCGGGGTGACCCCGTCGAGGGCGACCAGGACTCCGCCGCCCGAGGCGGGGATCGCGGCCGACAGCCAGTCCTCGTTGGGGCGTTCCGGATTGCCGGGGGCGGAGGAGAGATCGATGCGCATGCTGACATTCTGCCCGCGCGGTGCCCCGTAGGAGCGGAAAGGACCGCTGAAGGTCCGGACCAACGCGGGGTGGGTGGGGAGGGAAGGAGCCGCCGGGGTCAGCGGGTTGCCCCTCGGCGATGTGGGCGGGCATCCTGCCAAAAGCCGCATCGATCTTTCAACCACCCGTCCACGGCGGGGCTCTGACAGCCGCTCGCGGAGTTGGTCGCCAACTCCTCCGTGCTGTTCACTCCTTCGTGTGGCCGGGCGGGCGATGTGCGGCCCCCTTCCCAACTCACTGCGAGGGTCTGAGGCGGTGCGGCGGCGGACGCGCGGAAGCGGCGCGTACTGAGCGGCACGTACCGAGCATCAGACAACGAGCACGAGCAGCACACGTAAACAGGATTGCGAGCACCGGTGCAGAAGAAGCGGCCTCGGAAGAACGGCACCGTCGCGAACGGCACCGCACCCGACGTCACCGCACCCGACCGACGAGCCCCGGGCGGCCCGGTCGCCGCGACCGCTCCCGCAGGGCGCCGCGTCCGCGTGCGCAGCAGGCTGGTCATCGGGGTCGCCGTGGCCGGGATCGCCGTGCTCGTGGCGGGAGCGCCCGCCGTCCTGTCCGCCTCCGCGGACCTCAAGGACTCCCAGCAGCTGGTCACCCTCGCCGACCGGAGCCGGCAGACCCTCACCCTCGCCCACCTCCTCGGCGACGAGCGCGACGCGGTCACCGAGTACGTGGCCAAGGGCCGCCCCGGCGGAGTCCGGGGCAAGCAGGCCGCCGCGGTCCAGGAACGCGCCGCGGGCACCGACCGCCAGCTCGCCGAGGTGCAGGCCGACGCCGACGAGGAACTGTCCGAGGCCGTCGGCCGGATCGCGGCCGTCCGTACCGAGGCCATGGAGGGCAGGGACAGCGCCCTCACCGCGCACCAGGCCTACTCCGGTGTCATCGCCGAACTCCTCGCACCGGGCAACCGGATCACCGAGCTGACCCCGCCGCGCGCCGCAGACGCCCTCGTCACCACCCGCCCGCTGGCCGCGCTCGGCCAGGCCGTGGAGCAGGCCTCCGCCACCCGCGGACTGCTGCTCGCCGCGCTGTCCGTGCCCGGCGGCGACAAGCAGCCGGGCACCGCCTTCGTGGACGAACTCACCGCCGCCGCCCAGCGGGCGCGCGTACGGGAGCAGGGCGCGCTCGACGACTTCGCGCGGGCCGCGCGTCCCGACGTACGCCAGAGCCTCACCGCCACCGTCACCGGACCCGAGGTCAAGACGGCCGACGACTACCTCAAGCGGCTCACCGACCGGCCGACCCTTTCCCCGGCCGACCGCAAGCTCGATCCCGGCGCCGTCGGACCGGCCCTCACCGCCCGCGTCGACCGGATGCGTTCGGTCGAGGCCACCCTCGCCGGCCAGCGCGCCACCGCGCTCGCCGCGCTGCGCGACGACGACGTGACCGCGCTGGAGGTCATGGTGGCCTGCCTCGGCGTGCTGTTCCTCGTCACCCTCGGCATCTCCACCGCCATCGCGCGCTCCCTCACCCGGCCGCTGTCGGTCCTGCGGCGCGGCGCGGCCCGGCTGGCCACGCCGGAGGGTTCGGTGGAACCGGTCCGGTTCACGGGCCGCAACGACGAGTTCGCCGAGGTGGTGCGCCACCTCAACGCGGTACGCGGCCAGACGGTCTCCCTGCACACCCGGATCGCCGGACTCGACGCCGACCGCCGCCGCCTCATCGGCCGCAACGAGGCGCTCTCGGCCGGCCGGGAGGCGCTGGAGGAAGAGCTCGCGCAGCTGCGGGCGGGGCTGGAGGAGCACCGCCGCATCATGTCGACGACGTCCGTGTCGCTGTCCCTGCGGACCCTGGGGCTCGTCGAGCGCCAACTCGTCGTCATCGAGGAGCTGGAGTCCGAGGAGCCGGATCCGGACCGCCTCGCCACCCTGTTCAAGCTCGACCACCTGGCGACCGTGATGCGCCGCCACAACGAGAACCTGCTCGTCCTCGCCGGCCAGGAACACGGCCACGGCCAGGGCCTGCCGGTGCCGCTGGTCGACGTCATGCGGGCGGCGGTCAGCGAGATCGAGCGCTACGAGCGCGTCGACCTCGGCGCGCTGCCCTCGTACACGCAGGTCGCCGGGCACGCCGCCGACGACATCTCGCACGTCCTGGCGGAGCTGCTGGAGAACGCGACGACCTTCTCGCCGCCGGACGCCAAGGTCAAGGTGTCCGGCTGGCTGCTGGACTCCGGTGACGTGGTGCTCTCCGTCGTCGACGAGGGCATCGGGATCACCGATGACCGGCTGGCCACGCTGAACCAGCGGCTGGCCACGCCCGACGCGTACGACGAGGAGCCCGAGTCCGAACACGGCCTGGGCCTCGGCCTCTACGTGGCGGGCCGGCTCGCGGCCCGGCACGGGGTCGGCGCGGAGCTGCGCACCCAGCGCAACGGCGGCACCGAGGCCCTGGTCGTGGTCCCGGCGGCGCTGCTGCCCGCCACCCCGCCGGCTTCGCCGGTCCACGCCCTGGGCGCACTGGGCGCACCCGCGCTGCACCTGCCCGGGGCGATCGCGGAGGCCAACGAGAACACCCTTCCCTCGCGGCTACGGGGCGCTGCCGCGTCCGTGACGGAAAGCCCGGCGGAGCCCGAGGCGGCCCCGCTGTCCCCGGAGCCCGTCTTCGAGGCGGAGCCGGCCGCGGCCCCGGAGCCCGTCGCCTTCCCCGAGCCGGAGCCCGCCCACGGCGCCGCGGACGACACCGAGCGGGCCGGCGCCGAGCCGCCCGCCCGGGTGGCTGCGGAGCCCGCTCCGGCGGCGTTCGCGCCTCCGGCCGGGCAGCTGCCGCCCACGGAGCAGGTGTTCCGGGTCCCGGCGCCGGTCGAGGTGCCGGACGAGCAGGTGTTCCGCGTACGGCCGCAGGCCCAGGACGCCGCCGAGGTGCCCGCGGAGCCGTCGGCCGGGGCGCCCGCGGAGGTACCCGCCGAGCAGGCGTTCCGCGTACCGCCGCAGGCCCAACCGTCCCGGGGCCGGGACGCCGCCGACGCCGCCGACGCCGCCGCCCCACAGGGGAGCGAGCCCGAGGAGGTCCTCACCGACAAGGGGCTGCCCAAGCGGAGCCCCCGCACGGTGACCGCCGGGCGCGGGGAGGAAGCGCGTCCGGCGCCGGGCCGGGTGGACGCCGACGAGCTGCGCCGCCGTCTCGGCGGGTTCTACCGGGGAGCCCAGGACGGGCGCCGCGTCGTGGAGGCCGAGCTCGCGCAGGACGCCCGGCAGGACTCCGGTCAGGACTCCCGCCAGGACCCGCCGCAGGACCAGGGGCAGACCGACCGGGGGGACACCGCACAGGAGGCACGCACATGAACGCGTCCAGTACGTACGGACTGAGCACCCAGGCCCGCAACCTTCAGTGGCTGCTGACCGACCTCGTCGAGGAGGTACCCGGGGTCAACTCGGTGGCCGTCGTCTCCTCGGACGGGCTCCTCCTGCTGTCCTCCGATCCGGTGGCACCCGACACACCCGCTCCGTCCTCCGCACCCGCCCGCCCCGCGGGCCCCCGCGGCGCCTCCGCCGATCTCGCGACCATCGTCTCCGGCCTCGGCTCGCTCACCACGGGCGCCGCCGCCCTGATGGACGGCGGCTCGGTCAAGCAGACGATGGTGGCCATGGAGCACGGTTCCGTGTTCGTCATGGCCATCAGCGACGGCTCGCTCCTCGGCGTACACGCCACGCCGGACTGCGACATGAGCGTCGTCGCGTACCACATGGCCTTGTTCGTGGGCCGCGCCGGCCACGTCCTGACCCCCGAAGTCCGCAGTGAGCTGCGCCAGTCGATGGAGAAAACCCCGTGAGGAGTCCGGCCTCCGACCGGCTGCCGATACGCGGCGCCGACCGCCGTCCCGCCCGTGTACGCCCCTACTCCCTGACGGGCGGCCGCACCCGCTTCACCCAGGTCCTGCACGTCGAGACCTTCGTCGCGGCCCTCGACACCAAGGTGTCCGAGCCGCGCAAGGCCGACCGGATGCCGGAGATGCCGGCGATCGTCGAGGTCTGCCGCCGCATGCGGACGATCGCCGAGATCGCCGCCCTGCTGAAGCTGCCGCTCGGCGTGGTCCGCGTCCTGGTCAGCGACCTCGCCGACCAGGGCAGGATCCGTGTCTACGGGACCGGCCACGGCAGCGGCCGTCCCGACCGCGCTCTGCTCGAAAGGGTGCTCAGTGGGCTCCGCCGTCTCTGAAACCGGTCTCTTCTCTTCCTCCGTGAACCCGGACACCGATCCGGACGAGCCCGTACAGCCCTGGCAGTACGACCGCTCGCGCGCGCCCGTCGCCGTGAAGGTGCTGGTGGCGGGTGGTTTCGGGGTGGGCAAGACCACGTTCGTCGGTTCCGTCTCCGAGATCCGGCCGCTGCGCACCGAAGCGGTGATGACCGAGGCCGCCGCTCCGACCGACGACCTGTCCGCAACCCCGGACAAGCACACCACCACCGTCGCCATGGACTTCGGCCGCGTCACCCTCGACGACGACCTCGTCCTGTACGTGTACGGGACCCCCGGCCAGGAACGCTTCTGGTTCATGTGGGACGACCTGGTGCGCGGTGCCGTCGGCGGGATCGTCCTCGCCGACACGCGACGGCTGCGCGACTGCTTCCCGGCGCTCGACTACTTCGAGAGCTGCGGACTGCCGTACGCCGTGGCCGTCAACCACTTCGAGGGCATGCCTTCGTACGAACCGGAGGACGTGCGGGAGGCGTTGACCGTACCGGCGCACGTACCCGTCGTGATCATGGACGCGCGGCGCCGGGTGACGGTCCTGGAATCCCTGATGACCCTCGTGGGCCACGCCCTCGACACGACCCCCGAATAGAGAGCGTGCACATGCGCAAGATACTCGTCGTCGGCGCCGGCCAGTCCGGTCTCCAGCTCGCCCTCGGACTCCAAGCGAAGGGGTACGAGGTCACCCTCATGTCCAACCGGACGGCGGACGAGATCCGCACCGGTCGGGTCATGTCCACCCAGTGCATGTTCGACACGGCGCTCCAGCACGAGCGGGACCTCCAGCTGAACTTCTGGGAGCAGCAGGCGCCGAAGATCGAGGGCCTGGGCGTCTCGGTCTCCGCCCCCGACGGCAGCCGCGCCATCGACTGGCTCGGTAACCTGAAGGGCTTCGCCCAGTCCGTCGACCAGCGCGTGAAGATGGCCGGCTGGCTCGACACCTTCGCGCAGCGCGGCGGGCAGCTCGTCATCCACGGCGCGTCCGTCTCCGACCTGGACTTCTTCTCCCGTACGTACGACCTGGTGCTGGTCGCGGCCGGCAAGGGCGAGCTGGTCTCGCTGTTCGGCCGGGACGCGGCCCGCTCCCCGTACGACGCCCCGCAGCGCGCGCTCGCCGTGTCGTACGTGCACGGGGTGGCGCCGCGCCCCGAGCACCCGGAGACGGAGGCCGTGCGCTGCAACCTTGTCCCGGGCGCCGGCGAGCTGTTCGTAATGCCGACGCTGACCACCTCCGGGCGGGCCGACATCCTCTTCTGGGAGGGGATCCCGGGCGGACCGCTGGACGTCTTCGGCGGGGTGAAGGACCCGCAGGCCCACCTCGCGCTGACGCTGGAACTGATGGAGAAGTTCACTCCCTGGGAGTACGCGCGGGCGACGAAGGTGGAGCTGACGGACGCGGGCGCCACGCTCGCCGGGCGGTACGCCCCCGTCGTCCGCAATCCGATCGGCCGGCTGCCGGGCGGCGGGCTGGTGCTGGGCGTGGCGGACGTGGTCGTCGCCAACGACCCGATCACCGGGCAGGGGTCGAACTCCGCCGCCAAGTGCGCGGCCTCGTACCTCTCGTCGATCCTCATGCACGGGGACAAGCCGTTCGACGAGGCGTGGATGAAGGCGACCTTCGACAAGTACTGGTTCACCAGCGGCAAGCCCGCCACCCAGTGGACGAACGCCATGCTCGGCGTCCCGCCGGAGCACGTGCTGAACCTGATCGGCGCGGCCGGGCAGCTCCAGCCGGTGGCGGATCGATTCGCCAACGGCTTCGACAACCCGGCCGACTTCGACGCGTACTTCTACGACCCCGAGGACGCGGCGGACTACCTCGCCGACGTCTCGGGTGCCTCGGGCGCTTAGGCGTCTAGGGCGCCTAGGGCGCCTCGGGAGCCTCGGCCTGCGAGTAACCCGTGTCGTCCCCCGCCGTCGCGGCCTCGGGCAGCGGCGGCGGGGTGAAGGTGCGCAGCGGCGACCCGTCGGGGTCCGGCCGTACCGCGCCGAGCAGCGGATTCGCCGCGATCGGCGAGACCTTCACCTTCGCGCCCGGCCGGGGCGCCTGGATGACCTTGCCGTCGCCGACGTACAGGGCCACGTGGGTGGCGGTCGGGAAGTACACCACCAGGTCGCCGGGGCGCAGTTCGTCGAGCGGCACCCTGGGCAGCCGGGCCCACTGCTCCTGACTGGTCCGGGGGATCTCGAGGCCCGCGTGCGCCCAGGCCTGCGAGGTCAGCCCGGAACAGTCGAAGGAGGCCGGCCCCTCGGCGCCCCAGACGTACGGCTTCCCGATCTGGGCGGCCGCGTACGTGAGGGCCGTGCCGCCGGCCGCGGTGGGGTTGCGCAGCTGCGGACCGGCGCTGCCCAGCTTCCCCGAACCGATCAGCTCCCGCTGCGCGGTGGCCGTCTCCTCGGCCTCGCGGGTGCCGAGCTCGGTGAGCTGGGCGGTACTGAGCGAGGCCAGCATCCGCTCGACCTCCTTGAGCTGCGCGGCGGCCTCCTCCTTGCGCTTCTTGGTCTCGGCGGCCAGCTTCTGCTCGGAGTCCAGCGCCTTGCGGGCGGCGGTGGCGAGGGTGTCGGCCCGCTTCTCGCCCTGGGTCAGCCGCTCCAGCGCGGCAGCCCGCCGGGCCCCCTCGCGCTCCGCTACCCGGCGCTGTTCCAGGGCCCCTTGGGGGTCCCCGGCGAAGAGCATCCGGGCGTACGGGGAGAATCCGCGGGCCCCCTTGTACTGCTCGCGCGCCAGCCGGCCCGTGGTGGTCTGGGCCTCGGTGACGGCGGTACGGGCCTTGCCGAGCTCGGTGCTGAGCCGGCTCTCCTCGCGCTGCCGGGAGGTGAGGGCGGTCTCGGCGGCGTTGTAGGCCTCGGTGGCCTGCTCGGCGCGCTGGTAGAGGCCTTGGAGACGGGTGAGGAGCACTCCAACGGGCGCTGCGGGCTCGGTGGGGGCGTCCGGGGCATCCGGAGCCGTGGGTGTGTCCGGTACCGCGGGCGTCTCCGGTGCCACGGGGGCGGCGGGCTCGGCGTGGGTGACGGGGAGCGGGCCGGCCGTGACGAGGGCTGCGGCGAGGCACGCGGCGCGAAGCAGCCGACGTCTGCGTCGTCGTGACATGGGGTCACCTCCTGGCGGCCGATGCTGCCATGAGCGGTATGACAAATCGCCCAGCCGGGGCGGCCGTGCCGCGCCGCTCACCCGGTCGGCGTACGTCCGCGGCCGCACCCGATGAAACGCTTGACGCGGCTTTCGCCAAGTACGGGGTGAGGGGCCGACGGGGCCCCGCGGACCAGGGGAGGCACCGGATGAGCGGCGCATACGAGGACGGCGCGGCGGCGGGCGGCGCACGGGCGGGCGGCACGCGGGCGGCGAGCAGGGGGAAGGGCTCCGGGTGGGCGGGTGCCGGGCCACCGGATCGCCGGCAACAGGAGCTCCGGCAACCAGATGTGCGGCCACCGGATGAGCGGCCACCGGATCTCCGGACTCCGGAAGGGTTCGGCGCGTTCTACGAGGAGCACATCGACGCCGTGCTCGGGTTCGTCACCCGGCGGGTCACCGACCCGCACCTGGCGGCGGACCTCACGGCCGACATCTTCCTGGCCGCGTTGAAGGACGTGGCCGGCTATCGGCCCGACAGGGGAGTGCCGATCGCGTGGCTCTACGGCATCGCGCGCAACGTCCTCGCGAACCACGCCCGTGCGGGAGCCCGCGAGCGCGGTGCGATGCAACGGCTCAGCGGGCGAAGGCTGCTCGACGACCAGGACGTGGCGGCCCTGGAGGAACGGATAGACGCACAGCGGGCCTTCCGCGACCTGGCCGCGCGGCATGCCGCCCTGTCGGAGCCGCTGCGGGCCACGCTCGACCTGGTCGTGATCGACGGCCTCACCCCGGCCGAGGCAGCCCAGGCCCTCGGCGTCACCCAGGCCACCGTCAGGGTCCGCCTGCACCGCGCCCGGCGTGCCCTGCGCACCCCGGCCGATCCCGCGGCTTCCGCTTCGGCGCAGCACTTGGAGGTAGCACGATGAGCAACAGGCCCACCGCGTTCGAGGAGCGCCTGAAGACGGAGCTCGTGGCGATAGCCGCCGACCGGGCGGAGTCCGCGGGAGGGGCGGACCTCGTCGCCGCCCGGACTGCCCGGCGACCGCGAATACCGAAAGCCGCCGGGCCGGTGGCCACGGCGGCGAGGGTGCGGCGAGCGGCGAGGGCGGTAGCGGGCCTGGTCGCACTGCGGAAGCCGGCGCCGCTGGAGGGCCTTCCCCAGGAGTAGGCGGCCGGACGTCCCCCTGGGCCGTCTCTTTCGGATCTTGCCCGGGCCCGGGCCGAGGGGGGACCGGAGCGGTCAGTCGGCCAGGAGGCGGGCCTTGGCCGCTGTGAACTCCTCCGGGGTGAGCAGGCCTTCGCGGGCCAGGCCGGCCAGTCGGGTCAGGCGGTCCGTCAGATCGGCCCCGGGGGAGGCCGGCCCCGGAGCGCCCTGGCCGGTGTGGGGAGCCGGGCGGGCGGCTGCGGGCTCCCGGCGGGCGGAGGGGGCCGCCGGGGGCGAGGGGGCCGGGGCGGGAGGCGGGTTCGGGGTCGCGCCGGGTGCCGGGGCGGGGGCGGTCGCGTCCGGGGCCGTGCCGTCCGGGGGTGGTGGGGCCGCGGCCGCCGCCGGGTGCTGGGCCGTGTCCCAGACGTAGGCACCGCGCGCCAGGATGCCGCGCAGCAGGGGGTGGCCGGAGGGGCGCTGGGAGGGGTTCACCACGGAACCGATGGGGCGGATGAACATCAGGCCACCCCCAGCCGGTCGGCCGGGAGGCGGACCGCTCCGGCGATCCGGCCGCCGGCCGCGCGGACGGCGATGGCGGCATCCTCGGCCCAGACGTGCTCGACGACCAGGAGGAGGGCGCAGCTGCCGCGGTCCATCAGTTCAGCCGATTCCCTGACGTCCTCCGGGCCGATCAGCGGGGCCGCCTCCCGGTGGGCGAGCAGGCCCCGGAGTTCGACGAACTCGTCGAACTCCGCCGACAGCACCTCGCCGCCCGCGGTCTTGGTGGCCACCAGTCCGTCGATCAGCCGCACGACCCCGGCCTTGCGCAGCCCCATCACCGCCTCGACCGCCGCGACCCGCAGCTGTTCTTCCGGAAAGGCCAGGACGATGAACTCCGCAGGTCCCATGAGAGGAGACTCCTGATCCGCTACTTCACTTCCGACCAGTTCTGACGACTCTTCGGCACACTATGACATAAGCGGACATACGGCCCGCCTCCTTGCTACGTTTCCCCGTATGACCGCTCTGACGGCGAAGGTGACGGAACCCGCCCCGCCACCGCCACCCGACGCCCGTGCACCCAAGCGTCGCGGAGTCGAGCTGTCGCTGCTCTTCGGCGCCGTGCTCATCGCCGTCCTCGGCCACCTCTACGTGGGGCTCGCCACCACCGGGCACATCCCCGCACCCGCCGCCCACTACGCCGCCGGCCTCGCCGTGGCCGCGCTCGTCGCCCACCTCGCCGTCCGCCTGTACGCCCCGTACGCCGATCCGCTGCTGCTCCCGATCGCCGTCCTGCTCAACGGGCTCGGCCTCGTCCTCATCCAGCGCCTCGACGCCACCACCCCCGGCAACGCCACGGCCGGTGAGCAACTGCGCTGGTCCGCCCTCGGGGTGGTGCTCTTCGTGCTCGCCGTCGCGCTGCTGCGCGACCACCGGGTGCTGCAGAAGTACGCGTACCTGTCCGTCGCCCTCGCGCTGGCACTGATGCTGGTGCCGGTCTTCTTCCCGGCCGTGAACGGCGCGCACATCTGGATCCGGTTCGCCGGGCTCTCCTTCCAGCCGGGGGAGTTCGCCAAGATCCTGCTCGCCGTCTTCTTCGCCTCCTACCTCGCGGCGAACCGCACCGCCCTGGCCCTCACCGGGCGCACCCTCTTCTGGAAGCTGAGGCTGCTGCCCGGCCGGGTGCTCGGCCCGATCCTGGCCATCTGGCTGCTCTCGGTCGGCGTGCTCGTCCTGGAGCGCGACCTCGGGACCTCGCTGCTCTTCTTCGGCCTCTTCGTGATCATGCTGTTCACGGCCACCGGCCGGATCGGCTGGATCGCCATCGGGCTGCTGCTCGCGGCCGTGGGCGCGTACGCCGTCGGAACGTTCGAGCCGCACGTGAACAGCCGCGTGGACGACTGGCTGAATCCTTTCGCCTCCATCGAGCGCGGCGACGGCCCCGGCCAGCTCGCCCAGTCCCTCTTCTCCTTCGGAGCCGGCGGGCTGCTCGGCGCCGGGCTCGGCCACGGCCAGTCCTTTCTCATCGGGTTCGCCGCCAAATCCGACTTCATCCTCGCCACCGCCGGAGAGGAGCTCGGCCTCGTCGGCCTCACCGCGATCCTGCTCCTCTACGGGCTCCTCGTCGCCCGCGGCTTCCGCGCCGGGCTGGCGCTGCGCGACCCCTTCGGGCGGCTCCTCGCCACCGGACTCGCCTCGATCGTCGCGCTCCAGGTGTTCGTGATCGCCGGCGGAGTCACCGGTCTGATCCCGCTGACCGGCATGGCCATGCCCTTCCTCGCCCAGGGCGGCTCCTCCGTGGTCACCAACTGGATCATCGTCGCCCTGCTCGTCCGGCTCAGCGACAGCGCCCGCAGGCCCGGACCGGCCGAGGAGGCCGACGCGTGATCCGCTACATCCGCTGGTGCGCGTACTTCTGCGCCCTGCTGCTCGTCGCCCTGATGGTCAACGTCGGTCGCGTTCAGGTCTGGGAGGCCGCGGGCTACGGCGCGAACCCGGCCAACAAACGCCCCGCCATCGCGCGGTACGCGGAACCGCGCGGGGACATCACCGTCGACGGCCGTCCCGTCACCGGCTCCCGGGACAGCCGCCAACTCCTGCGCTACGAGCGCACGTACAAGAACGGCCCGCTCTACGCGCCCGTGACCGGCTTCGCCTCCCAGACCTACGGGACCAGCTTCCTGGAACGCGCCGAGGACCCGGTCCTCTCCGGCACCGACCCCGGGCTCTCGGCCTTCCCGCTCTGGTACGAGCTCTCGCGCGGCCGCCCCGGCGGCGGCGACGCCGCCACCACCATCCGGGCGAGCATGCAGCTGGCCGCGTACGCGGGGCTCGCGGGCAAGCGGGGCGCGGTCGCCGCCGTGGAGCCGGCCACCGGCAAGATCCTCGCGCTGGTCAGCAGCCCCTCCTACGACCCGGCGGTGCTCTCCGGCACCGGGCCGAAGGTCAAGGAGGCCTGGGAGAAGCTCAACGCGGACCCCGCCAAGCCGATGCTCAACCGCGCGCTGCGCGAGACGTACCCGCCCGGCTCCACCTTCAAGATCGTGACGGCCGCCGCCGCCCTCGACGCGGGCGTGGTCACCGACGTGGACGCGCCGACCGAGACCCCGGACCCGTACCCGCTGCCGGGCACCAGCACGCTGCTGCCGAACGCGGGCACGGGCTGCGCCGACGCCTCGATGGCGGACGCGGTGCAGTGGTCGTGCAACACGGTGATGGCGAAGATCGGCGTACAGGTCGGGCTGCGCGGGATGACCGAGGCGGCCCGGCGGTTCGGGTTCAACGACGCCGGGCTGCGGGTGCCGGCCTGGGTGTCGCGGTCGAACTTCGACACCGACATGAGCCCCGACCAGCTGGCCCTGTCCTCGATCGGGCAGTTCAACACCAAGGCCACCCCGCTGCAGATGGCGATGGTGGCGGCGGCGGTCGCCAACGGCGGGGAGCTCAAGGCCCCCTACCTGGTGGACCGTACGACCCAGGACGACGGCGACCCGGTCCGCCGGGCCGACCAGCGCAGTCTCGGCCGGGCCATGACCCCGGTGACCGCGATGCGGATGCAGGAGCTGATGGTGAAGGTGGTCGAGAACGGCACCGGCCGCAACGCGGCGATCCCCGGCGCCGTGGTCGGCGGCAAGACCGGCACCGCCCAGCACGGCGTCGGCAACGCGGGTACCCCGTACGCCTGGTTCATCTCCTGGGCGGGGCCCCGGGGCGGCCGACCGCCGGCCGTCGCGGTCGCGGTGGTCGTCGAGGACGCGTCGGCCGTCCGCGGGGACATCAGCGGCAACGGCGCGGCCGCGCCGATCGCCCGGGCGGTGATGGAGGCGGCGCTGTCGGCCCGGTGAAACGGCTCGGGCGGGGCGGTGGTTCCGTGATGACGGTGAGGCCGTGGCCCGACCTCGTGCGCGCTCGCCCTCAGCACGAATTCCCGCCGGAGAGCGCGTCGTAGCAGCCGCATCGCGGGAGCCGCGCCGCCCGGGCCGCGCTCCCGCCCGACGGAATCCCGCCCGACCGGTTCCGCCCACCGCCCTAGGTGCCCGCGCCCTCCGTGATGGCCTCCGCCACCTCCGCCACCCGCTGCTCCTCCTCGGCCGCGAACCGCTCCCGGTCGAGGGCCTCGGCGATCTCCTCGTCCTGGCTCATCAGCAGGTCCAGGTTGGAGTTCCCCATCTCGAAGACACCCATGTCCAGGTACGCCTTCTGCAGCCGCTCGCCCCACAGCCCGATGTCCTTCACGCACGGCACGATCCGGCTGAACAGCAGCTTGCGGAAGAGCGCCAGGAACTCCGACCGCTCGCTGAACTCCTCCGCCTCGGCGCGCGAGATGCCGAAGTTCTCCAGCACCTCCACCCCGCGCAGCCGGTCCCGCATCAGGTAGCAGCCCTCGATCACGAACTCCTCGCGCTCGCGCAGCTCGGCGTCCGACAACTGCTTGTAGTAGTCGCGCAGGGCCATCCGCCCGAACGCCACGTGCCGTGCCTCGTCCTGCATCACGTAGGCCAGGATCTGCTTGGGCAGCGGCTTGTTCGTGGTGTCGCGGATCATCCCGAAGGCGGCCAGCGCCAGCCCCTCGATGAGCACCTGCATGCCCAGGTACGGCATGTCCCAGCGGGAATCGCGCAGGGTGTCGCCGAGCAGCCCCTGCAGGCTGTCGTTGATCGGGTAGAGCATCCCGATCTTCTCGTGCAGGAACCGCCCGAAGATCTCCGCGTGCCGGGCCTCGTCCATGGTCTGGGTGGCGGAGTAGAACTTCGCGTCCAGGTCCGGCACCGACTCGACGATGCGCGCCGCGCACACCATCGCGCCCTGCTCGCCGTGCAGGAACTGGCTGAAGTTCCAGGCGGCGTAGTGCCGGCGCAGCTCTCCCCGGTCCCGCTCGGTGAGCTTGGCCCAGTGCCGGGTGCCGTACAGCGGAAGCGCCTCGTCCGGGGTGCCCAGGGGATCGTACGGGTCCACCTCGATGTCCCAGTCGATGCGCTTGGCGCCGTCCCACTGTTTGTCCTTGCCCTTCTGGTACAGGGCCAGCAGCCGTTCGCGGCCGCCGTCGTACTCCCAGCTGAAGCGGGCGTTGCCGGTGGCCGGGACAGGCCAGACGGTCTCTCCCGGATCTTTGGTGTAGAGCTCGTGCGTCGACACTGACGCCCCCTCGTCTCACGTAGCCGCGTACTCGCGCGTACTTCCGTACGGGACTGGACAGTTGGCAGCGTCACACGTTGGTAGACGCGCGGTCAACAAGTCGTGTGCGGGGGATTGACGGTCTTGCTGACAAGCAGTCTCATAAGACGTGACCGCCGGTAACTCGACGACGAGGTGTCCGAAGCCATGACCACCGTGACCGAACGAGCCGAGCTCTGCGACGCCCTCGGCCTGCTCAAGGACCGCGAGCAGATCGCCGAGCGACTGCTCGAATCCTCGGCGAAGCACTCCTTCGACCCCGACAAGGAACTCGACTGGGACGCCCCGCCCATCGACGGCAAGTACTACTGGCCGCCCGAGCTGCTCTCCCTCTTCGACACCCCGCTCTGGAAGAAGATGGGCGAGGAGCAGCGGATCGAACTCTCCCGCCACGAGGCGGCGGCCCTCGGCTCGCTCGGCATCTGGTTCGAGATCATCCTCATGCAGCTCCTGGTCCGGCACGTCTACGACAAGTCCCTGACCAGCAATCACGTCCGGTACGCGCTCACCGAGATAGCCGACGAGTGCCGCCACTCGATGATGTTCGCCCGCATGATCAAGACGGGCGGCGCCCCCGAGTACCCGGTCTCCCGCGCCAACCACAACCTCGCCCGCGTCCTGAAGACGATCTCCACCACCCCCGGCTCCTTCGCCTGCACCCTCCTCGGCGAGGAGGTCCTCGACTGGATGCAGCGCCTGACCTTCCCGGACGAGCGCGTCCAGCCCCTCGTGCGCGGAGTCACCCGCATCCACGTCATCGAAGAGGCGCGCCACGTCCGCTACGCCCGCGAGGAACTGCGCCGCCAGATGCTCACCGCCCCGCGCTGGGAGCAGGAGTTGACCCGGGTGAGCTGCGGCCAGGCCGCCCGCGTCTTCTCGCAGGCCTTCGTGAACCCCCAGGTCTACGACAACATCGGCCTCGACCGGCGCGAGGCGCTCGCCCAGGTCAAGGCGAGCGGCCACCGCCGGGAGGTCATGCAGACCGGAGCCAAGCGGCTCACCGACTTCCTGGACGACATCGGTGTGATGCGGGGGGCCGGCCGCAAGCTCTGGAAGAGCTCGGGCCTCCTCGCCTGAGCACTCACCGGCCCGGGCCCGGCGGGTGGGGTTACCCTGCGGACATGACAGCCGTACGGGCGTACCGCAGGTTGAGCGTCGAGGAGCGCCGGGCCCAGCTCCTCGACGCGGCCCTGACGTTGTTCGCACACCGGGCGCCGGAGGAGGTCTCGCTCGACGACGTGGCCGAGGCCGCCGGAGTCTCGCGCCCCCTGGTCTACCGCTACTTCCCCGGCGGGAAGCAGCAGCTCTACGAGGCCGCCCTCGGCTCGGCCGCCGACGTCCTGCGGCTCTGCTTCGCCGAACCCCAGGCCGGACCCCTGACCCAGCGGCTCTCCCGGGCCCTGGACCGGTACCTCGCCTTCGTCGACGAACACGACGCCGGTTTCTCCGCCCTCCTCCAGGGCGGCAGCGTGGTCGAGACCTCCCGCACCACCGCCACCGTCGACGGCATCCGCCGGGCCGCCGCCGAGGCGATCCTCTTCCACCTCGGCGTGCCGGCCCCCGGCCCGCGCCTGCGCATGATGGTGCGCACGTGGATCACGGCGGTCGAGGCCGCCTCGCTGATCTGGATCGACGAGGGCAAACAGCCGGGGACCGACTCGCTCCGGGACTGGCTGGTGGACCAGTTCATCGCCCTCCTCACGGCCACGGCCGCCACCGACCCCGAGACGGCCGCGGCGGCCCGCGCCGCCCTCGCGCTCGAATCGGCGGACGGTCCGGTGGGGGTACTGGCCCGCCGGGTGATCCCCGTGGTCTCCGAGGCGGCCCACCTGCTGTGATTTCTGAGAAGCTGTGAAACTGGGGGTGTGAGAAGCCAACCCACCCCCTTCGAGGGCGGCCCGATGGACGGCCGGACCCTGCCGATCCTCCTCGGCCCGACCGGCCACCCGTCCAAGTGGTACGAGATCCCGGTCCCGGCCCCGGACGGCGGCGCCCCCACGGTGCTGCTCTACGAGCGGGTCCCGGCGGGGTACTCCAAGCGCCTCGGGCTGCAGAAGGGGTGGAAGTACGTCTACGCCCCGGGCGCCGAGAAGCCGAAGCTCCGCTGGCCCTGGACCAAGCCGACCAAGCCGACCCCGCCGCCCCCGGCCGCGCCGGGGGAGTGACGCCGGGGCGTGACCTCAGGGCAGCCGGGCGGCAGGCCACGCCAGCCGGGCGGCGGGTCACGTCATCCGGGCGCCAGGTCACGTCAGCCGGGCCTCGACCAGGGTCAGTACGGCCTCCGCCCCGCCCCCACCGTCCGCCGCCTGCCGGAACACCAGCCGGGCCCCGATGACCTCCGCCTGTCCCACCGCGATCGTCAGCCCCAGCCCGTGCCCCTTGCTCCCGCCCCCGGTACGGAACCGCTGGGGCCCGTGGGTCACGAGGTACTCGGGATAGCCGTCGCCGTGGTCCCGTACCGTCACCACCGGCCCGTCCACCGTCACCACCACCGGCGCCCGCCCGTGCTTGTGGGCATTGGCGACCAGGTTCCCCAGCACCCGCTCCAGCCGCCGCCGGTCCGTCTCCACGTGCGCGTCCCGGACCACGATCACCTCGGTGTCGGTCCCCGACGCCCGCACCACCCGCCGGGCGAGCCGCCCGAGCTGGTGCAGGTCCGTCTCCACCACCTCGCTGCCCGAGTCGAGCCGGGAGATCTCCAGCAGGTCCTCCGTCAGCTGCCGCATCGTGCGCACCCGCTCCTGCACCAGCTCCGTCGCCCGCCCCTCGGGCAGCAGCTCCGACGCCGCCTGCAGACCGGTCAGAGGGGTGCGCAACTCGTGCGCCACGTCCGCCGTGAACCGCTGCTCCCGCTGGAGCTTCGTCTGCAGACTGCCCGCCATCGTGTCCAGGGCCGCCGCCACGGTCGCCACCTCGTCCTGGTGCCGCGAGGGGTCCTTCGTCCGCGGATCCCCGACCCGCGCGTCCAGGTCGCCCTGGGTGATCCGGCGGGCCACCGTCGCCGTCTGGTGCAGCCGCCGCGTCACCCGCGTCACGGCGAAGGCGCCCACCAGCAGCGTCCCGCCGAGGGCCAGCACCGACGAGCCGATGATCGCGTTGTCCAGCCCGGTGATCGTCCGCGCGCTCTGCCCGTAGTCCACGGCCACCGCCAGCGCCTTGCCGTCCGCCGGGGCCGCCGCCCACATCAGCTGCCGGCCCTCGTACTGCGCCACCAGCGTTCCGCGCTGCCCGGACAGGGCCAGCGCGCGCAGCGGGTCCGGCAGCCCGGCCGGATCCAGCCCGGACTCCGGCGGCAGCACCTCGCCGGCCTCGTAGGCGCGCGAGGCGTCGGTCAGCTTGCCCAGCGCCTTCTCGCGGGCCGTCGCGACGGTCTGCCGGGTCACCTCCACGTGCACGAGGACGCCCAGCACCGCCGCGAGCGAGCAGCACATCAGCACGATGAAGCACGCCGACTTCCACGTCAGCGTCGCCGTCCAGGAGGGCAGCCGGAGCCTCACCGCGAGGCTCCCGACGCCTTGGGGCTCGGGGACGGTTTCGGGGCCCGGCTCGGGCCGGTGCCGGGCACCCGTACGATCTGCTCCCACACCGGCAGCATCGAGCGCTGCGTCTCGTCCCAGGACCAGGTGGTGTTCACCTCGTAGCCGGCGTTGGCGCTCGGGACGCGCAGGATCACGTCCCGCCCGGCGAGCTCGACGCTGATGACGGTGTCGGTCGTCGCCATGATCCGGTTGAGCCGGCCCTGGGCGTCCGCCGTGTACACGCGTACGGACATCTGCTGTTCCGGGTACTCGATGCCGACGATCAGCTCGTCCTTGCCGTTGCCGGTGAGGTCCCGGTAGTACGGCGT
This sequence comes from Streptomyces sp. NBC_01264, assembly GCF_026340675.1. Classification (NCBI taxonomy): domain Bacteria; kingdom Bacillati; phylum Actinomycetota; class Actinomycetes; order Kitasatosporales; family Streptomycetaceae; genus Streptomyces; species Streptomyces sp. NBC_01264. The sequence continues at coordinate 6,480,868 of NZ_JAPEOX010000001.1, forward strand.
CAGTACCGGACACTTCTTCGGATCGGACCCGTCCGCCCCGCACGCGTTGATCGCGGCGATGGTCTCGGGAGGCATCCCGTCAGGGCCGGTCTGCACGTTCGGGTGGGCCCGCAGCTCCGCCTGCACCAGGGTCGCCGGGTCGATCCCGTGCACGTTCTGGTCCGGGACGGGCGCGATCCCGGGTACGTACTCGGGCGGCGCGCCCCCGGGATCGGCGGGCGGTACGACGGCCCCCGCGCGCCCCGGCCACAGATGTACGGGCCCGCTCGCCGTCGGGGTCGCCCCGGCGCGGGTCAGCCCGCCGGTGGCACCGCAGGCGCTCGCCAGCGGCAGCAGCAGGGCGGCCAGCAGGGCGGTCGGCGGGCCGGCCCGGACACACCGGCGCCGGGGGCCGCCGGAGGGAACGGATCCGATCACCCGTCCACCCTCCTCTCCCATCAGCATGTGCCCGTCCACAGTAGGCAGAGCCGCATCGTTTCTGCCCGTGAGCCCGCGCGGGCGCACACGCCCAGGGGTGGGGTGTGCCGGGGCCGACGGGACGGAGGGCTACGCGTCCGTACGCCCGCGGCGCAGCATCGCGAAGCCCAGCCCGGCGGCGCCGACCGCCGCGATGCCGCCGCCCGCGGCGAGCAGCAGGACGCCGTCACCCGGGCCGTCGGCCAGGGTGCTCAGACCCAGCGCCTCGACGGTCCCCGTACCCCCGCGCGGGGCCGCGGCGGGCACGACCCGGCCGTCGCGGTTCGCGGTCTTGTACCCGGCGTTCTCCGCAGGGCTCCCGCTCCCGCTTCCGTTCCCGTTCCCGCTGTCGTTCCCGGGCCCGGCCCAGGAGGTGAGCCGGCCGTCGGACCGCAGCGCGAGGTGCATCTCCCCGGCATCGCCGAAGCCGGTGCTGCCGTCACGGCTGATCAGGGTGGCGGCCGTGGTGCCGTCGGGGTTGAGGACATCGGCCTGGTAGGCGTCCTTGGCCACGCGGTACACGTGCGCGGTGGAGACCCCGTCGGCCAGGGACAGGGTCTTGACCAGGGTCCGCGGGGCGCTCCCGCCCTGCGCGGAGGAAGCCGACGGCACCCCGTCGGCGAGCGCGGCCGCCGTGGGGAACGCCAGCAGGGTGCCGGCACCCACGGCCACGGCGGCGGCGCGTACGAGCGGGCGTCGGCTGCGGCTGATGGTGTTCACGGGACGTCCTTCGGTGCTGGTCAGGCCCTGGGATGTCCAGGTGGGATAAACGTATGCACCGGCCGTTGCGGTAACCCGTTGCTTCTGTAACAGCCATGCCTCGGCGACCCGGCGGAGTCGTTACACGCCGTGCGGGCCACGTGGACCCGACCGGGGGATTGCCGCGGGGCGCCCGGGCTGCTCCCATGGACGCCGGGGGTGAGGACCATGTCGTCCAGGGGACTGAAGGTGCTGCCGAGCGGCCGTCCGGGCCGCGGCCGGCTGTATGTGAACCTGCCCGACGGCCGGGCGGTGGCCTGGTACGACCGGCGGGCCAACCGGATCAGCGTGCTGGCGGACGAGCGCCGCGAGGAGATCCTCACGGCCTTACGCCCCTACCTCACCGGAACCGTGGCCATCGGCCCGCCACCCGTACCCACGGCCGAGGACCTGCTGCGCCTGTCGCTCCCGCCCGACGAGGACCTGGCCCCGAACCGACCGGGCGAGGCCCTGCTCGGCGCCCTCACCTACGGCACCGCGGGCACCCGGGCCCGGCACCGGCTCCGCCAGGAGCTCACGGTGAGACAGCGGATGGGCGACGTACTGGACGCCCTGGCGGAGTCGGAGGACTGGCGCGTTCTCCATTCGATCCACGGCATCGCGGACCACCTGCTCCTCGGCCCGCCCGGCGTCTTCTGCATCCGTACGGTCCAGGGCCGGCGCCAGCGCGCGGTGATCGGCGACCTCCTCCTCACGGTGGGCCGCGCCGACCCCGCCCCGGACCCCCGCGAGGCCCGCCGCGCGGCGACGCACGCGACCCGAGCCCTCTCCACCCCGGTGACCCCGGTCCTGGCGGTGGTCGACGCGACCCGCCTGGAAGTGGCCCCCACCCTCCGCGACGTCCGCATCCTCACACCGTCAACGACATCAACCTTCCTGACGAACGCCCCCACCACCCTCAAACTCCCGGAGATAGAAGCCCTCTTCACCAAATCCAGAGACCGCCGAACCTGGAACTAGCCGAGGCCCGGGCCCCGGGCACCTTCGGCCGTCCGCCGCCGATACTTTCAGCCGTCCGGCGTTTGAGGACCGGGGCCAGGGGCGAAGCCCCAGGGGCCCGGCCGCACCCCGGCACCCCGTTCTCCAGCCCGTCCGACGCTTGAAGACCGGGTCCGGGCAGAGCCCGGGGACCCGCCCAGCCTCACCGTCGGTTGAGCGCGGTCCGGGACGGCCCGGGGACCTACCCAGCCTCGCCATCGCTTGAGCGCGGTCCGGGCCGGCCCAGGGACCCACCCAGCCCCGCCGGCGTTTGAGGCGCGGGTCCGGGCTGGCCCGGGGAACGGTGGATGGGTGGGTAGGGGACTTCGCCCCGCAGGGCCCACGGCCCCTCAAGCGGAGCTCCGCTTGCGCGGCGTCACCGCCTTCTTCGCGGCAGCCCGCGCCGGCTTCGCCTCCGCGGCCTTGGCCGAGGCAGTCTTCTTCGCAGCCGCCGAAGCGGCCTTCTTCTTCGCCGCGGCGGCAGCCGTCGACTTCTTCGCAGCACTGGCACCGGCACCGGCACCAGCACCGGACGCCGCCCCCGACGCAGTCGACTTCTTCCCACCCACCGCCTTCGGCGCAGCCGACCCCGACCCCGCCGCCGCCTTCTTCCGCCGAATCGGCGTAACCTCCGCCCCCGCCCCCTCCGCCGCAGGCGAACCCGCCCGAGAAGCCTTCGCCGCCCGCACACTGCTCTCCAACGCCGCCATCAGGTCGATGACCTGCCCACCCGCACCCTCCACCGGCGGCCCCGCCGCCACCGCAGGCTCGCCCCCGCCCGCCTTCGCCGCGACCATCGCCTCCACCGCCTCGCGGTAGTCGTCGCGCAGCGAGTCCATCTCCACCTCCCCCAACGTCGCCATCAGCGCATCCGCCAGGTCCAGCTCGGCTTCCCGTACCGACACCTCGCCCTCGGGCGCCACCCCCTCCGGAACCCGGATCTCGTCCGGCCACAGCAGCCCGTGCATCGCGATCACGTCGTCGACGACCCGCAGCATGCCCAGCCGTTCCCGCCCCCGCAGCGCGTACTTCGCGATCGCGACCTTCCGGCTCCGCTTCAGCGCCTCCCGCAGCAGCGTGTACGGCTTGGCCGCCGTAGCCCCGCTCGCCGCGAGGTAATAGGCCGCGTCCATCTGCAACGGATCGATCTGATCAGCAGGCACGAACGAAACGATCTCAATGGTCTTGGCAGTGGCGATCGGCAACTGCGCCAGATCCTCATCCGTGATCGGAATGATCGACCCGTCCGCCTCCTCGTACCCCTTGCCGATCTCGGCGGTCGGCACCTCCTCCCCGTCCAGCTCGCAGACCTTGCGGTAGCGGACGCGCCCGCCATCGGCGACATGGATCTGGCGGAAGGAGATCGAGTGGCTCTCGGTGGCGTTCACGAGCTTGATCGGAATGCTGACCAAGCCGAAGGAGATCGCCCCGTTCCATATGGATCGCACGGTTCCTCCTCTTTCGTGGCAGTCTCATCGTATGACGCCGATCACCCTGGTGGAGGGCCGTCGCATTTCGCTCAGCAACCTCGACAAGGTCCTCTACCCGGAGACCGGTTTCACCAAGGGAGAGGTCCTCCACTACTACGCCACGGTCGCGGGCTCTCTGCTCGCCCACATCCACGACCGGCCGGTGTCCTTCCTGCGCTATCCCGACGGCCCGGACGGACAGCTCTTCTTCACGAAGAACCCCCCGCCCGGTACCCCCACCTGGGTGAAGACCACACCCGTGCCCCGCTCGGAGGACCTCCGCGCGGAACAGGTGGTCGTCGCCGACCTGCCCACCCTCATGTGGGCCGCCAACCTCGTCGTCGAGTTCCACACCCCCCAGTGGCCGGCCGGGGCCCCCGCCCTCGCCGACCGGCTGATCCTCGACCTCGACCCCGGTGCCCCCGCCAGCGTCGTCGAATGCTCCGCCGCCGCCCTCTGGCTCCGGGACCGCCTCGCGGCCGACGGCCTCCACGCCTGCGCCAAGACCTCCGGCTCCAAGGGCCTGCATCTGGCGGTACTCCTCGAACCGACCCCTTCCGAGCACGTGTCGGCGTACGCGAAGACCCTCGCCCAGGAGGCCGAGCGCGAGCTCCCCGAGCTCGTCGTGCACCGGATGACCAAGGCGCTGCGCCCCGGCAAGGTCTTCGTCGACCACAGCCAGAACGCCGCCGCCAAGACCACGGCCGCCCCGTACACCCTGCGCGCCCGTACCCTGCCCACGGTCTCCACCCCCCTGTCCTGGGCGGAGGTCGAGGCCTGCCGAACCCCTTCCGACCTGGTCTTCGTGGCCGACGACATCGCCCCCCGCCTCGCCCGCGACGGAGACCTCTTCGGGCCCCTCCTCGACCCTTCCCTGGCCGGACGGCTCCCGTGATCACCGTCGCGCTGGCCGCCGCCGTACGGACCCTGCCGCGCGGGCCCGGTCTCGCGTACGAGCCGAAATTCGACGGACACCGCCTGGTCGTCGTCCGCACCGACCGCGGCGTTGACGGGGTGGTCCTCCAGGCCCGCTCCGGCCGCATCGTGACCGCCGCCTTCCCCGACCTCGCGGCGGCCGCCCACCACCTGCCCGCCGGGACGATCCTCGACGGGGAGGTGGTGATCTGGCAGGCGGGCCGCACCGACTTCGCGCTCGTACAGCGCCGGGCCGCCGCCTCGGCCGCGCGCGCCGCCGTACTGGCACAGACTCTCCCGGCCTCGTACGCGGCCTTCGACATCCTCGAACTGGCCGGGCTGGACCTGCGCGCCCGTTCCTACGAACGCCGGCGCGCCCTCCTCGTGGACCTCCTCCTGCCCCTAGGCCCGCCCCTCCAGCCGGTCCCCATGACGACGGATCCCGAGCTGGCGGAGACCTGGTACGAGACCCTGCCTGCCAGCGGCATCGAGGGGCTGGTCGTGAAACGGATGGACGAGGCCTACCCGGCCGGCCGCCGATCCTGGCGCAAGCTCCGCCACACCAACGTCCGGGACGCGGCGGTGGTCGGCTACACCGGCACCGCCCGCCGCCCCCTCGCCCTCGTCCTGGTCCTGCCGGTCGGCGACGAGACCCCGCTGGTGTCGAGCCCCCTGACGGCGCCGCTGCGCGCCGAGATGGCGGCTGCGGTGGCCACCCGGGCCCCGGAGCCGGCCGGGGGCGCCACCGTCACGGCCATCGGCCTGGGCGAGGTCCCCTTCCACCCCCTGGACCCGCCGCTGACGGCCGAGGTCCGCCACACCTCGACCCGCCACCCGCCACCGGAAGTCCTGCGCCTGCGCACGGACCTGTGACCCGCGGCGGGGCCGCGGGTCACAGGTCAGGCTGCCGACTCCGTCGTGCTCAGTCGTGCGCTCCCCGGCCCGAGTTCGGCGGGGAACCGGGCTGCGCGTGAGGTCCCGGCCCCTCGACGTGCCGGTGCTCCGCTTCGCGCCGGGCCCGGACCTCCTCCGGATGGAGCGAGGTGGTGGAGCCGAAGTTCCCGTACCCCTGCATCTCGTGCGGGCGCAGTCCGCTCTCGGGGAAATCCACGTAGTCCCGCTCCTCGCGCACCTCGTACACCGCACCGCCGTCGGGCAGGTGCGGCTGGCTCTCGGGAGTGGGGGGTGCGGGCTCCTGTGCCCGGACCTTCCTGCCCAGCAAGAAGCCGCCGAGCAGGAAGCCGACCACGATGAGCCCGACTACCAGGAACCACGCGATGTTGGTCAGTGTTCTGTCCACCGCGAGGAAGATCAGAGTCGTGTCCATACAACCCATTTTCCCGCATGGGCACCCATTTCACCCGATGGCGGCCGGGGGCGGCAGGGGTCAGCCCCTGAGGGGGCCGTCCGCGTCCCGCACCCCACGCACTTCCCTGCCCCCGAGCACCGCCAGGATCTCCGCGCAGATGGCCAGCGCCGTCTCCGCCGGCGTCTGCCCGCCCAGATCCAGCCCGATCGGCCCGTGCACCGTCCGCAGCCGCTCCTCGCCCACCCCCGCCGCGAGCAGCCCCTCGCGGCGCCGCGCGGTGGTCTTGCGGGAGCCGAGCGCACCGACGTAAGGGACGCCCAGCGCGAGCGCGGTCCGCAGCGTCGGCACGTCGAACTCCGGATCATGGCTCAGCATCGCCAGGCAGGCGGCGTCCCGCCGCGCCGCGAGCAACTTCTCGGCCTCGCCGACGGCGGTGACCACACTCACGTCCCACCCGAGCAGCCGGGCCTGGGCCTCGACGACCTCGGCCAGCTCCCCGCCCCCGCCGATCACCACGTACGGAGCCGACGGGTACGCCTCCACGAGCACCAGCCCGGACCCCGCGTACAGCGCGTCCCGCCCGGGCCGCCGCGTCCTCAGCAACTCCCCGGCCCGCCGCTCGGCGTCACCGGAAGGCTGGTCCGCCCCCCGCACGACCACACTCACCGCCTGATCCGCCCGCTCGTTCAACTGGGTCACGAGCGCGACCCCGACCCCCTGCCCGAGCAGCTCCCACCACTCACCGGGAATCGCCCCCAGCGGCTGCAACAGCACCTCGGCCTGCCCGCCACAGGTCAGCTTCGCCTCGACGGCTTCCCCACTCCCCACGGAAACCTCGCACACCCGCGCGGTCTCCCCGCCCCCCATGGCGGCGGCCTCCGCCACCAACTCGGCGTCGAACACCCCCCCGGTACAGGGCCCCGACGCACTCGCCCCCCACATCCACGAGCACCGCCCCGGCCGGATCCCGGGGCCCGAACCCCTGCTCGGTCACGGGCCGCGCCAAGAACCCGACCCGCCCCTCGGCCACCCACTGCCGCGCCGTCTCCACCAAGTCACGCATCTCGCGCCGCCCCATCCTCACCGTCAGAGCACGCCACAAAGCACCAGGTCAACAACACAAAGTGGCCTCCCCACCAACCTACGCACGCCCACCCCCACCCCCCACCCCCCAAAACCCACAGACCCACCCCCACATCCTTCGTACGGACCACCGGAACGGGGTTCGGCAAGATCGGGAAACGCGGGGGCCCGTGCAGGAGTTCGCCGACGGCGCCGCAGGGCACGATCGGCTGTGCGTGGATCGCGCGCTCTGCGCACGAATGGAGCTACGCCAAGACGTGAGCGAGACCTTGCCCGATGGAGTGATGTCCACGCGAGAGGTGCCGCCAGTACCGGCCGGCTGGTGATCCTGACCGTCGGCAGGCGAGTTCATGGAAGTGGACGTGGGCGGACTCCGCGCCGACCCCGAACTGAGGAGCAGCACAGTGGCGAAGCGCGGTCTCACCCACCCCGAGCACCTGCGCCTGGGGCAGGTCCTCTCCGGCGTGCGGGACCAGCTGCAGCACAAGGAGGTCCTGTTGCTGAACGCGTACCCGAAGACCGGGCCGAGGGCATTTCCGGCGAAGCGGCTGGAGGCTGCGATCGAGGCTGTGGATGCGGCGCGCAGGGAACTGGAGAACGCCGTGTTCCAGGAACACCCGGCGGAGGCCGAGACGCACGACTACTTCCCGGACTCGGAGCACCGGGCGCAGGTGGTGGTGCCGGCGAAGCCGGGCAACAGCCCGGGCCGGGTGCCCTTTGGGCGATAGAGCCGTGAGCCGGCTGAGGCGTCGGCGGAGCCGCTGTACGGCAGCGCCAGGATCCTGCGCCCAGCGGCGAGGATGGAGCGGGCCATGGGATGGGGCCCAGAGTCACAGGGAGGCGACCCTCGCTGATGACAGAGGCGAGATCAGGCGGAGGGTGGCACCTCGCCACCATGCGAGACACCGGCGATGTACTCCTGCGTGCAGCGCTCAATGTGCTCCGACATCCCTGATCGAGTTGCGCGCGGCTGAGGTCGCAGTGCGTGAGGACGGCCCGTCCAAGATCCGCTCCGGAGAAGCGGGCGTCCATGAGGGCCGTGCCCGCCAGGTCTGAGCTGTTCATTTTGGCTTTGGTGAAGTCAGCGCCGAAGAGCGAGCGCAGCTCATTTCTGATGAGGCTGACCCCAGCCAGGTTGGCCCGCCTCAGATTGAGAGCTCGGGTTCTCTCGGCACCGGTGATCCCGGTACTCCGACGCGCGATGACGGTTCCGCCGAGCTGCGACGTGTTGCTTTCCGAAGCGAGAAGCCCTACTGCCTTGACGTATCGCTCCGTTACTTGCCCTTCGCGGGCGAGGTCCTGCTTGTCCCTGTCAATGGCCCGTGTGTGTTCAAGGCTCTCGGCTGCCAGGCGGTGCTGCTTGCGGTCCCGCTCTTCCGTCTGGAGCAGAGCTGCGCGGGTGACCTGCAGATTCCTCCAGGTCAGGTCAGCACCGAGGACTGCCACGGCCGCGAGTCCGAAAGACACGACGGCTGTACGGAACCCTGTGACCAGTACGGCCTTGGGGGCGTCGTCCTTGGTCAACTGACCAAGCTGGTGACCGTCAAACCACCGTGCGGCTGGTTCGGCACGTCCTGTGGAGGCTCCCAGACGGATCGTCCCTTGGCTGTACGCAGCCGTGTGAGGACAGGTGGGCCCACACACTGCTCACACGGGACCAGTGCGTACCAACGACAAAGGCCCGGACTCAGTGAGACTGAGTTCGGGCCTTTGTCGTTGGCACTTCAGCTGGTCAGCGTGTTGATCGCGTTGTTCCGGCTGGAGTGCCCCCGGCAGGATTCGAACCTGCGCACACGGCTCCGGAGGCCGTTGCTCTATCCCCTGAGCTACGGGGGCGCTGTCGTTGGTGTTGCGGCGACGGGTTGAACACTACCAGCTTCCGGACGGTGATCAGGAACGGATTCCGGGGGAGGAGGGCGTGCGTCGCTCGGAGGGGGTGGAAGTGGCAAAAACCCGGACGCGGGGGCCGGGGCGGACCTACTCTCGAGTTGTGTCGGGCGCCTCGGGCCGGGTGCTTGTTGTCGACGACAACAAGGTCATCCGGCAGCTGATCAAGGTCAATCTCGAGCTGGAGGGCTTCGAGGTCGTGACCGCGAACGATGGTGCCGAGTGCCTGGACGTCGTGCATCACGTGCTGCCCGATGTGATCACCCTTGATGTGGTCATGCCCCGTCTGGACGGGTTCGGGGCCGCCGCGCAGTTGCGGGCCGATCCGAGGACGCGGCATCTGCCCGTCGCCATCGTGAGTGCCTGTACGCAGAACGAGGTCGAGGCCGGGATCGCCGCCGGTGTGGATGCCTTCCTCGCCAAGCCCTTCGAGCCCGCGGAGCTGGTGCAGGTCGTGCACCGGCTCATCGAGCGCCGCGACCGGAGGGAGCGGAAGGGTGCTCCCGCGGGGAGGGGGAGGGGATGGCCCCCTCCAGGCTTTTCGGCGTAGGCCCCGTTTCGCTCCTCATTTCACATGGCGAAACCCTTCGCGTGACGTGGGGGCTTCTCCCCTAGGCTGGTCACGTGACCCCCGTCGACCTCTCCCGCTCCGTCGTGCGCGCCCTGCGCCGCGCCGTCGAGGACGGGGAGCTGCCCGTCGGTGTGGTCGCACCCGAGCGGGTCGTCGTCGAGCGGACCCGGCCCGGGGGAGTGGGGGACTACGCCTCGCCCGTCGCGTTCGGGGTGGCCAAGGGTGCCGGAGTCGCGCCCCGCGCGGTGGCCGAGGTGCTGGCCTCGCGGCTGGCAGGCCTGCCCGGGATCGAGCGCGTGGAGATCACCGGCGCCGGGTTCCTGAACTTCGTACTCGCCGAGACCTCGGTGGCGGAGTACGTACGGAGCATTCGAGCCGGTGCTGGTGGGGTGGAGTTGTATGGCTTCGCAGCCCCCGGTACGCCCCCTAGTACTGCCGAGGTCGGCGGCGAGCTGCGTGAGTGCGTCGTGCGCGCGGCCGTGCAGCGGATCGTGAGGAGCCAGGGGGTGGGTGTGGGGGAGAGCGGCGCAGCCGTGCGCGTCGCCCCCGTGGCCAAGCGGGACGGGGACGTCCGTGCCCGTTTCGGGGCCGGCGCCGCCGCCTGGGCGATGCTGTCCGTTCCCGGGCACGAGACGCCCGTGTTTCCCGCGTGGCTCCTCGTCCAGGACGAGTCGAGCGAGTTCTTCCGGGTGCGGTACGCCCTTGACCGGGCGCGGGCGCTGACCCGTAACGCCGGGCAGTTGGGGTTCCGGGGTGAGCCCGGGGAGCTCGGGGAGCCGGGGGAGCCCGGGGAGTCGGGAGAGGTGCGCGGCGCCGACGCACTGCTCGCCGCCCTGCGCGATCAGCCCCTCGTGCTCGAAGCCGCCGCGCACCACCGTGCGCCCGAGCGGCTCGTCCGGCAGCTCGTCGTGATCGCCGACGCCCTGCTCGACTTCCAGTACCACGTCCTGCCCAGGGGCGACGAGAAACCCTCGGCCGCCCACCGTGCCCGGCTGGCCCTTGCCGAAGCCGCCGGGGCGGTGCTGGCCGGCGGCCTGGCCCTGCTCGGTATCGATGCACCCGACGACCACCACCTGTGATGCCGCGAACCGTACGTGATCCGATGTGATTCGCTTGCGTTCCGGATGATTTGCGAAGAGAGAATTCCGAGATGAGCCGTTCCGCCCACCCCGCCGGGCCCCGCCACGCCGACGTCATGCCCGAGGGCCACTACTCCCCGCCGCCCGCCGACCTCAACGCGCTCGACGAGAAGGTCTGGGCCCGTACGGTCGGCCGCAACGCTGAGGGGGTCGCCACCGTCGGCGGGATCGAAGTGACCCGCCTCGCCGAGGAGTTCGGGACGCCCGCCTACTTCCTCGACGAGGAGGACTTCCGGGCGCGCTGCCGCGCCTGGGCGCACGCCTTCGGGCCGGACGCCGACGTCTTCTACGCCGGCAAGGCGTTCCTCTCCAAGGCCGTCGTGAAGTGGCTCAAGGAAGAGGGGCTCAACCTCGACGTGTGCTCCGGCGGGGAGCTCGCCACCGCGCTCGCCGCCGAGATGCCGGCCGCCCGGATCGCCTTCCACGGCAACAACAAGTCGACGGGCGAGATCACCCGCGCCATCGAGGCCGGCGTCGGCCGGATCGTGCTCGACTCCTTCCAGGAGATCGCCCGCGTCGCGCACATCGCCCGCGAGCTCGGCGTGCGCCAGCCCGTCCAGATCCGCGTCACCGTGGGCGTCGAGGCGCACACCCACGAGTTCATCGCCACCGCGCACGAGGACCAGAAGTTCGGGATCGCCGTCGCCGACGGGTCGGCCGCCGAGGCCGTACGGCGCGCGCTGGGGCACGACAGCCTGGAGCTGCTCGGCGTCCACTCGCACATCGGCTCGCAGATCTTCGACATGGCAGGCTTCGAGGTCTCCGCCAAGCGCGTCGTACGGCTCCTGGCCGCCGTGCGCGACGAGCACGGGGTGGAGCTGCCCGAGATCGACCTCGGTGGCGGACTGGGCATCGCCTACACCTCCGCCGACGACCCGCGCGAGCCGCACGAGATCGCCAAGGCCCTGCACGAGATCGTCGCCCGCGAGTGCGAGGCGGCCGGTCTGCGCGCCCCGCGGATCTCCGTGGAACCCGGACGGGCGATCGTCGGCCCGACCGCCTTCACGCTGTACGAGGTGGGCACGGTCAAGCCGCTCGAGGGCCTGCGGACGTACGTCTCCGTCGACGGCGGGATGTCCGACAACATCCGCACGGCCCTCTACGACGCCGAGTACTCCGTCAGCCTCGTCTCCCGGACCTCCGACGCCGAGCCCATGCTCGTGCGCGTCGTGGGCAAGCACTGCGAGAGCGGCGACATCGTGGTCAAGGACGCGTTCCTGCCCGCCGACATCGCCCCCGGGGACCTCCTGGCGGTCCCGGCGACCGGCGCGTACTGCCGTTCTATGGCGAGCAACTACAACCACGTGCTCCGCCCGCCGGTCGTCGCCGTGCGGGACGGAGAGGCGCGCGTCATCGTCCGCCGGGAGACGGAGGAAGATCTCCTGCGTCTCGATGTCGGCTGATGCGCATTCTTCTGGGGGACACCCCCCAGACCTCGGAATAGGTGTCTCACTCAATGGACCGAGGGTGGAAACTGTTGTCCATTGAGTGAGACTGGTTCACACCTGGGGTGCAAACCGCGCACCAGGTACTGCTGTGAAGATCGAAAGGCGTAGGTCGAATGATGCGTACGCGTCCGCTGAAGGTGGCGCTGCTGGGCTGTGGAGTGGTCGGCTCGGAAGTTGCCCGCATCATGACGACGCACGCCGACGACCTGACGGCCAGGATCGGCGCGCCCGTCGAGCTCGCGGGCGTGGCCGTGCGCCGCCCCTCCAAGGTGCGCGACGGCATCGACCCGGCCCTGGTCACCACGGACGCGACCGCGCTGCTCAAACGCGGCGACATCGACGTCGCCATCGAGGTCATCGGCGGCATCGAGCCGGCCCGCACCCTGATCACCACCGCCTTCGAGCACGGCATCTCCGTGGTCTCGGCGAACAAGGCGCTGCTCGCCCAGGACGGCGCCGCGCTGCACGCCGCCGCCGAGGCCGCCGGGCTGGACCTGTACTACGAGGCCGCCGTCGCCGGCGCCATCCCGCTGGTCCGCCCGATGCGCGAGTCCCTCGCGGGCGACAAGATCAACCGGGTGATGGGCATCGTCAACGGCACGACGAACTTCATCCTCGACAAGATGGACTCCACCGGCGCCGGGTACCAGGAGGCCCTCGACGAGGCCACCGCCCTCGGGTACGCCGAGGCCGACCCCACGGCCGACGTGGAGGGCTACGACGCCGCCGCCAAGGCCGCGATCCTGGCCGGCATCGCCTTCCACACCCGGGTCCGCCTCGACGACGTGTACCGCGAGGGCATGACCGAGGTCAGCGCCGCGGACTTCGCGTCCGCCAAGCGCATGGGCTGCACCATCAAGCTCCTCGCCATCCTGGAGCGCGCCGCCGACGGCGAGTCCGTCACCGCCCGCGTCCACCCGGCGATGATCCCGCTGACCCACCCGCTCGCCTCCGTCCGCGAGGCGTACAACGCCGTCTTCGTCGAGGCGGAGGCCGCCGGGCGGCTCATGTTCTACGGGCCCGGCGCGGGCGGCGCTCCGACCGCGTCCGCGGTCCTGGGCGACCTCGTCGCCGTCTGCCGCAACAAGCTCGCCGAGGCAAAGGGGCCGGGCGAGTCGGCGTACACCCAGCTGCCGGTCAGCCCCATGGGGGATGTCGTCACCCGCTACCACATCAGCCTCGATGTGGCGGACAAGCCGGGCGTACTCGCCCAGGTGGCGACCACCTTCGCGGAGCACGGTGTCTCCATCGACACCGTCCGCCAGCAGGGAAAGGACGGCGAGGCCTCCCTCGTCGTCGTCACCCACCGTGCGCCCGACGCCGCCCTCTCCGGGACCGTCGAGGCGCTGCGGAAGCTGGACACCGTCCGCGGTGTCGCCAGCATCATGCGTGTTGAAGGGGAGTAAGGACCCATGAGCAGCAATCGCACCCACCAGTGGCGCGGCATCATCGAGGAGTACCGGGACCGCCTGCCGGTCACGGCCACGACTCCGGTGGTCACGCTCCGCGAGGGCGGCACTCCCCTCGTCCCCGCCCAGGTGCTCTCCGAGCGCACCGGCTGCGAGGTACACCTCAAGGTCGAGGGGGCCAACCCCACCGGGTCCTTCAAGGACCGCGGCATGACCATGGCGATCACCAAGGCCAAGGAGGACGGCGCCAAGGCCGTCATCTGCGCCTCCACGGGCAACACCTCGGCCTCCGCCGCCGCCTACGCGGTGCGCGCCGGGATGGTGTGCGCCGTCCTCGTGCCCCGCGGCAAGATCGCGCTGGGCAAGATGGGCCAGGCGCTCGTGCACGGCGCAAAGATCCTTCAGGTCGACGGCAACTTCGACGACTGCCTGGACCTGGCTCGCGCGCTGTCCGACAACTACCCGGTGGCGCTGGTCAATTCCGTCAACCCGGTACGCATCGAGGGCCAGAAGACGGCCGCGTTCGAGATCGTGGACGCGCTCGGCGACGCCCCCGACATCCACGTGCTGCCCGTCGGCAACGCCGGCAACATCACCGCGTACTGGAAGGGCTTCAAGGAGTACAAGGCCGATGGCCTGTCCTCCCGTACGCCCCGCGTGTGGGGTTTCCAGGCTTCCGGTTCCGCGCCGATCGTGCGCGGCGAGGTCGTCAAGGAGCCGCACACCATCGCCACCGCGATCCGCATTGGCAACCCGGCCTCGTGGGACTACGCCCTGCAGGCCCGGGACGAGTCGGGCGGCTTCATCGACGAGGTGACGGACCGCCAGATCCTGTCGGCCTACCGCCTGTTGGCCGCTCAGGAGGGCGTCTTCGTCGAACCCGCCTCGGCCGCGTCGGTGGCCGGTCTGCTCAAGGCCGCCGAGCTCGGTCTGGTCGACCCCGGCCAGAAGATCGTGTGCACGGTCACCGGCAACGGCCTGAAGGACCCCGACTGGGCGGTCGCCGGCGCTCCGCAGCCGATCACCATTCCGGTTGACGCCGAGGCCGCCGCGATCCGCCTCGGTCTGGTCTGAGCGAGAAGGACCGCGGGCACAGCAGGACCCGTGGAACCGTGGGACCGCGGTAACCGTGTTGCCGGATTCCGGAAGTCTTTCGAAGGCTGAGGAATCCGGCAACTCGGCCCGTAGGGCACAAAAGGCCACGGAATCCCGGCAGATGTCCCGGTGGAGACCGGACGGATCCGGTGGGAGCCCGCGACACGCATCGTGCGCCTGCTGCGCGCCCTATGTCGGAGAAGAACCTTCCTTCGATAGGCTGTACTTACATCCGCCGCCGCGCATATGACCGCGGTGCTGCCCACAGGGCCTTCGGGTGTCGTACGTTCTCCAGTACATTCACAGCGAGCCAGCGAAGATCCGTCTCGCACAGTCACAAGGAGTGTCATCGGAAGATGGCCGGTCCCGCCTTCCGCGCCGCCGCCGTACGGGTGCGCGTTCCCGCCAGCAGTGCCAACCTCGGCCCGGGCTTCGACGCCTTCGGGCTGGCCTTGGGGCTCTACGACGACGTCGTCGTACGCGTGGCCGATTCCGGCCTGAACATCGACATCGCGGGCGAAGGTGCCGACACCCTGCCCCGGGACGAGAGCCACCTCCTCGTACGTTCCATGCGTACCGCCTTCGACCTGCTGGGCGGCCAGCCGCGCGGCCTCGAGGTCGTCTGCGCCAACCGCATCCCGCACGGCCGCGGCCTCGGGTCCTCCTCCGCCGCCATCTGTGCGGGCATCGTGGCCGCCCGCGCCGTGACCATAGGCGGAGAGGCCAAGCTCGACGACACGGCCCTGCTGGAACTCGCCACCGAGATCGAGGGCCACCCCGACAACGTCGCCGCCTGTCTGCTCGGCGGCTTCACCCTCGCGTGGATGGACGGCGGCAGCGCCAAGGCGATCCGTATGGAGCCCGCCGATTCCATCGTTCCGGTGGTCTTCGTCCCCTCCAAGCCGGTCCTGACGGAGACCGCGCGCGGCCTGCTGCCGCGCACCGTCCCGCACGTGGACGCGGCCGTCAACGCGGGCCGCGCGGGTCTGCTCGTAGAGGCCCTGACCAGGCGTCCCGAGTTCCTGCTGCCGGCCACCGAGGACCGTCTCCACCAGGAGTACCGGTCCCCGGCGATGCCCGAGAGCGTGGCGCTCGTGGCCAGACTGCGGGCGGACGGCATCCCCGCGGTGATCTCCGGCGCGGGCCCCACGGTCCTCGCGCTGGTCGACAACGGTGCGGCCGACAAGGTCGCACGGCTCGCGGGCGAGGGGTGGGCGGCCAACCGGCTCGCACTCGACGCCGCGGGCGCGAGCGTACTTCCGCTGGGAACCCAGGGCGGCTGATCCGTTCAGTAGAGGACACAGCCGGCCAGGGGCGGGCGGCCAGGGCAGGCCGCCCGCGCGGAGCCCGCGCGGACTCGCGCGGATGGGCTCTACAGCCGGTGATGGAGAGGGGGAATGTCTGTTGGATCCGGTAGTGTTAGTCTCAAGTGCGCATCCGAAGCCGCCATGGCTTGGTGCTCAGTGTCCCTATCAGGGACCACCTTTCTTCCGGGAGCCTCCCCGACTGCTTTGATCGCTGCCAGCAGTTTCGAGCACGCTCCGGATTCGGCGTGACATTCCCACGCTTCCAGCTCGGGGGCTTCTCGCCGGAACCACCCACGCACATGCACGTTTCTCTCCGCCGTATCTCTATCGGCGGACCACCGCCCCGGCACAGTCCGTACATCCCGGATTGCTGTCGGACAGCACAACCGGTCGCCGAGCCAGACAGGCCGACGTCCGCTCCAGGGAAGGACCCTTCGTGAGCGACACCACCGATCTGATGGGCGCTGCCGACACCAACGTCGACACCAGTGCCCCCGCCGAGGGCGCCGCGCCGACCAAGCGCCGCCGCTCCGGCACCGGCCTTGACGGCATGGTCCTGGCCGAGCTCCAGCAGGTCGCGTCGGGCCTCGGCATCAGGGGCACCGCGCGGATGCGCAAGGGCCAGCTGATCGAGGTCATCAAGGAGGCGCAGGCGGGAAGCAGCGCCCCCAAGGCCGCCGCCTCCGCGCCCGCCGCCGCGGCCTCCGCGCCGGCCGAGACCAAGCCGAAGCGCCGCGCCACCAGCAAGGCCCGTACGGGCGAGGCCGCCGCCGAGGCGCCCGCCGAGAAGACCGCCGCGCAGGCCCAGATCGACATCCCGGGCCAGCCGGCCAGCGAGGACGCCCCGGTCGGCGAGCGCCGCCGCCGGCGCGCCACCGCCCCCTCCGGCAGCCCCGAGGGTTCGGCCCCCGCCGCCGCCGTCCAGGTGGAGCAGAAGTCCGAGACCGTCGCTCCGGCCGCACAGGCCGAGGCGAAGGCCGAGGCCGCCACCGCTCCCGCCGGCCAGGGCCAGGCCCAGGAGGGTGAGGGCCGCGGCCGTCGCGACCGCCGTGAGCGGGGCAACGACCGCGCCGACGGTCGCCGCGAGCGCCGTGAGCGCGGTGCCAAGGCCGACGACCAGGGCCAGGGCGCCCAGGGTCAGGGCCAGGGCCAGGCCGGCCAGGGTGGCCAGGGCCAGAACCAGGGTCAGGGTCAGCAGGGCGGCCGCCAGGACCGGACCGACCGTCAGGACCGCCAGCAGGGCGGCCGCGGCCAGGGTCAGGGTCAGGGCCAGGGCCAGCAGGGCGGTCGTCAGGACCGGGACCGTCAGGACAACGGCCCGCAGGACGACTTCGACGAGGACGGTCGGCGCGGCCGCCGCGGCCGCTACCGCGACCGCCGTGGCCGTCGCGGACGCGACGAGTTCGCCCCGGTGGAGACCCCGGTCGCCGACGACGACGTCCTGATCCCCGTCGCGGGCATCCTGGACATCCTCGACAACTACGCGTTCATCCGGACCTCGGGCTACCTGCCCGGCCCGAACGACGTGTACGTCTCCCTCGCCCAGGTCCGCAAGGCCGGTCTGCGCAAGGGCGACCACACCACCGGCGCCGTCCGGCAGCCCAAGGACGGCGAGCGCCGCGAGAAGTTCAACGCGCTCGTGCGCCTGGACTCCGTCAACGGCATGGCGCCCGAATCCGGCCGCGGCCGGCCGGAGTTCCAGAAGCTGACCCCCCTGTACCCGCAGGACCGGCTCCGCCTGGAGACCGACCCGGGCGTGCTGACCACCCGCATCATCGACCTCGTGTCGCCGATCGGTAAGGGCCAGCGCGGTCTGATCGTGGCCCCGCCGAAGACCGGCAAGACCATGATCATGCAGGCGATCGCCAACGCGATCACGGTCAACAACCCCGAGTGCCACCTGATGGTCGTCCTGGTCGACGAGCGTCCGGAAGAGGTCACCGACATGCAGCGGTCGGTGAAGGGCGAGGTCATCTCCTCGACCTTCGACCGCCCGGCCGAGGACCACACCACCGTTGCCGAGCTGGCCATCGAGCGCGCCAAGCGTCTCGTCGAGCTCGGTCACGACGTGGTCGTCCTGCTGGACTCCATCACCCGCCTGGGACGCGCGTACAACCTCGCCGCCCCCGCCTCCGGCCGCATCCTGTCCGGTGGTGTCGACTCGACCGCGCTCTACCCGCCGAAGCGCTTCTTCGGTGCGGCGCGCAACATCGAGGACGGCGGCTCGCTGACCATCCTGGCCACCGCGCTGGTCGACACCGGCTCGCGCATGGACGAGGTGATCTTCGAGGAGTTCAAGGGCACCGGCAACATGGAGCTCAAGCTCGACCGGAAGCTCGCCGACAAGCGCATCTTCCCGGCCGTGGACGTGGACCCCTCGGGCACCCGCAAGGAGGAGATCCTCCTCAACAGCGAGGAGCTCGCCATCGTCTGGAAGCTGCGCCGGGTGCTGCACGCGCTCGACTCGCAGCAGGCCATCGAGCTGCTCCTCGACAAGATGAAGCAGACGAAGTCGAACGCCGAGTTCCTCATGCAGATCGCGAAGACGACCCCGTCGGGCAAGAACGACGACTGACGTCTCCCCGTAGCACCACCTGCGTGACCACGACCGCCCCCGCCGCATCCGCGACGGGGGCGGTCGTGTCGTACGGGGGTCCCGGCGCTCTGCGGCGCTTCGTGCGCGGGTGCGACCTTGGCCACACTCCGTGCCCCGCGCGGCCCCGGGCGCTCACCCCGCTCCTACGCGGGAAACCGCAGGCGGGCGCCGGGTCACGGGGCGTTCTTCCCCGCCGGGCACCGGGGCCTGCGGGTCCGGTCGCGCGGGGGACGCACACGGGACGCACAGACGGCCGTGGAACCCTGGGAAGCGTCCGACCGTCTCTGACAGAGGGAAACGGGGAACCGGGCCGACCACAGACGGGCAGAGGAGAGCATGAGCCAGGACAACAGGGGACGCGGCCGCAGGGCCGGCGCGGGCCGACGCCGACGGAAGCCGGCCGCGCGCCGCAGGGCCGTCGTCATCGCCGCGTGGACCGCCGCAGGCGTGGTCCTCCTGGGCGGGGCGGGGCTCGGCTACTTCTACTTCAAGTTCAACGGCAACCTCAAGACGGTCGACATCGACGCCGCCCTCGGCACCGACCGCCCGGAGAACGTCGACAACGGCTCGATGGACATCCTCGTCCTCGGCTCCGACTCCCGCGGCGGCGCCAACGGCGAGTACGGCCAGGACGACGGCGGCTCCGCACGCTCCGACACGGCGATGATCGTCCACCTCAACGAGGGCCACACCAAGGCCACCGTCGTGTCCATACCCCGCGACACCCTCGTGACCAGGCCCTCCTGCAAGCTCCCGAACGGCAAGAGCGACCTGGGCGGCCCGCGCAAGATGTTCAACGAGTCCTTCACCGTCGGCGGGGCCGCCTGCGCGGTCGCGACGGTGGAGAAGATGTCGGGGATCCGCATGGACCACTACCTCGAAGTCGACTTCACGGGCTTCAAGGAGATCATCGACAAGCTCGGCGGCGTCGAGGTGACGACCACCAAGCCGATCAAGGACGACTACAGCCACCTGAACCTGCCCGCCGGGAAGAACAGGCTCACCGGCGAGCAGGCCCTCGGCCTCGTCCGTACCCGCCACGGCGTCGGCGACGGCGGCGACCTGGGCCGAATACAGCTCCAGCAGGCCTTCATCAAGGCGCTGATCAAGCAGGTCAAGAGCATCGGCGTCTTCGACAACCCGAAGAAGCTGCTCGAGCTGGCCGACACCGCCACCAAGGCCATCACCACGGACAAGGCGCTCGGCGACGTGAAGTCGCTCATGGGCTTCGCCCAGGGCCTGGAGGGCATCAGCCCCGAGAACATGCAGATGATCACCCTGCCGGTGACCGGCGACACCCGTGACCCCAACCGGGTCGTCCCGCTCACCAAGGAGTCCAAGATGGTCTGGGACGCCCTGCTGGCCGACCGGCAGGTCCCCGCCGAGGCCACCGCGAACTCGGCCGGTGACAAGGGCACCGCCGGTACGGTCGTCCAGTAGCCGAACCCGCTGGTCGGAGGGGTTCCGCCCAGCCGTGGAATAGATGCCGGCCCCCCTCCGTTGAGGGAGGCGTCCTCAGAATTTTGACAGGCAGCCCGGTCCTGGCAGACTGGTCTGTCGGCCCCGGTTCACGCAGCGCGCAATTCGGCTCCTGCGACCCGGCGCCCTCCCGAATCTAGGAGACACCTTGAAGCGCGATGTTCACCCCCAGTACGTCGAGACCCAGGTCAGCTGCACCTGTGGCGCGTCGTTCACCACCCGTAGCACCCTGACCGAGGGCTCCATCCGAGCCGAGGTCTGCTCCGAGTGCCACCCGTTCTACACGGGCAAGCAGAAGATCCTCGACACCGGTGGCCGCGTGGCGCGCTTCGAGGCCCGCTTCGGCAAGGCTGCACAGAAGTAGCGAGCCTCAGGCGCCGGACCCCGGCTGCACCCCGTTCGTACGGGGGCAGCCGGACCGGCGCCTTTCTCGTCCCGCAGCCCTTTTCTTCACATTCACCATCTTCAGGAGCCCCCGATGTTCGAGGCGGTCGAGGAACTGATCGGCGAGCACGCCGATCTTGAGAAGAAGCTCGCCGACCCTTCGGTCCACTCGGATCAGGCCAACGCGCGCAAGCTGAACAAGCGCTACGCGGAGCTGACCCCGATCGTCGCGACCTTCCGTGCCTGGAAGCAGTCCGCCGAGGACATCGAGACGGCGAAGGAGTTCGCGGCCGACGACCCGGACTTCGTGGCAGAGGTCAAGGAACTGACCGCACAGCGCGAAGAGCTCACCGAGAAGCTCCGCCTGCTGCTCGTTCCGCGCGACCCCAGCGACGACAAGGACGTGCTCCTGGAGGTCAAGGCGGGTGCGGGCGGTGACGAGTCCGCCCTGTTCGCCGGCGACCTGCTGCGCATGTACCTGCGCTACGCCGAGCGCGTGGGCTGGAAGACCGAGATCATCGACGCCACCGAGTCCGAGCTCGGCGGTTACAAGGACGTCCAGGTCTCCGTCCGCACCAAGGGCGGCAACGGCGCCACCGAGCCCGGCCAGGGCGTCTGGGCCCGCCTGAAGTACGAGGGCGGCGTGCACCGCGTCCAGCGCGTGCCGGCCACCGAGTCCCAGGGCCGCATCCACACCTCCGCCGCCGGCGTGCTCGTCACCCCGGAAGCCGAGGAGGTGGAGGTCGAGGTCAACATGAACGACCTCCGCATCGACGTGTACCGCTCCTCGGGCCCCGGTGGCCAGTCCGTCAACACCACCGACTCGGCCGTGCGCATCACGCACATCCCGACCGGTGTGGTCGCCTCCTGCCAGAACGAGAAGAGCCAGCTCCAGAACAAGGAGCAGGCGATGCGCATCCTGCGCTCGCGCCTGCTGGCCGCCGCCCAGGAAGCCGCCGAGCAGGAGGCCTCCGACGTGCGCCGCAGCCAGGTGCGCTCCGTGGACCGCTCCGAGAAGATCCGTACGTACAACTACCCGGAAAACCGGATCTCGGACCACCGGACGGGCTTCAAGGCGTACAACTTGGACCAGGTGCTCGACGGAGACCTCGACCCGGTCATCCAGGCCTGCGTCGACACGGACTCCGCCGCCAAGCTCGCGTCCGCGCACTGAGCCGTCCCGCAGGACCCCGCACCACCCCCCGTACGACAGCAGCCCGGAGGACCAGCGTGAACTTGCTGCTTGCCGAGGTGGCCCAGGCCACCCAGCGGCTGGCCGCCGCCGGCGTGCCCTCACCGCGTTTCGACGCCGAGGAGCTCGCGGCCTTCGTGCACGGCGTCAAGCGGGGGGAACTCCACCACGTCAAGGACGCGGACTTCGACGCCC
The DNA here is from genome assembly GCF_026340675.1 of Streptomyces sp. NBC_01264. Classification (NCBI taxonomy): domain Bacteria; kingdom Bacillati; phylum Actinomycetota; class Actinomycetes; order Kitasatosporales; family Streptomycetaceae; genus Streptomyces; species Streptomyces sp. NBC_01264. The sequence continues at coordinate 6,502,539 of NZ_JAPEOX010000001.1, forward strand.
GGTACTGGGAGGCCGTCGCCCGCCGCGAGGCGCGCGAGCCGCTTCAGCACATCACCGGCCGCGCCTTCTTCCGCTACCTGGAGCTCCAGGTCGGGCCCGGGGTCTTCGTGCCCCGGCCCGAGACCGAGTCGGTCGTGGACTGGGCCATACAGGCCGTCCGGGCGATGGACGTGGTCGAGCCGCTGATCGTGGACCTCTGCACCGGCTCCGGCGCCATCGCGCTGGCCATGGCGCAGGAGGTGCCGCGCTCGCGCGTGCACGCCGTCGAGCTGTCCGAGGACGCCCTGCGGTGGACCCGTAAGAACGCCGAGGGCTCCCGCGTCACCGTCCACCAGGGCAACGCGCTCAGCGCGCTGCCCGAGCTGGACGGACAGGTCGACCTGGTCATCTCCAACCCGCCGTACATCCCGCTCACCGAGTGGGAGTACGTGGCACCCGAGGCCCGCGACCACGACCCCGAGATGGCGCTGTTCTCCGGCGAGGACGGCCTGGACACCATCCGCGGCATCGAGCGCACCGCCCACCGGCTGCTGCGGCCCGGCGGCATCGTGGTCATCGAGCACGCCGACACCCAGGGCGGCCAGGTCCCGTGGATCTTCGCCGAGGAGCGGGGCTGGGCCGACGCCGCCGACCACCCCGACCTCAACAAGCGCCCGCGCTTCGCCACCGCCCGCAAGGCCATGCCGTGACGGGCCCCGCCGTGACCGGACCCGCCCCGGCCGGCGCGGTCACCGCGCGCATTCCCGCCACCACCCCGCTGCACGAGGAGGCCCGCTGATGGCCCGGCGATACGACTGCAACGACGCGACGGACCGCAAGACGGGCCTGCGCGAAGCCGCCTCCGCCGTACGTCGTGGCGAGCTCGTCGTGCTGCCCACGGACACCCTGTACGGGATCGGCGCGGACGCCTTCAGCGCGGAGGCCGTCGGCGACCTGCTCGCCGCCAAGGGCCGCGGCCGCAACATGCCCACCCCCGTCCTCATCGGTTCCCCGAACACCCTGCACGGCCTGGTCACGGACTTCTCCGAGCAGGCGTGGGAGCTCGTCGACGCCTTCTGGCCCGGCGCGCTGACCCTCGTCGCCAAGCACCAGCCCTCGCTGGCGTGGGACCTGGGCGAGACCGGCGGCACCGTGGCCGTACGCATGCCCCTGCACCCCGTCGCGATCGAGCTGCTGACCGAGGTCGGCCCGATGGCGGTGTCCTCGGCGAACCTGACCGGACACCCCGCGCCGGAGGACTGCGACGCGGCCCGAGAGATGCTCGGCGACTCCGTGTCCGTGTACCTGGACGGCGGCCCGACCCCGGGCATGCAGCCCTCGTCGATCGTCGACGTCACCGGGAAGGTTCCCGTCCTGCTGCGCGAGGGGGCACTGACCGCCGAGCAGCTGCGGGAGGTCGTGCCCGACCTCGAGGTGGCCCCGTGAGCCCTGAGGGGCGTGGCATAGCCGGGGACAGCACCTTCCGCATACTCCACGTCAGCACCGGCAACGTGTGCCGCTCGCCCATCACCGAGCGGCTGACGCGGCACGCGCTGTCCCACCGGCTCGGCGGCCCCGTCACCGGCGACCTGATCGTCGAGAGCGCGGGCACCTGGGGCCACGAGGGCGCGCCCATGGAGGCCAACGCGGCCGCCGTGCTGGCCGACTTCGGGGCGGACGCCTCCGGATTCACCGGCCGGGAACTGCTGGACGAGCACGTCATACGCGCGGACCTGGTCCTGACCGCCACCCGCGACCACCGTGCCCAGGTGATCTCGATGGGGCACTCGGCGGGGCTGCGCACCTTCACCCTGAAGGAGTTCACCCGGCTGGTCCGGGCGATAGACCCTGCGACGCTGCCGCCGCTGGAGGACGGGATGGTGGAGCGGGCCCGTGCGCTGGTCCGTGCCGCCGCCGCGTTGCGGGGGTGGCTGCTGGCCCCCTCGCCCGACGCGGATGAGGTGTACGACCCGTACGGGGCGCCGATCACCTTCTTCCGGTCGATCGGCGACGAGATCAACCAGGCGCTGGACCCCGTGGTCACGGCCCTGACGGGCGTCACGGCTTCCCGCTGAGGCCGGCGGTGCCGGGTGCGGTTGCCCTGCGGGGCTGTCCCCTACCCTCCCCCAGACTCCGTCCGGGGGGACCCCCGGTTCCACCGTTCTCCGGGCTCCGCCCGGCCCCCCTGGGGCTCCGCCCCAGACCCCGGTCCTCAAACGCCGAACGGCTGAAATGCCCAAACGCCGGCGAGGCTGGACCGGCGCCGCAGGGCGGGATGCGCGGGCCCGGCCTACAGTGGCTGGTACCCGGTATGCGGTACCCCCCTGGAGTCGCGCCATGAGCGTCATCACCCAGCCCCTGGACCTGCTGCGGCAGCAGGATCCGCAGATGGCCGACGTCCTCGACGGGGAGCGGCAGCGTCAGGCGGCCGGGCTGCAGCTGATCGCCGCGGAGAACTTCACCTCCGCCGCCGTGCTCACCGCACTCGGATCGGCGCTCGCCAACAAGTACGCCGAGGGGTACCCCGGCGCCCGCCACCACGGCGGCTGCGAGTACGCCGACCTCGCCGAGCGGATCGCCGTCGAGCGGGCCCGCGCCCTCTTCGGCGCCGAGCACGCGAACGTGCAGCCGCACTCCGGATCCGCCGCCGTGCTCGCCGCGTACGCCGCGCTGCTGCGGCCCGGGAACACCGTGCTGGCCATGGCGCTCACCTCCGGGGGACACCTCACGCACGGGTCGCCCGCCAACTTCTCCGGGCGCTGGTTCGACTTCGTCGGGTACGGAGTGGACGCCGAGACCGGGCTCATCGACTACACCGAGGTGCAGCGGCTCGCGCACGAGCACCGGCCCAGGGCCATCGTGTGCGGCTCCATCTCCTATCCGCGGCACCCCGAGTACTCCGCGTTCCGGGAGATCGCCGACGAGGTCGGGGCCTTCCTGATCGCCGACGCCGCCCACCCCATCGGACTCGTGGCCGGCGGGGCGGCGCCCAGCCCCGTGCCCTACGCGGACATCGTCGTGGCCACCACCCACAAGGTGCTCCGGGGCCCGCGCGGCGGGATGATCCTGTGCGGAGCCGAGTTCGCGGAGCGGATCGACCGGGCGGTGTTCCCCTTCACCCAGGGCGGCCCGCAGATGCACACCATCGCGGCCAAGGCCGTGGCCTTCGGCGAGGCCGCCGGGCCCGCCTTCACCTCCTACGCGCACCGGGTGGTCGCCAACGGCCGCGCCCTGGCCGACGCGCTCGCCGCCCGCGGGTTCGCGATCACCACCGGCGGTACCGACACCCACCTGATCACCGCCGACCCCGCGCCGCTGGGCCTCGACGGCGCGGGCGCCCGGGGCCGGCTGGCCGCCGCCGGCATCGTGCTGGACACCTGCGCCCTTCCGTACGGTGATCAGCGCGGCATCCGCCTCGGTACCGCGGCGGTGACCACGCAGGGGATGGGGGAGGCGGAGATGGGCCGGATCGCCGAGCTGTTCACGGCCGCGCTGGCGGGCGGGGAGCCCGCGAAGATCCGTAGGGACGTCAACGAGCTGGTGGTCAGTTTTCCGCCGTATGGGGTTTAAGCAGGGCGAGTACGACGTACCGCAACCGGGATACCGCCCCTGCGCGTCCCCGGCAGTGAGTACTTCGCAGCTAGTGTGTGGGGCTGAGATGGCCGGCGATACATCTGGGGCAGCCCGTGCGTGAATATCTGCTGACGCTTTGCGTCACGGTCGCGGTGACTTATCTACTCACCGGGCCCGTGCGGAAGTTCGCGATCGCCGTGGGAGCGATGCCGGAGATCCGCGCCCGCGACGTGCACCGGGAGCCCACTCCACGGCTCGGCGGCATCGCGATGTTCGGCGGACTGTGCGCCGGACTGCTCGTCGCGGACCACCTGCAGAACCTCAACGGGGTCTTCGAGCTGTCCAACGAGCCGCGGGCCCTGCTCTCCGGGGCGGCCCTGATCTGGCTGGTCGGCGTACTCGACGACAAGTTCGAGCTCGACGCCCTGATCAAGCTCGGCGCGCAGATGATCTCCGCCGGCGTGATGTGCATGCAGGGCCTGACCATCCTGTGGATCCCGATCCCGGGCATCGGGACGGTCTCGCTCACCCCCTGGCAGGGCAACCTGCTCACCGTGGCCCTCGTCGTGATCACCATCAACGCGGTGAACTTCGTGGACGGCCTCGACGGCCTCGCCGCCGGCATGGTCTGCATCGCGACCTGTGCGTTCTTCCTCTACGCCTACCGGATCTGGTTCGGCTACGGGATCGAGGCGGCCGCGCCCGCGACCCTCTTCGCCGCCATCCTGATGGGCATGTGCCTCGGCTTCCTGCCGCACAACATGCACCCCGCCCGGATCTTCATGGGCGACTCCGGCTCGATGCTCATCGGCCTGGTGCTGGCCGCCGCCGCCATCTCCGTCACCGGACAGGTGGACCCGGACGCGATGGCGCTGTTCGTGGGCGGCGAGCGCAACGCGACCCACGCGATGCTGCCGGTCTTCATCCCGCTGATCCTGCCGCTCACGATCATCGCGATCCCGATGACGGACCTGGTCCTCGCCATCGTGCGCCGCACCTGGAAGGGCCAGTCGCCCTTCGCCGCGGACCGCGGACACCTGCACCACCGGCTGCTGGAACTCGGGCATTCGCACAGCCGCGCCGTGCTCATCATGTACTTCTGGTCAGGATTGATCGCCTTCGGCACCGTGGCGTACTCGGTGCATTCCGCCTCGATGTGGATCGTGCTGGCGATCTCCGCGCTGAGCGCCGTGGGCCTGCTGCTGCTCCTGCTGCCGCGCTTCACCCCGAGGGCCCCGCAGTGGGCGGAGCGGCTGGTCCCGCCGCGCTACCGGCACGCCGAACGGGCCGCGGAGGCGGCCCTGCAGGACGATTCCGCGGCGGAGCCCGAGCCCGCCCGGCCGATCGCGGCGGGAGTCTCCGGCGTCAACGGGGCGACCGCCATCGGCCCCCGTTCGCGCTTCCCCGACCGGCGTAAGGCCGGCTCCTCGCGCTGACGTCCGTGACGCATGTCGGACATGAACCCCCTTTACCAGACAACCCAGTTGCGTGTCGCGCACACACGCGCAGGGTCACTCTCATGTGTGACAGTCCGCACACCCTCCGAGTAAAGCTCTCATCAAATACTTTGTGATACCGTTCACTAAACCCGGCGACAGAGCCGAAGGACCGTAGTGCGACGGTCCATTGGCCCGAGGTTCCCTCTCGGACCGGGCTTACGCTCGTCCTGTACGAGTCCCAGTGCCCCCACCACCACGCGGAGCAAACCGCCATGCGGTCAGATGACGTCCGATCCCTCCTGCAATCCGCCGTTCCCACGGCTGTCGCCGGCACTCTCGCCGCCGTCATCAGTGGGATCGTCGCCGGTGGCAAGGGGGCCGTGGGCGCCGTCGTCGCGACGGTCGTGGTGATGCTGTTCATGGGCATCGGATTCCTCGTACTGCAGCGCACGGCGAAATCACTTCCGCACCTGTTCCAGGCCATGGGGCTCATGCTCTATACGGCCCAGATCCTGCTGCTCTTCGTCTTTCTCGCCGTGTTCAAGAACACGACGCTGTTCAACCCCAAGGCCTTCGCCATCACGCTCGTCGTCGCCACCCTGGTGTGGATCGCCGCACAGGCGCGTGCTCATATGAAGGCCAAGATCCTTTACGTCGAACCTGACTCGATGAAGGGCGACAAGCCCGGAAATTCGGGCCAGAAGCCGTGAGGGGTAGGGGCGGAATAAGTACGCGTTCGGGATGCTGCTATCGTCCGGTTTCAACTGTGGCAATGCTGGCGCGGGCATCCGAGCTGACGCCTGTTCCATCGCGAGGCTCGATGCCCGATAGCCGCCCCCACATCCGTTACACCAGTCCAGTGCCGAACAGCGGCTGTCCGCCGCGCCGACACAACGAGGTTGCCGTACCTATGCGCCACGCTGAAGGAGCCCGCGGTGAGTGCTGACCCGACTACGGTGCTCGCCTTCGAGACCGATTGCCACATCTTCGACGGTTGTGGATTCCCGGCTCCCGGCCTGCACTCGTTCCTGTTCCAGCCGATCTTCGGGGACGGTGACAGCAACGCGTACTTCAACAAGACGATGCTGCTCGCCCTGCTCGGCACGGTCGTCATCGTCGCCTTCTTCTGGGCCGCCTTCCGCAAGCCGAAGGTCGTCCCGGGCAAGCTGCAGATGGTGGCCGAGGCCGGCTACGACTTCGTGCGCCGCGGCATCGTGTACGAGACGCTCGGCAAGAAGGAGGGCGAGAAGTATGTCCCCTTCATGGTCTCGCTGTTCTTCTTCGTCTGGATCCTGAACCTCTGGTCGATCATTCCGATCGCCCAGTTCCCGGTGACGGCGATCTTCTCGTACCCGGTCGGGCTCGCCCTGATCGTCTACGTGATCTGGATGAGCGTGACGTTCAAGCGCCACGGCTTCGTCGGCGGCTTCAAGAACCTGACCGGCTACGACAAGTCGCTCGGCCCGGTCCTCCCGCTGGTCATGGTCATCGAGTTCTTCTCGAACGTCATCGTCCGCCCCTTCACCCACGCGGTCCGACTGTTCGCGAACATGTTCGCCGGTCACACCCTGCTGCTGCTGTTCACCATCGCCAGCTGGTACCTGCTGAACGGGATCGGCATCGCCTACGCGGGCGTCTCGTTCGTCATGGTCATCGTGATGACCGCGTTCGAACTCTTCATCCAGGCTGTCCAGGCGTACGTCTTCGTCCTCCTGGCCTGCAGCTTCCTGCAGGGCGCGCTCGCCGAGCACCACTGAGCCACAGCCCGCTCCTGCAATCCCCCCGAATCGTCCGGTGGCCAACCCCCACCGGTCCATGAAAGAGAAGGAAGAACTGGCATGTCCCAGATCCTCGCTGCCGCCGAAGGCGTCACCGGCTCCCTCAGCTCTGTCGGCTACGGCCTCGCCGCCATCGGCCCCGGCGTCGGCGTCGGCATCATCTTCGGTAACGGCACGCAGGCTCTTGCCCGTCAGCCCGAGGCTGCCGGTCTGATCCGCGCCAACCAGATCCTCGGCTTCGCCTTCTGTGAGGCGCTCGCCCTCATCGGTCTGGTCATGCCGTTCGTCTACTAAGACGAACTCCACGACTAGTCCGAATCGACGAAAGGCACTGATGTGAACCTCCTGGTTCTCGCGGCTGAGGGTGGGGAAAACCCCCTCATTCCGCCGATCCCCGAGCTCGTCATCGGTCTGATCGCCTTCGTCATCGTCTTCGGTTTCCTCGCGAAGAAGCTCCTCCCGAACATCAACAAGGTTCTGGACGAGCGCCGCGAGGCCATCGAAGGCGGTATCGAAAAGGCTGAGGCCGCTCAGACCGAGGCTCAGAGCGTTCTGGAGCAGTACAAGGCCCAGCTCGCCGAAGCCCGGCACGAGGCCGCTCGCCTGCGCCAGGACGCTCTGGAGCAGGGCACCGCGCTGAAGGAAGAACTTCGCGCAGAGGGCCAGCGGCAGCGTGAGGAGATCATCGCTGCCGGTCACGCCCAGATCGCGGCTGACCGCAAGGCTGCCTCTTCCGCCCTCCGTCAGGACGTCGGCAAGCTGGCGACCGACCTGGCCGGAAAGCTTGTCGGCGAGTCCCTCGAGGACCACGCCCGGCAGAGCCGCACGATCGACCGCTTCCTCAGCGAGCTTGAGGAGAAGGCCGAGGCCGCCCGATGAACGGAGCGAGCCGCGACGCGCTGGCCACCGCCCGCGAGCGTCTCGACGCGCTGACGGACAACACGTCCGTCGACGCGGCGAAGCTCGCCGGCGAGCTGGCGTCCGTCACCGCGCTGCTCGACCGTGAGGTCTCGCTGCGTCGGGTCATCACGGACCCGGCGCAGTCCGGCGAGGCCAAGGCCGAGCTGGCAAACCGCCTGCTGGGCGGCCAGGTGGGCGGGGAAACCCTCGACCTGGTGTCCGGAATGGTCCGGTCCCGCTGGTCGCAGTCCCGTGACCTGGTGGACTCGCTCGAGGTTCTGGCGGCCACCGCCGACCTCACGGCGGCCCAGGCCGCCGGTGGCCTCGACGACGTCGAGGACGAGCTGTTCCGCTTCGGCCGGATCGTCACCTCGAACACCGAGCTGCGCGCAGCACTGACCGACCGGTCGGCGACCGCCGCCGCCAAGAGCCAGCTGCTCCGCAGCCTGCTCGGCGGCAAGGCGAACGCCGTCACCGAGCGGCTGGTCACGCGTCTCGTCACGCACCCGCGTGGACGTAGCCTGGAAGCGGGCCTCGAGTCCCTTTCGAAGGTCGCCGCCGAGCGTCGTGGCCGCATGGTCGCCACCGTGACCACCGCGGTTCCGCTCAGCGATGTCCAGAAGCAGCGTCTCGGCGCGGTGCTGGCCAAGCTGTACGGCCGCCCGATGCACCTGAACCTCGACGTGGACCCCACGGTCCTCGGCGGGATCTCGGTGCGGGTCGGCGACGAGGTCATCGACGGCACCATCGCGGACCGCATCGCCGAGGCGTCGCGCCGCATGGCCGGCTGACCAGCCACACATTAGAAAAAAGTATTGCCAGCGGCCCGGTTGGGCCGTGCAGAACTTGCAGAAGATTCCTGGGGGTCGCCCCCAGACCCCTAAGAAGCTTCAGGCCCAACAAGGAGAGCAGGGAACCCAGATGGCGGAGCTCACGATCCGGCCGGAGGAGATCCGGGACGCACTGGAGAACTTTGTCCAGTCGTACCAGCCGGACGCGGCCTCGCGCGAGGAGGTCGGAACGGTCAGCGTTGCCGGCGACGGCATCGCGAAGGTGGAGGGCCTGCCCTCCGCCATGGCGAACGAACTGCTGAAGTTCGAGGACGGAACCCTCGGTCTCGCCCTGAACCTCGACGAGCGCGAGATCGGTGCGGTCGTCCTCGGCGAGTTCAGCGGTATCGAGGAGGGCCAGCCGGTGCAGCGCACCGGTGAGGTGCTCTCCGTCGGCGTCGGCGAGGGCTACCTCGGCCGCGTCGTCGACCCGCTCGGCAACCCGATCGACGGTCTCGGCGAGATCGCGACGGAGGGCCGCCGCGCCCTCGAGCTGCAGGCCCCCGGCGTCATGGTCCGCAAGTCGGTCCACGAGCCGATGCAGACCGGCTACAAGGCCATCGACGCGATGGTGCCGGTCGGCCGTGGTCAGCGTCAGCTGATCATCGGTGACCGTCAGACCGGCAAGACCGCTCTTGCCGTCGACACGATCATCAACCAGCGCGACAACTGGCGCTCTGGCGACGTGAACAAGCAGGTCCGCTGCATCTACGTCGCCATCGGCCAGAAGGGCTCGACCATCGCGTCCGTTCGCGGCGCCCTGGAAGACGCCGGTGCGCTCGAGTACACGACGATCGTCGCCGCCCCGGCGTCCGACCCGGCCGGCTTCAAGTACCTGGCGCCGTACACCGGTTCGGCCATCGGCCAGCACTGGATGTACGCCGGCAAGCACGTCCTGATCATCTTCGACGACCTGTCGAAGCAGGCCGACGCCTACCGCGCCGTGTCGCTGCTGCTGCGCCGTCCGCCGGGCCGCGAGGCCTACCCGGGCGACGTCTTCTACTTGCACTCCCGTCTGCTGGAGCGTTGCGCCAAGCTCTCCGACGACATGGGTGCCGGTTCGATGACCGGTCTGCCGATCGTCGAGACCAAGGCGAACGACGTGTCGGCGTTCATCCCGACCAACGTCATCTCCATCACCGACGGCCAGTGCTTCCTCGAGTCCGACCTGTTCAACGCGGGCCAGCGCCCGGCGCTGAACGTCGGTATCTCGGTCTCCCGCGTCGGTGGCTCGGCCCAGCACAAGGCCATGAAGCAGGTTTCCGGCCGTCTGCGCCTGGACCTCGCCCAGTACCGTGAGCTGGAGGCGTTCGCCGCCTTCGGTTCCGACCTGGACGCCGCGTCGAAGGCCTCGCTGGAGCGCGGCAAGCGTCTGGTGGAGCTGCTGAAGCAGGGCCAGTACCAGCCGATGCCCGTCGAGGAGCAGGTCATCTCCGTCTGGGCCGGTACCACCGGCAAGATGGACGAGGTCCCGGTCAACGACATCCGTCGCTTCGAGTCGGAGCTGCTGGAGCACCTGCGCGTCTCGCGCAAGGACCTCCTCACCTCCATCGCGGACGGCGGCAAGATGTCGGACGACACCCTCACCTCCATCGCTGACGCCATCGCTGACTTCAAGCGTGGGTTCGAGACCTCGGACGGCAAGCTCCTGGGCGAGGACGCGCCGGCCGTCAACGTCTCCAAGTGACGACGGAAGGAAGCTGACTCATGGGAGCGCAGCTCCGGGTCTACAAGCGTCGTATCCGTGCCGTCACGGCGACCAAGAAGATCACCAAGGCGATGGAAATGATCGCCGCCTCGCGCATCGTCAAGGCGCAGCGCAAGGTGGCGGCATCGATGCCGTACGCGACCGAGCTCACCCGTGCGGTGACCGCGGTGGCGACCGGTTCGAACACCAAGCACGCCCTGACGACCGAGGTCGAGGCACCGGTGCGTGCCGCGGTCCTGCTCATCACGAGCGACCGCGGTCTGGCCGGCGGCTACTCCTCGAACGCCATCAAGCAGGCGGAGCGGCTCACCGAGCGGCTGCGCGGCGAGGGCAAGGAGGTCGACACGTACATCGTCGGCCGTAAGGGTGTCGCCTACTACGGCTTCCGCGAGCGCAAGGTCGCGGAGTCGTGGACCGGCTTCACCGACAGCCCGGCCTACGCCGACGCCAAGCGCGTCGCGGCGCCGCTGATCGAGGCCATCGAGACGGTTACGGCCGAGGGTGGCGTCGACGAGCTGCACATCGTCTACACGGAATTCGTGTCGATGATGACGCAGAACGCGGTGGACGGCCGGATGCTGCCGCTCAGCCTCGACAAGGTCGAAGAAGAGACCGGCGCGAAGGGCGAGATCCTTCCGCTGTTCGACTTCGAGCCGTCGGCGGAGGACGTCCTCGACGCCCTTCTGCCGCGCTACGTCGAGAGCCGCATCTACAACGCACTGCTGCAGTCGGCCGCTTCCGAGCACGCCGCCCGCCGCCGCGCGATGAAGTCGGCGACCGACAACGCCGGAGACCTCATCAAGAGCCTCTCCCGGCTTGCCAACGCGGCCCGCCAGGCCGAAATCACCCAGGAAATCAGCGAGATCGTCGGTGGCGCCAGCGCCATGGCAGACGCGACCGCGGGGAGTGACAAGTAATGACGACCATTGAGACGGCCGCCGCCACGGGCCGCGTTGCCCGGGTCATCGGCCCGGTCGTCGACGTGGAGTTCCCCGTCGACGCCATGCCCGAGATCTACAACGCCCTCAAGGTCGAGGTCGCAGACCCGGCCGAGGACGGCAAGCTCAAGACCCTGACCCTCGAGGTCGCGCAGCACCTGGGTGACGGCCTCGTCCGTACCATCTCGATGCAGCCGACCGACGGTCTGGTCCGCCAGGCCACGGTGGTCAACACGGGCGAGGGCATCACCGTCCCCGTGGGCGACTTCACCAAGGGCAAGGTCTTCAACACCCTGGGTGAGGTGCTGAACTACCCGGAGGAGAACGCCAACGTCACCGAGCGCTGGCCGATCCACCGCAAGGCGCCCCGCTTCGACGAGCTCGAGTCGAAGACCGAGATGTTCGAGACCGGCGTCAAGGTCATCGACCTTCTCACCCCGTACGTCAAGGGTGGAAAGATCGGTCTGTTCGGTGGTGCCGGTGTCGGCAAGACCGTTCTGATCCAGGAAATGATCTACCGCGTCGCCAACAACCACGACGGTGTGTCGGTCTTCGCGGGCGTCGGTGAGCGTACCCGTGAGGGCAACGACCTCATCGAGGAAATGGCCGAGTCCGGCGTCATCGACAAGACGGCGCTTGTCTTCGGGCAGATGGACGAGCCCCCGGGCACCCGTCTGCGCGTCGCCCTGGCCGGTCTGACCATGGCGGAGTACTTCCGCGATGTGCAGAAGCAGGACGTGCTCTTCTTCATCGACAACATCTTCCGTTACACCCAGGCCGGTTCGGAGGTGTCGACCCTTCTGGGCCGCATGCCGTCCGCCGTGGGTTACCAGCCGAACCTGGCTGACGAGATGGGTCTGCTGCAGGAGCGCATCACCTCGACCCGCGGTCACTCGATCACCTCGATGCAGGCGATCTACGTCCCCGCGGACGACCTGACCGACCCGGCGCCGGCCACCACCTTCGCCCACCTCGACGCGACGACGGTTCTTTCCCGTCCGATCTCCGAGAAGGGCATCTACCCGGCCGTGGACCCGCTGGACTCGACGTCCCGCATCCTCGACCCGCGGTACATCGCGGCGGACCACTACGCCACGGCGATGCGCGTCAAGGGGATCCTGCAGAAGTACAAGGACCTCCAGGACATCATCGCGATCCTCGGTATCGACGAGCTGGGCGAGGAGGACAAGCTCGTTGTCCACCGTGCCCGTCGTGTCGAGCGCTTCCTGTCGCAGAACACCCACGTCGCCAAGCAGTTCACCGGCGTGGACGGTTCGGACGTTCCGCTCGACGAGTCGATCGTCGCCTTCAACGCGATCTGCGACGGCGACTACGACCACTTCCCCGAGCAGGCGTTCTTCCTGTGCGGTGGCATCGAGGACCTGAAGGCCAACGCCAAGGAGCTGGGCGTCTCCTGAAGCCGCGCTCATCCGTGAGCACAGCTGATCGACGGAGAGGGGCGGGTGTGTCCCGTCCCTCTCCTCACGCCCATTAGAATTTGACCCAACACCCGGCCATTGGGCCGGGTGGTGACCCGAGGAGCCACCATGGCTGCTGAGCTGCACGTCGAGCTGGTCGCGGCGGACCGGAATGTCTGGTCCGGCGAGGCCACCCTGGTTGTCGCCCGCACCACGTCCGGCGACATCGGCGTCATGCCCGGTCACCAGCCGCTTCTCGGTGTGCTGGAATCGGGCCCGGTGACCATCCGTACCGTCGGCGGCAACACTGTCGTCGCCGCGGTGCACGGCGGATTCATCTCGTTCGCGGACAACAAGCTGTCCCTGCTGGCCGAGATCGCCGAGCTTGCCGACGAGATCGATGTCGAGCGGGCGGAGCGGGCACTGGAGCGCGCGAAGGCGGAGACCGATTCGGTCTCCGAGCGTCGCGCCGATGTCCGGCTGCGCGCGGTTTCGGGGCGCTGAGCCCCGGTACCGGTAAGAGCTTTAAACCTCAGCCGCGGCCTGTTCCGGAATTTTCCGGACCGGGTCGCGGCTGAGGCGATGCGGGTGCGTTTTTGGATGTGCGTCATTCGATGAGCGAGGAGGTCGGTGAAAGATGCTCCTCGCTCTGCTTGTGAGCGGCCTGGTCGTCGTAGCCCTGGTGGTGATCGGGCTGTTTGTGTTCGGGCTGCGCCGCAGGCTGATCCAGCGCTCCGGCGGCACCTTCGACTGCAGCATGCGCTGGGGGGTGTCCGAGGAACCGGACGTCTCCGGCAAGGGCTGGGTGTACGGGGTCGCGCGCTACAGCGGTGACCGCATCGACTGGTTCCGTGTCTTCAGCTACTCCCCGCGGCCGCGCCGGCTGCTGGAGCGGTCCTCCATCGAGGTCGTGGCCCGCCGTGCGCCCGAGGGCGAGGAGGAGCTGGCCCTGCTCTCCGACGCCGTCGTACTCTGCTGCGCGCATCGCGGCACCCGCCTGGAGCTGGCGATGAGCGATGACGCGCTGACCGGTTTCCTGGCCTGGCTGGAGGCCGCGCCGCCCGGGCAACGGGTGAACGTGGCCTGAGGCCGGCAGCGGTCGTCCCCGCCGGACGGAGTCCCGCGCGTAAAAAGGGAGAAGCCGGGGAGACGGGGGGCGGACCCCGTCTCCCCGGCTTCGTCTCTCACCGGGCCGTGCGCTCAGGGGTTACGAGAGGCCGGCGGAGACCGCTGTGGCCAGTTCGCCGTTCGCGGTGTCGCCGCTGAACTCCCAGTAGAAGGCTCCCCGGAGGTTCTGCTGCTTCGTCCAGGCCATCTTCGAGGCGATGGTGGCGGGGGTGTCGTAGCTCCACCAGTTGCTGCCGCACTTGGCGTAGGCCGTGCCGGCGACGGTGCCGGTGGAGGGGCAGGAGCTCTTGAGGACCTTGTAGTCCTCGATGCCCTGCTCGTAGGTGCCCGGGGCCGGTCCGGTGGCGGTGCCGCCGGGGGTGGCCTGGGTGACGCCGGTCCAGCCGCGGCCGTAGAAGCCGATGCCGAGGTTGAGCTTGGAGCCGGCGATGCCCTTGCCCTTGAGCTTGGTGATCGCGGCCTCGGAGTTGAAGCCGGCGATCGGGATGCCGGTGTACGAGGTGAGCGGGGAGTGCGGGGCCGTCGGGCCCTGCGCCGCCCACGCGCCGAAGAAGTCGTAGGTCATGACGTTGTAGAAGTCGACGTACTGGGCGGCGCCCGCGTAGTCGGCCGCGTCGAGCTTGCCGCCGTTGGAGCCGTCGGCGGAGATGGCGGCGGTGACCAGGTTGCTGCTGCCGAACTTGGTGCGCAGCGCGGAGAGCACGTTCTTCAGGGAGGCGGCCCCGCTGGTGTCGCAGGACAGGCCGCAGGCGTTCGGGTACTCCCAGTCGATGTCGATGCCGTCGAAGACGTCGGCCCAGCGCGGGTCCTCGACCAGGTCGTAGCAGGACTGGGCGAAGGCGGCCGGGTTGGCCGCGGCCTGGCCGAAGCCGCCGGACCAGGTCCAGCCGCCGAAGGAGTAGAGGACCTTGATGTTCGGGTACTTCTTCTTCAGCTGGCGCAGCTGGTTGAAGTTGCCCGCGACCGGCTGGTCCCAGGTGTCGGCGGTGCCGGAGACGCTGGAGCCGGCGTCGTAGGTCTTCTGGTAGTCGGCGTAGGCGTCACCGATCGTGCACTTGCCGCCCTGGACGTTGCCGAAGGCGTAGTTGATGTGCGTGATCTTCGCGGCGGTGCCCGAGGTGACCAGGTTCTTCACGTGGTAGTTGCGCTGGTAGACGCCCCAGTTCGTGAAGTAGCCGAGCTTGACCTTGGCTCCCGGGGTGCCGGGGTCGCCGGGGTCGGTTCCGCCGCCGCCGGTGGTGGTCACCGAGAGGGAGCCGGAGGAGGGGCCGGTCTGGTCGATGGTATCGCGGGCGGTGACCGTGTAGGTGTAGGAGGTGCCCTTGGTCAGGCCCGAGTCGGTGTACGAGGGGCTGGTGACGGTGGCGATCTTGGCGCCGCCGCGGAAGACGTCGTAGTTCTTGACGCCCTTGTCGTCGGTGGCCGCGGCCCAGCCGAGGGTCAGCCCGGTGTCCGTGACGCCGCTGGCCGTGGGGGTGCCGGGGGCGCTGGGCGGGTTGTCGGTGGGGGTGGTGCCGCCGTCGCAGGTGCCGCCGTTGATCTTGCAGCCGCTGGGGGCGCCGGCGCCGGTGCCGTTGAAGCCGAAGCTGACGGTGGCGCCGGGGGCGAGGGTGCCGTTCCAGCCGACGTTCTTGCCGGTCCAGTGGGTGCCCGAGCTGGTGACGGTGGCGTCCCAGGCGGAGGTGACGGCGGTACCGGCCGGGTAGTCCCACTCCACGGTCCAGCTGCTGAGGGTGGTCGTGCCGGTGTTCTTCACCGTCCACTTGCCCTCGAAGCCGGAGCCCCAGTCGGAGACCTTGGTGTACGTCGCGGTGGCCGAGGCGGCTGCCTCGGCGGGACCGGCGATGGCCACCAGTCCGGCCAGGGGCAGGGTGAGGACGGCCAGTGCGGCCGCGACTCTTCGAAACAGCGGTGCGCGTCGTGGGGGTGCTGTGCTCAAGGGTGCTCCTCCGAGGTCCGCAGCGGCCGTGGGGACGGCCGCTGCATGGGGGTGGGACCTGCGCCGCCCGTGAGCGGGGCCGTGACGTCTTGTCATGGCACGCTCACCACAGTTGTGCGTGAGAGTAGAAAGGTCTGGACCAACCGTCAAGGGGTCCAGACCTCCCGTAGCAGCCTCGGATTCATTTCCGGCCGGATCCGGCTAGATCCCCAACTCCTGTGCCAGAACGGCGGCTTGGACCCGGCTGCGCAGCTCCAGTTTGGCCAGCACCCGGCTGACGTGGGTCTTCGCCGTGGCCTCCGCCATCTCCAGGCGCACCGCGATCTCCGCGTTCGACAGCCCCTCGCCCAGACACCCCAGCACCTCCCGTTCGCGCGGTGTCAGCGATTCCACCGTCGCCGGTACGGGGACCCGTACGGGCCGCGGGTCCGCGAACTCCGCGATCAGCCGCCGGGTCACCGCCGGGGCGATCAGGCCCTCCCCGCGCGCGACGGTCCGTACCGCCGCGATCAGCTCCGCCGCGTCCGCGTCCTTCAGCAGGAAGCCCGCCGCGCCCGCGCGCAGGGCGCCGAAGACGTACTCATCGTGGTCGAAGGTGGTGAGCACGAGGACGTCGGCCAGGCCCTCCGCGACCACCTGGCGGGTCGCCGACACCCCGTCCAGGCGCGGCATCTGCACGTCCATGAGCACGAGGTCCGGCCGCAGCTCGCGGGCCAGGCGCACGGCCTCCTCCCCGTCCGCCGCCTCGCCCGCCACCTCGATGTCGCCGGCGCTGCGCAGGATCAGGACCAGCCCGGCCCGTACCGCGCTCTGGTCCTCCGCCACCACGACCCTGATCGTCACGTCCGTACCGCCTCTTCCTCCACGGGCAGCGTCGCCCGGACCTGCCAGACCGCGTCCGCGCGGCCCGCTTCGAATGCTCCGCCGAGCAGCTCCGTCCGCTCGCGCATGCCGATCAGACCGGCGCCGGAGCCGGGTGCGCGGGGGCCGGGGCGGTCCCCGTAGGGGGAGACGACCGTCACCCGCAGCGCGCCGGCCCCGCCCCTGGCCGCGCCCCTGGTCCCGGCCGCGAGGTCTTCGCGGGCCAGCCGGACGGTGACCGTGCCGGGGGCGGCGTGCTTGAGGGCGTTGGTCACCGACTCCTGGACGATCCGGTACGCCGCCAGCTCTACGGGGGCGGGCAGGGGCTCCCCGGACGGCCGGTCGTCACGGAGTACGAAGTCCAGCCCGCTCGCGGCCCCGTTCGTACGGGCCTGCTCCAGCAGGGCGTCCAGCCCGTCCAGCGAGGGCGTGGCGACGGCCTCCTGCCCGGCGCCCGCGTCCCGCAGCAGGCCGATCAGACGGCGCATCTCGGCCAGTCCCTGGACGCTGTTCTCGCGGATCACCCCGAGCGCCTCGCGGCTGGTGGCGGGGGAGTCGATGGAGAGCGCCGCGGTGGAGTGGATGGCGATGGCGGAGAGGTGGTTGGCCACCATGTCGTGCAGCTCGCGGGCCATCCGGGCGCGCTCGGCGACAATCGCCTGAGACCGGTCCATCTCGGCCAGCAGCGCGGTCTGCTCCGCGCGCAGCCGGGCGGCGATGGCGGCCTCGCGGTGGTTGCGCAGGGTGGCGCCGGTCAGCGCCGGACCGAAGCTGACGATGCCGGTGATCACGCCGATGAGCAGGGCCTGAGGGGTCCGCAGCCAGGCCACGGAGGCGATGGTGACGGCGATGGTGATCAGGCCGGTCTGGACCGGGAGGCGGCGGGCCATGGCGGGTTTGCCGTAGACCACGGCCGCGTACATCAGATCGGTGAAGATCAGGACGGTGGCCAGGTTCCCCACGGTGAACTGGTCGGCGATCAGCCCCGCGGTGCCGACCGCCAGGGTCACCCGGGGCATGCTGCGGCGCAGCAGCTCCATCGGGCCGAGGGCCAGGAGCGGGACCAGGGCCGCCCAGGCGGGAAACAGCTCCCGGGTGGGGGAGCTGTACACCCCGAGCCACCACAGGAGCAGGCCGGCGGCCACGCTGCCCACGGCGAGCAGCACGTCGTCGCGGTGCGGTGGCGGGATCTTGAGGGTCACGGGCCCATCCAAACAGGCTGCGGCGGGGGCGGGCGTCGCCATCGCGGCTGCTTTTCGGGCGGGCCCGTACATCGAAGGATGCAGACGGCCGCCCCGGCATTCGTCATCGGCGACGAGGAATCCGCGCGAAGCGGGCGGGAAGCTGGAGGCATCCCCTCCCCGCATCCCCACCCCGCAACCCCTCCCCGTATCCCCACCCCGCATCCCACCGCAGGAACGGAGACTCCCGTGCTCGTCACCCTGATCATCGCCTGTGAAGTCGGCTTCTGGGTCCTGCTGGCCGGTGGTCTGGCCCTGCGCTACCTCGCGAAGATGCCGAGGACCGGCGCGGCCGTCCTGCTGTGCGAGCCGCTCCTGGAGCTGGCGCTGCTGGCGGCCACCGCCGTGGACCTGCGCGGCGGCGCCGAGCCGGACTGGAAGCACGGGCTCGCCGCGCTGTACCTCGGCTACACCGCCGCCTACGGGCACTACACCGTGCGCTGGCTCGACGGCCACGCCGCGTACCGGCTGGCCGGGGGTCCGAAGCCGGCCGGCGCCGGTCACGGCACGGCGCGGGCCGTCCACGAGTGGAAGCTCGTCGCCCGGACCCTCCTCGCGGCGGCCGTCGCGGCCGCTCTGCTGCAGGCGGCGATCTGGTACGTCGGCGCCTCGGGCGATACCACCGTGCTGCGCGGGTGGCAGCTCACGGCGCTGCGGGTGGCCGGCATCCACGCCCTGATCGCCGTCGCCTACACGGTGTGGCCGAAGCCGGCACCGGCGAAAGCCGCCCTGCGCGACTCGGTGGACGCGCCCGACAGGCTCTAGGTTCGGGCGGACGGCCCGCGCTACGGCAGTCGGCTGGTTCGCGGTCGACTCGGTGGCGGCGGCCGGGCGGGCGCGGGCGTGAGCTGGTAGGCCATCACCTGTCACTCTCCCGCCGCTCACCCAGAGGGGCTGGTCCATGCCGGGCACGCCGACGATCCGCCGACGAATCGACCGCATGCTCACCGCTTCCCTGGGCGCGCTGCTCGCGGTCGCGGTACAAGCCGCTCCCGCCCGTGCCGACGTGGGGGACGTGACGGAGTATCCGGTCACGACCCCCGCGAGCTCCCCCACGGGGATCACGGCGGGACCGGACCGGGCGCTGTGGTTCACCGAGAGCGGTACGAACAAGATCGGGCGGATGCGGCTCGACGGAACCGTCACCGAGTACGCCGTCCCCACACCGGACGCCTTCCCGTACCACCTCGCGGCCGGCACCGGCGGTGTGTGGTTCACGGAGCTGTTCGCGGGAAAGATCGGCCGTGTCGACCACTCCGGCAACGTGACCGAGTACCCGCTGCCCGCCGGCTTCGAGTTCCCGTCCGACATCGCGGCCGGCCCGGGCGGATCACCCCGTCGGGCACCGTCACGCTCTTCCCCCGGCCGAACCCGGGCGGCAGCGCCGACGGCATCACCCGCGGCCCCGACGGGAACATGTGGTACTCCGACCAGCTCGGTGTCATCGGGCGGATCACCCCGAAGGGGGAGGTCGCCGAGTTCCCGGTGCCGGACGGCGCGGAGAAGGTGCCCTTCAACATCGCGACGGGGCCGGACCGGAACGTCTGGTTCACCGAACTCTTCGGCAACGCCATCGGCCGCGTCGACGCCCTCCCGGGCCGGGGCCACGGCCCGCACGCCGCCGCCCCGCAGCCGGGTCCGCGCCACGGGCACCCGCGTCACGAACGCCCGCGCCCGGTGCTGCCCTGCCGCGCCGGGGCACTTGCCGGCGCGGCCTCGTTCTGCCGCTGACGACCGGTCCTAGCGGTCCCCGCCCGGGACCCACAGGACGTCGCCGACCTCCTTGTTGGCCGTGCGGGCCAGGATGAAGAGGAGGTCGGAGAGGCGGTTGAGGTAGGTGGCCGTGAGCGGGTTCATGACCTCGCCGTGCGCCTCCAGGGCCGCCCAGGTGGAGCGCTCGGCGCGCCGGACCACCGTGCAGGCCTGGTGCAGGAGGGCCGCACCGGGAGTGCCGCCGGGGAGGATGAAGCTGCGGAGCTTCTCCAGCTCGCCGTTGAAGAGGTCGCAGTCGGCCTCCAGCTTGTCCACGTAGAACTGCTCGACGCGCAGCGGCGGGTACTCGGGGTTCTCGGCGACCGGGGTGCAGAGGTCGGCGCCCACGTCGAACAGGTCGTTCTGCACACGGACCAGGACCTTCACGACATCGGCGGGCAGCGAGCCGAGCGCGATGGCCGTTCCGATGGCCGCGTTGGCCTCGTTGGCGTCGGCGTACGCCGAGATCCGCAGATCGGTCTTGGCCGTGCGGCTCATGTCGCCGAGTGCGGTCGTGCCCTTGTCGCCGGTACGGGTGTAGATGCGCGTGAGGTTCACCATGCCGCCACCCTAGACCGGGTCAACTACGGCCCCCTGCCGCACTGCTGGGCCGTCCCGGTGTGATGTCCGTCATCTGAGACGTGACGCGTGTTACTTCGCGGTCACTGGGCCCCTCGCGGACGCTAGTCTCCGCCGGAGAACGAACGAGGCTGTGCCGTATCTGAGGCCGTGTCCTAGAAGAACGTGGGGTGTGCAGTGGCTGGGAAGCTCGCCGTCATCGGTGCCGGACTGATGGGTTCCGGAATCGCGCAGGTCTCCGCTCAGGCGGGTTGGGACGTCGTGCTGCGCGATGTCACCGACGCCGCTCTGACGCGCGGTACCGACGGGATCAAGGCCTCGTACGACCGGTTCGTGTCCAAGGGCAAGCTGACGGCCGAGGACGCCGGGGCGGCGCTCGCCCGCATCACCACGACCACCGAGCTGGAAGCGGTCGCCGACGCCGACATCGTCGTCGAGGCCGTCTTCGAGAAGCTCGAGGTCAAGCACGAGATCTTCCGCGCGCTCGACAAGCTCGTGCGCGAGGACGCGATCCTCGCCTCCAACACCTCCGCCATCCCGATCACCAAGATCGCGGCCGTGACGGAGCGTCCGGAGCGGGTCGTCGGCGCGCACTTCTTCTCGCCGGTCCCGATGATGCAGCTGTGCGAGCTGGTGCGCGGCTACAAGACGAGCGACGAAACCCTCGCCACCACCCGGGCGTTCGCCGAGTCCGTCGGCAAGACCTGCATCGTCGTCAACCGCGACGTCGCCGGATTCGTGACGACCCGTCTCATCTCCGCGCTGGTCGTCGAAGCCGCGAAGCTGTACGAATCGGGCGTCGCCTCGGCCGAGGACATCGACATCGCCTGCAAGCTCGGCTTCGGGCACGCCATGGGCCCGCTGGCCACCGCGGACCTCACCGGCGTCGACATCCTGCTGCACGCCACCAGCAACATCTACACGGAGTCCCAGGACGAGAAGTTCGCTCCGCCGGAGCTGATGCGCCGCATGGTGGACGCGGGCGACATCGGCCGCAAGAGCGGTCAGGGCTTCTACAAGCACTGAGCATCCGTTCGAATACCTGCACCCCACAGGGTGAATTAGGTATCGGTTCGCTCACGGTCGGCAACTTCCCTGCCCCTGAGGCAGTCAGTTGCAGTGAGAGTTGCCGACCAACGAACCAGTCGGACCATACGCAATCAGTACCGCGCTGCCGGGAGTACACATGCACATCAGGGGCGACCACGCCGAACTCGCAGTCGGGGGTCGCCTCGACGTGCGCAGCGCGGCGGACGCCCGTACGGTCCTGCACACCGCCCTCGACGACGGTCACGGCGACCTCGTGCTGGACCTCACCGGGCTCGACTCCTGGGACGCGACGGGCCTCGGCGTGATCATGGGCGCCCACCGCCGGGCCGGCCGGACCGGCCGGCGGCTCGTCCTGCGCGGGGTCCCGCCCCAGATGCAGCGGCTGCTCGTGGCCACCCGGCTGCACCGGATCCTCGCGATCGAGGGCGGGCTGGAAGCGGAGTCGCTGCCGCGCGCGTGACCTCCGCACGCGGTCCGAACACGGTCAGTACGCGGTCCGGACGCGATCCCGATGCGGGATCCGGATGCGGAGGACGTGAGCCCGGCTCCACGCGGCCCACGCAAACGTAACGGTCCGGTGGTGAAGGCACCCCTGCGGTTCACGCCCCACCGGGCACGGTCTAGGGTTCGGGCGGAAACCGGACCACTAGCGACAGCGGCGTGAGCGAAGGCCGGGCGAGACGAGGGCGCACGGCGCGATCGGGGGACTTGGTCATGGACCGCAGCAGCACACAGGGGCAGCCCGATCGGGTGGAGCCACCGGCGCGCGTGGTGACGCTGACCTCCGGGGACTTCACCCTCACGGTGAACCCCGTCGACGGCAGCGAGATCGTCCGCACGCACCGCCCCGGCGGCGTGCCCGCCCCCGCCCCGGTCAAGCGCGCCCCCGCCGCCCGCACCTCCGCGGCGGCCGCCGCGCGTCCGCCCGTACCGCCGGGCGCCCCGGCCGGGGCGCGGACCCTGCTGGGCCGGGCGGAGGAGCGCGAGCGCCTCGTACGCCTCCTCGCGCGCGGCCGCTCCGTACGGCTGACCGGTCCGGCCGGATCCGGTCGCACGGTGCTGCTCGACGCGGTCGCCGAGGCCTGTGCCGACCTCGCCCCCGACGGGGTCGTACGGCTCAGCGGGCAGGGCCACCAGCAGCCCGGCGAACTGCTCCAGGCGCTGTACGCCACCGTGTACGAGGCTCCGGCCGAACGCCCCGACCGGGCCGGCCTCCTCGCCCGGGTGGCGGAGATAGGCGCCGTCGTCCTGGTGGACGACCTCGAGATGGGCGGCACCGCCCTCGACGACCTGCTGCGGGCCACGCCCGAGTGCGCGTACCTGCTGGCCGCCACCCCCGACACCCGGGCCCCCTCCGACGACTCGCACCTCGAAGAGGTCTTCCTCGGCGGGCTGGCCCGCGCCGACTGCGTGACCCTGCTCGAAGCAGGCGCCGGACGGCCGCTCACCGACGAGGAGAAGGCCTGGGCGGGGGACCTGAGCTTCGCCTCCGAGGGCCTGCCCCTGCGCTTCGTCCAGGCGGCCGCGCTGCTGCGACAGCGCGACGAACTCAACCGCACCGACCGGGACGACGAGACCGCCGAGTACGACGAGCCCGGCGTCTTCGAGGAGAAGCCGCGCGACACCGTCTTCGTGCCGCTGCCGACGCTGGCCGAGGGCGCGGCCCCGGCGGAACTGCTCGCCTCGCGGGTCAGCGAGTCCGCGCGGGCCGCGCTGCGGATCGCCTGCGCGCTGGGCGGGGAGCTGCCGCACCACGCGCACCTGCCCGCGCTGGTCGGCGACACGCACGCCGACACGGCCGTCGCGGAACTGCTCGACTGCGGGCTGCTGACCCCCGTCGGGACCCGCTACCAGCTGGCCGCCGGGGTCGCGCGGCAGCTGGAGGACATCGGCTACGGGGACACCGCGGCCGAGGAGGCCCGTACGGCCGCCCGGCACTACGCCTGGTGGACCGGGAGCACCTCGGTCAGCCCCGGGCGGGTCGCCGCGGAGGCCGACGCGGTGCTCGCGGCGCTGGCCGGGGCCGATGTGGTGGCCGCGGTACTGCTGGCGCGGACGGCGGCCCCGGCGTTCGCCGCCTCGCTGCACTGGGAGGCCTGGGAGCGGGTGCTGCGCGCGGGCGCGGAGGCCGCGCGGAAGGCCGGCGAGGTCGCGGAGCAGGCGTACTTCCACCACGAGCTGGGCGTACTGGCCCTGTGCGAGGGCCGGCTCGACCGGGCACGGGCCGAGCTGGAGGCCTCGACCGGGCTGCGCGGAGCGCTGGCCGACAAGCGGGGGACCGTCGCGGGACGCCGGGCGCTGGCCCTGGTCACCGACCGGGAGGCGGCGGAGACCCCGGTCTCGCCGCCCCTGCGACTGGCTCCGCCGGATGCGGCTCCGGTTTCGGCCGTGGCTTCGGCGCCGGCCGGGCCTGGGCTGCCGGGTGCGGGGGCGCCGGGAGCGCCGGGTGTTCCGGGCGGCCTGCCGGTTCCCGGTGTTCCGGGTCTTCCGGCGGTGCCGGGGCTTGCCGGGCTCGCCGGGCCTCCCGGGCTTCCCGCGACCGGCGCGAAGCCGCAGGTCCCCGCGGTTCGCGGTGCTGCGGGGGCGCCGGCTGTGCCCGGTGTTCCCGGGACCGGCGTGAAGCCGCAGTTCCCGGCGGTTCGCGTACCTGAGGGGTCCCCGTTCGCGCCCGCGGCTGCGCGGTCTCCTGAGGTTCCGGGTGCTGCCGGTATGGCGGGGAGCGCGTTGGCCGCTGGTGCCGCTGCTGGTGTTTCCGGTGGCGCAGGGGGCTCGTTGGCGGCTGGTGCGGCTGGTGCGGCTGGTGCGGCTGGTGCGGCTGGTGTTCCCGGTGCTGCGGGGATGCTCTCGGCTCCCGGTGCTGCGGGGACGCCCTTGGCTGCCGGTGCTGCCGGGATGCCCTCGGCTCCCGGTGCAGCCGGTGTTGCGGGGATGCCCTCGGCTCCCGGTGCAGCCGGTGTTGCGGGGATGCCCTTGGCTGCCGGTGCTGCCGGTGCTGCCGGTGCTGCCGGTGCTGCCGGTGCTCCCGGTGCTGCCGGTGCTGCCGGTGCTGCGGGGATGCCCTTGGCTCCCGGTGCTCCCGGGGTTCGTGGTGCTGTCGGCTTGGGGTCCGCTCCGGTGGTGCCCTCGGCTCCCGTGACTCCGGCGACCCTGTCGAAGGCCCTCGCCGCCCTGCCCGCGGCGGGCCCCGGGGCCGCCCCCGCCGCCCCCGTACCCGAGCGTGCGGCCGTGCGGGCTGCGGACGGCTTCACGACGGTCGTGCCCGCGGTGGCGCCGGCCGGCGCCGTCGCGCCCGCGACCCTGGCCGAGGTGTTCGAGGACGCCTTCCCCCTCGCCCCCGAGCCGGCCCCGGCGCCCAGGACACTGCCCGAGCCGAAGGCGAAGCCCGACCGCAAGCCGCTGCTGCTGGCCGCGGCCGGGGCGCTGAGCGTCGTGGTGCTGGGCACGGTGGCCGCACTGGCGATGACCACCGACGAGAAGAGGCCTCCGGTGCAGGCGCCGGCCGTCTCCACGGCCCCGAGCTCGGACGAGGCACAGCCGAGTGCGTCGGACGCGAGCGGAAACGGTCCCTCGCCGGAGCCGGAGGCCTCGTCGCCCACCGCGCAGGCCTCGGGTACGACCCCGCCGCCGCGCAAGTCCCCCTCGGCGACCTCGACTCCGTCGCCGACCCCGTCGTCGTCGAGCCCGGTCACACCGCCTTCGCCGCCGGTGACGAGCTCGTCCCCGCCGGTGAGCAGCCCGCCGGCCTCCCCGAGCCCGACCGTGTCGACGTCCGCATCGCCCAGCCCCACCAACACGGTGCCGACGGACAAGCCGAAGCCTCCGACGGAGGAGACGGGCGAGACGGAGACCGCGGCCCCCTGACAGCCCGTACGGGGCGGTCGGCCGTTGCCGCCGCCCCGTAGGACTGGAACAGCGGGTCCTAGAACAGGCGGAGCTTGTCGTCCTCGATGCCGCGCATCGCGTTGTAGTCGAGGACGACGCAGTCCATGCCGCGGTCGTTCGCCAGGACGCGGGCCTGGGGCTTGATCTCCTGGGCCGCGAACACGCCCTTGACCGGCGCCAGGTGGGGATCGCGGTTCAGCAGCTCCAGGTAGCGCGTGAGCTGCTCCACGCCGTCGATCTCGCCGCGGCGCTTGATCTCCACCGCCACCGTCGCGCCGGAGGCGTCCCGGCACAGGATGTCGACCGGTCCGATCGCGGTCATGTACTCGCGGCGGATCAGCGTGTAGCCCTCGCCGAGGGTCTCGATCCGGTCGGCCAGGAGCTCCTGCAGGTGGGCCTCGACCCCGTCCTTGATCAGACCCGGGTCGATGCCCAGCTCGTGCGAGGAGTCGTGGAGGACTTCCTCCATGGTGATGATGAGCTTCTCGCCCGCCTTGTTGACGACGGTCCAGACGCCGGCGTCGTCACCGCTCCCCTCCTTGAGGGTGCAGGGCGGGGACATCCAGTTGAGCGGTTTGTACGCTCGGTCGTCCGCGTGGATCGAGACACTGCCGTCGGCCTTCACGAGGATCAGACGGGGTGCCGAGGGCAGATGGGCGGTGAGCCGGCCCGCGTAATCGACGGAGCAGCGGGCAATGACGAGACGCATGGTCGGCAACGCTACTCGACGACAAGGCCTGCACGCGATTCGCCCCCGAAAGCCCCGTTCGCGGATGGCGCGTTGTATGCGCATTCTCCTGGTGCGGTCCCCACCGGGCGCCTACCGTGGTGAGCGGGAGGTTGCGAAGCGTGCACGCTGCGTCGCGATCTCCTTCCCTGCCCGTAAGGCTCCGGCAACCCAATCGGCCGGAGTCGCGAGAGGAGAACCCATGTCGCTCGACGTCTCACCGGCCCTACTCGAACAGGCCGAGCGAGGCGAGGTCGACGAAGCCGCTTTCGTCGACTGCGTCCGGACCTCCCTGCCCTACGCATGGGAGATGATCAGCTCGCTGGTGGCCCAGCTCAAGGTGGACGGTGGACAGTTCGCCGACAACCAGACGCCGCCGCCGGACGAGCAGGCGCGTGGCCAGCTGCTGCGCGCTCTCGCGAGTGACGCGATACGGGGTGCGCTGCAGCGCCACTTCGGAGTGCGCCTGGCATTCCAGAACTGCCACCGGGTAGCGGTCTTCCCGCTGGACTCCTCGGTGGACGACCGGCTGGCCAAGTTCACTTCGATCCGTGGTCAGCTGCTCAACCAGTCGCCCGAAATGCGCGACTGTTAGCAGAGAAGACCGCACCGACAGCACGACCGCACGACCGCATTCCGCACTGCCGAACGACCGCACCGCCGCACGACCGGTACCTCGCTGCCGCTCCGGTGCCAACGGAGCGGCAGCCCTGGTCTCAGCCGAGCCGGGGCAGCACCTCGCCGCCGAGGCGCCGGACGTTCTCCTCGGTCGAGGCGAGATCCCCCGATCCTTCCGTCAGCAGGGCGAACCGCGTGATGCCCGTCCGCTCCGACGTGGCCGCCAGCCGGTCCGCCGCCAGCTCCGGTGTGCCCACGGGATGCAGATCGCACAGGAGCTCGGTGTACGCGACCGGGTCCCGCATCGCCCGCTGCCGTCCGTCCACCGTGACGTGCGCGTCCAGGCCCTGCTTGAGCCAGCCCGGCATCGCCTTCAGCAGTGTTTCGCGGGCGTCCGCCGTCCGGTCCGCCAGCTGGCAGACCCCGGCCGACACGTGGCCCGCCTCGGGCGAATGCCCCGCGGCCCGCGCCGTACGCCGCCACAGTTCGACCATGGCCGCCTTGTCCTCGTCGCCGCAGTGCATGCCCAGCAGCATCGGCAGTCCGCGCTCCGCGGCCATCCGTACCGAGCCGGGGGAGGTGCAGGCGACGATCAGTTCCGGCCCCGTCCCGTCCCCGTGCAGCGCTTCCGCAGCGCGCGGTACGACGGCCACTTCACGGAAGCCGTACCGGCCGCCGGCCGTGTCCCCGGCCCCCGGTGCCGCCGGTGTCCCCACGCGCGGTTCGGTCAGCCAGCGCCGCAGCAGGTCCAGGTCCTCCGGGAAGCGGTTCTCGTACGCGTCGAGCCCGCCGCCGAAGACCTCCAGGTCCACCCAGGGACCGCCCCTGCCCACCCCCAGGGTGAACCGTCCCTCCGAGGTCAGGTGCAGCAGGGCCGCCTGCTCGCCCAGGGCCACCGGGTGGGTGCTCGGCAGCACGCTCACCGCCGTGCCCACGCGCAGCCGCCGGGTGCGGCCCAGCATCAGGGCCGCCAGGGTCACCGCGGACGGACAGACCCCGTACGGGACGAAGTGGTGCTCGGCGACCCAGACAGAGTCGAGCCCGGCCTCCTCGGCCACCTCGGCGGTCCGCACCGCCCGGAGCAGTGCCTCGCCCTGTCCCTGGCCCGGGAACTGGGCGGCCAGTACAAATGCTCCTACGCGCATCGCCTTTAGCCTCCTCGCGGCTGACGCGGCCTCCCCCAGGCGGACCGTTTTCCTCACTGGCAACAACGTCTGACACGTGCCAAAGGCACGGCCTCACCGGAAAGTTATTGGGATTGTCAGGCCAGTCGCGCCGACCGGCCGCCCCGTACGGTGGTCGTCCTTCGGCCACCCTGCGGGTACCCCGGTTCGCTGCGCGTAGTCTGGGAGAAAGTCACTGCCGTCCGCCCATCCGTGAGGTATACGTGTCACCGCGCCACAACCGCCCCAGGGGCGGCGAGAATCCAGCCGATCGTTCGGACCAGGGCTCGGGCCCGGGCAGTCTGGACCGGTACGGCCTGGAGCGCACGGAGGAGTACCAGGGCGAGGACTGGAAGGTCCGGCACGTCGCGGGCGCCAGCGCCGCGGGCAAGCGCTACCGCTGCCCCGGCTGCGACCAGGAGATCCCTTCCGGTACCCCGCACCTCGTGGCCTGGCCCGAGTACGGCGGGGTCGACGACCGCCGGCACTGGCACAAGGCCTGCTGGAACGCGAAGGACCGCCGCACCTCCAAGGTGCAGCGGTCCCGCAACGCTCCCAAGTATTGAGTCGGAGGCGCTTGAGTCGGAGGCGCTTGAGTCCGAGCGCCTGAGTCCGAGCGCCTGGGCCGGAGCGCCCGAGTCAGACGTCCCGGCGGCCGGACACCAGGTACGAGGCGGCGACCGCGGTGCCCGTCACCAGCAGGATCAGCACCAGGTGGCTCAGGCTGCTCGGGTACGGCGCGCTCCCGTCGGCCGGGGCTTCGGTGCTGTCCAGCGGCATGCCGAACAGCGTGATCAGCGCCACCGGCGCGTTGTTCTGGAGCAGGGCCCGGCCCACCGGGGCGAGGGCCTCCCAGATGCTGAGCACCGCCCCTATCACCGGCGGCAGCGTGACGACCCCGAGCATCACGGCGATCGCCCCGGCGGAGTGCCGCACCAGCGCCCCGACCGCCAGCGCCAGCACGCCGAGCAGGGTGACGTAGAGGCTGCCCAGGAGTCCGGTGGCCCACTCGACGCTCGCGTGCGTCCCGGAGCCCCGGCCGTCGTGCAGGATCGACGCGGTCAGCCCGACCAGGCAGACGGACCCGGCCGTGACGAAGAAGGCGGTGCCGGCGAAGACGAGGTACTTCGCGGTGAGCACCCGGTACCGGTCGGGGGCGGCCGTGAGCGTGGTGCGGATCAGGCCGGTGCCGTACTCGGAGCTGATCGTCAGCACCCCGAGCACCATCACCGCCAGCTGCCCGACCAGCAGGCCGAACAGGGCCGGGGCGATGAACGGCATCTGCTCGTAGTCGGGGGAGGAGGTCTGCAGGATGACCGCGCCGCCGATGCCGACGACGAGCAGGACCAGGGCGCCGAGCGTCCACATCGTGGAGCGCACCGAGGTCAGCTTGGTCCACTCCGAGGCCAGCGCGTGTCCCAGGTGCGGCCGGGGGGTCGGCAGGGGCGAGGAGTAGCCGGCCGGGCCCTGGTCCCCAGAGGGCGGGGCGGTCGTCGGGGCGGTCATCGGGTGTCCTCGGGCTTCTGCGCGGGGGTGCGCACGGGGTCGGGGGAGCGCTCGGTCACGGCTTCGGCTCCACGCCCGGGACCGCGCTCGGCTCCGCGATCGGGACCGCGCTCGGGCTCGGGACCGGCGAGCTCGCCGGGGCTGGTGGGCATCAGGAACGGCCGGCCGCCGGTTCCGGGCGGCGGGGGCGCGAAGAAGCTCGCCGCAGGGACCTGGAGGGACTCGGCGTCCTCCTCGGCCTCCTCCTCCCACTTCGGGACGCTCAGCGGTTCGGGCTCCCACAGCTCGTTGCGCGGGTCCTCGGTGGAGGTGTACTCGACGGAGGACTGGGTCATCCGCATGTACGCCTCCTCCAGCGAGGCCCGGTGCGGCGACAGCTCCCAGAGCCGTACGCCGGCCGCGTGCGCGAGGTCGGAGATCTGCGGCAGCTCCAGCCCGGTCACCCGCAGCGCCCCGTCGGGCTCCCGCAGGACCCGGCCGCCCGCCCTGGTGAGGACGGAGCCGAGGGTGTCCCAGCCGCCGGGGTCGGTGTCGGCCGTGCGGACCCGGGCGAATCCGGCCGAATTATGGGTGATGAAGTCCTGGGTGCTCATGTCGGCGAGCAGCCGGCCCCGGCCGATCACGATCAGGTGGTCGGCGGTCAGTGCCATCTCGCTCATGAGGTGCGAGGAGACGAAGACGGTGCGGCCCTCGGAGGCGAGCCGGCGCATCAGATTGCGGACCCAGAGGATGCCCTCGGGGTCGAGTCCGTTGATCGGCTCGTCGAAGAGGAGCACCTGGGGGTCGCCGAGCAGGGCCGTCGCGATGCCGAGCCGCTGGCCCATGCCGAGCGAGAAGCCCTTGGCGCGCTGCCGGGCCACGTCCTGGAGGCCCACGACGCCCAGGACCTCGTCGACCCGCTTCTCGGGGATCCCGGAGAGCTGGGCGATCGACAGCAGGTGGGTGCGGGCCCGGCGGCCGCCGTGGACGGCCTTGGCGTCGAGCAGGGCCCCCACGTGCCGCTGGGCGTTCGGGAGCTCGCGGAAGGGCAGGCCGTTGATCGTGACCCGGCCGGACGTGGGCCGGTCCAGGCCGACGATCATGCGCATCGTGGTGGATTTCCCGGAGCCGTTGGGTCCCAGGAATCCCGTCACGTGACCGGGCTTGACCTGGAAGGACAGGTCGTCGACAGCGGTCTTCGCGCCGAAGCGCTTGGTCAGGCCGACTGCCTCGATCATCTTTGCTGCCCCTTGCCAGGCCGGGACGACTCTCGCCCGCGTAAGGGTTAAGAGGATATCCAGTCCCTTGCGGTTCCACGTCGTCCCGGACCCTGAGCTACCCCTGAGAACCGACCCGGGGATCCCCCGTAGTACGTCAGGCGTCCCTCTTCTTGAGGACGAGGTAGCCGCCGATGGCCGAGGCGGCCACCCACAGCAGCATGATCCCGAGGCCGCCCCAGGGGCCGTAAGGGGTCTCGGGGCTGCCCATGGCGTCCGGAATGACCTGCATGATCTTGGAGCCGGCCTTGTCGGGCAGGTACTGGCCGTACTTGCGGGTCACCTCGAAACCGCTGAGGAGGTTCGAGACGATCAGGAAGAACGGGATCAGGATGCTGATCGAGGCGACCGAGCTGCGCAGCATGGTGGCCACGCCCATGGAGAACAGGGCGAGCAGCGCCATGTACAGGCCGGCGCCGACGACCGCCCGCAGGACGTGCTCCTCGCCGATGCCGATGCCGCGGTCGCCCAGGATCGCCTGGCCGAGGAAGAACGACACGAAGCTGGTCAGTACCCCGACCAGCAGGGCCAGTGCCGTGGCCACGGCGAACTTGCCCGCCAGGAAGCTGCCGCGCCCGGGCACGGCGGCCAGCGAGGTGCGGATCATGCCCGAGCTGTACTCGGTACTGACGACCATCACACCGAAGACGATCATGGCCAGCTGGCCGAACTGCATACCGCTGAAGCTCAGCAGGGTGGGGTCGAAGGTGGCCTGTTCGACCTCGCTCAGATCGCCGAAGGTCGCGTTGACCAGGGCGGAGAATCCGGCGCCGAAGCCGACGGTGACGAGGAAGGCGAGGGCGAGGGTCCAGCTGGTGGAGGCGACCGTGCGGATCTTGGTCCACTCGGACTGGAGGACGGCGGAGAAAGCCATGATCACTCGCCGCCCTTGTGCTTCGCCTCGAAGCCGGCGCCCCACGCGGGTACGTCGGCCGGCCGGGCCGGGTTGTCGGACGCCATGCCGGGTCCCGGCGGGAAGCCGGCCGCCCCCGGTGCGTGGGCGTGGTACTCGACGGAGTCCGCCGTCATGCGCATGAACGCTTCCTCCAGTGAAGCCCGCTGCGGGCTGAGTTCGTGCAGCACGATCTGGTGCTGGGCGGCCAGCTCGCCGAGCCGCTCCGACTCCACGCCGTCGATCTCCAGGGCGCCGGTGGCCGGGACGCTGATCGCGTCGATCCCGGCCTCGTGCAGGACGTCCTTCAGCCGTTCATGCTGCGGTGTGCGCACGCGGACGTAACTGCGGGAGTTCTGCTGGATGAAATCGGCCATGGACAGGTCGGCTAGCAGCTTTCCCTGTCCGATGACGACCAAATGCTCCGCGGTCAGTGCCATTTCGCTCATCAAGTGAGAAGAAACGAAGATCGTTCTTCCCTCCGCCGCGAGCCCCTTCATCAGATTGCGGATCCAGAGAATTCCCTCCGGGTCCAGACCATTGACGGGCTCGTCGAACATCAGGATCTCCGGGTCGCCGAGCAGCGCGGAGGCGATACCGAGCCGCTGGCCCATACCCAGCGAAAAACCTTTCGACTTCTTCTTCGCCACGGCCGTCAGGCCGACCAGGTCCAGCACCTCGGAGACCCGGCTGCGCGGGATCCGGTTCGACTGGGCGAGGCAGAGCAGGTTGTTGTACGCGCTGCGGCCCCCGTGCATCGCCTTCGCGTCCAGCAGCGCCCCGATGTACTTCAGTGGCTCCGGCAGGTCCCGGTAGTGCTTCCCGTCGATCCGGACCGTACCGCTGGTCGGGTTGTCGAGGTCGAGCATCATGCGCATGGTCGTGGACTTGCCCGCCCCGTTGGGGCCGAGGAAGCCGGTCACCACCCCCGGTCTGACCTGGAAGCTGAGGTTGTCCACGGCGGTCTTCGCGCCGAATCGTTTCGTAAGGCCCTCAAGCTCGATCATTCCGCCACGCTAGAACGCCCGAGGGCCCTACGCCACCTCTTACAGGTGACGAAGGGCCTTCGGTGTCGAAGCGGATTGTCGCCTTCCGGCAACCCTCTGACGACTGACGACTGACGACTGACGACTAGCGGCTCTGCTGCGCCGGAACGCCGCGGGTGACCGGCTCGTCGTCGATCGGCGCGGACGCGGCGGCGACCGCGGCACCCGTCAGCGTCGCCAGCATCTCGCGGACGTTGGTGAGCTGCGCGTTGATCGAGTCGCGGCGGTTGGTGAGCGCCGCCAGCTCGCGCTCGGACTCGCTGCGGATCCGGTCGGCCTTGGCGTTGGCGTCGGCGACGATGTCCTCGGCCTGGCGCTGCGCGGTCTCCACGGTCTGGCGGGCGCGGCGCTCGGCGTCCGTACGGAGCTTCTCGGCCTCCAGGCGCAGCTGCTCCGCGCGGTGCTCGATCTCCGCGAGACGCTTCTCGGCCTTGGCCTGACGGCCCGCCAGGTCACGCTCGGACTGCTCGCGGCGCTTGGCCAGGTTGGTCTCGAAGTCCGCGGCGGCCTGGGCGGCCTTGGCGCGGGTCTCCTCGAAGAGCGCGTCGGCCTCCTCGCGCTTGGAGGCCGCGTCCTTCTGGGCCTCGGTGCGCAGCGAGGCGGCGTCGCCCTTGGCCTTCTCGACGATCCGGACGCCCTCGTCCTCGGCGGTGGACTTCCGGTCGGCGGCGAACGACTCGGCGTCGTTGCGCACCTGCTGGGCGGCCGACTCGGCGAGCTCGCGGTGCTGCTCGGCCGCGCGACGGGCCTCCTCACGGAGGTCCTTCGCCTCCTCCTCGGCCAGGCGCAGGATCTTCTCGACGCGGGCGCCGAGGCCGGCGTACGACGGCTCGGCGTCGTTCACCTGAGCCTGGGCGTTCTGCGTCTCGAGGTGCAACTCCTCGATCCGCTTTTCCAGAGAGTTGATACGTCCGAGGGCGCTGTCACGGTCGGAGACCAGCTTGGTGATGCGGTCGTCCACCTGACCGCGGTCGTAACCACGCCGCACGAGCTCGAAGCCGAAGGGGGAGGATGTGTCGCTCATGGGGTTCCTGTCGAATGAGACCGATGAGGTGCTACGCGGGGTGTTAGGTGTTAAGGGGAATCCTAGGCGCCAAGACGGCGTGTCATCGAGTCAATCCGCGTTTGATCTGGACAATGACACCCCTTTTGAGTGGCAAGGCGACAGAATGCTTGTCACTCGTTCGCCTGAACCTCCATCAGGAGCACAGAGTCGAGTGCGCTGACTAGCCCTCTGACGTCTTGCCACCCGATCGAGTGGAACCCGCTGTCGCACCGGCCTTCACGCCCCCCGCGCCCTGGCCGCCGACCCCGGGCTTTCCGCCGCCCGAAGGCGCCTCGAATGATTCCAACGCCTCAAGAACGTCCTGGACACGGGAGATCTCCGCCTGAATGTCCTCGCGCCTGCGCACGAGGACTTCCAGCTCGCGCCGGCCCTCGTCGACGAGCCGCTCGGCCTCCGCCGTCGCCTCCGCGAGCTTGCCCTCGGCGGCCCGGACCAGCTCGGCCTTCTTCTGCTCGGCCTCCTTGAGCAGCGCCTCCGCCTTGCGCACCGCGGCGATGCGGACCTTGCTCGCCTCGCTGCTCGCGTCCGACACCAGCTCCTTGGCCTTCGCGTCGGCCTCGACGCTCTGCTCGGTCGCCGCCCGCACCAGCTTGTCCACGCGCTCGCCGGCCGACTTCATCTGCTCGGCCGACTCGCGACGGGCCCGCTCGTGCAGCTCCTCGACCTCCGCCTCGACGCGGCCGCGCAGCTCCTCCGCACGATCCCTTATGGCCGACGCGTCGCTGCGCGCCCCGACCAGCAGCTCGTCGGCGTCCGTACGGGCCTTCTCCACGAGGGAGTTGCCCTCCACGGTCGCCTCCGAGGTGATCCGCGCGGCTTCCTTGCGCGCCGCGTCGACCATCGCGTCCGCCTGCTCCTCGGCCGCCGTCGTGGCGGCCAGCGCCTGCTTCTGCGCGTCCCCGGTGAGCTTCTCGGCCTCCGAGGAGGCCTCCGTGATGAGCCGGTCGACCTGGGTCGCGGCCTCGCTGCGGCGCTTGTTGGCCTCCTCGCGGGCCTCGTCCAGCACCCGCTCCGACGCGGTGCGCGCCTCGGTGCGGATCCGCTCCGCCTCCGTGGCGGCCTCGGCCTTGACCCGCTCGGCCTCCGACCGGGTGCGGGTCGCGTGCTCCTGCGCCGAGGACAGTGCCTCGGACGCCTCGGCGCGCAGCCGCTCGGCCTCGTTCGCCGCTTCGCCGACCGTGCGCTCGGTGTCCTTGCGGGTCTGCTCGGTGAGCCGGTCCGCCTCGGCGACGGCCTCGCCGATCAGGTGGTCCGCCTGCTCGGCGGCCTCGGTACGGATCCGGCCCGCCTCGGAGCGGGCCTCGTCCAGGATCCGCTCGGACTCCCGCTCGGCACCCGCCAGCGTCTCGTTGGCCGCGACCGTGACCCGGTCCGCCTCGGCGGTGGCCTCGCCGATGATCCGGCCGCCCTCCGCGCGGGCGTCGTCCAGCGTGCGCGCCGCCTCGGCGCGCTGCCGGTCGGCCTCCGCGGCGGCTTCGCCGACGGTGGCCTCGTTGGCCGTGCGCGTCTCCTCGACGAGCCGGTCGCCCTCGGCGCGCGCGTCGATGAGGATCCCCGTCGCGTCCCGCTCGGCCCCGGCCAGCGTCTGCGCGGCCTGCTCCGTGAGCCGCTCGGCCTGCGCCTTCGCCCCGTCCAGGGTGGCGGCCGCCTCGGCCCGCAGCGCCTCGGCCGCGGCCTCGGCCTCGCCGACGGTCAGCGCGTTGGCCGCGCGGGTCTCCTCGGTGAGCCGATCGGCTTCCGACGCCGCCTCGGTGATCAGGCGGTCCGCCTGCTCGGCCGCCTCCGTGCGCAGCCGGTTCGCCTCGGAGCGGGCCTCGTCCAGCGTGCCCGCGGCCTCGGTACGGGTCGCCTCGGCGGCGGCCTCGGCCTCGGCCGTGAGCCGCGCCGCCTCCGCCGCGGCCGCGGTGACCGTGGCCTCGTTGGCTGCGCGGGTCTCCTCGGTGCGGCGCTCCGCCTCGGCCGTGGCCTCCGCCACGATCCGGCCGCCCTCGGTGCGGGCGGCCTCCAGGGCTTCCGCGGCCTCGCCGCGGATCCGGTTGGCGTCGTCCCGGGCGTCGGCCTTCGTACGGGCCGCGTCGCGCTCGGAGGCGGCCAGCGCGTCGGTGGCCTCCGTACGCACCCGCTGCGCGTACTCCGCCGTGTCCGTGCGCAGCTGCTCGGCCTCGGCGATCGCGTCGCCGACCGTCCGCTCGGCCAGCGCCTTCGCCGCGTCCGTCTCGGTGCGCGCCTCGCTGCGGACCCGGTTGGCGTCCTCGGTGGCCCGCTCCCGCTCCGCGTACGCGTCGGCGCGGACCCGGCCGGCCTCTTCCTCGGCCTCCGTCTTCGTGCGCTCCGCGGAATGCTCCGCCGCGCTGCGCAGTCCCGCGACCTCTTCCTCGGCCTGCTCGTGCAGTCCGGCCACGGCTTCGCGCACCTGCTGGGCGGTGGCCTCGGCCGCCGCGACCACCTCGGACGCGCGCCGCTCGGCCTCCTCGGTGAGCCAGACGGCCTCGGCCGTGGCCTCCTCGGAACGCTTGCGGGCCTGGGCGAGGAGCTCCTCGCTCTCCTCCCGGGCCTGCGCCCGCTCGCTCTCCGCGTCCGTACGCGCCGAAGCCAGCGTCTCCTCGGACTCCCGGCGGCGCCGGGCGGCCTCCTCCTGGGCGGCGGCCAGCGCCTCCGCGGCCTCCTGCGCGACCCGCTCGGCGGCGGCCTTGGCCTCCGCGCGCAGCCGGTCCGCGGTCTCCTGCGCCTCGGAGCGCAGCCGCTCCGCCTCGGCCTCGGCCTCGCCGGTCAGCCGTACGGCGGCCTGCTCGGCCTCCGCGCGGACCCGGCCGGCGTCCTCGGCGGCGTCGGTGCGCAGCTGCTCCGCCTCCGCCTCCGACTGCGTCTGCAGCGTGCGGATCCGCTCGGCCGACTCCGCGCGGAGCCGGTCGTTCTCCTCGGTGGTCTCCTTGCGGATGTTCTCGGCGGCAGCCCGGGCGTCGCGCAGCGTCTGCTCGGCGGTCGTCAGGCGTCCCTCGGCGTCGGTGTGCAGCCGGACGAGCTCCTCGTCGGCCTCCTCCCGCTTCGCCGACAGCGCCCGCTCGGTCTCCTCGCGCCGCACGGCGGCCGCGGCGTCCGCCTCGGCCCGTACCGACTCGGCCTGCTCCTCGGCCTCCGCGCGCAGCCGGTCGGCCTCGGCGCGGGTCCGCTCCAGGGTCTCCTCGGCCTGCTTGCGCAGGGTGGTGGCCCGCTCGACGGCCTCGCCGCGGACCCGCTCGCTCTCGGTGTTCGCCGCCGAGCGCACCTCGTCGGCGTCGGCCCGGGACTTGCCCAGCAGCTCCTCGGCGGTGCGGGCCGCCTCCTCGATCTGCTGGACCGCCTCGCGGCGGGCCTCGCCACGGATCCGCTCGCCCTCGGCGACGGCCTCCGCGCGCAGCTGCTCGGCCTCGCCGCGCAGCCGGCGGGCCTCCTCCTGGAGTTCGACCGTACGGGCCCGGTACTCCTCCGTGTCGTCCTTCGCGGCGCCCTTGAGCTCATCGGCCGTGGCCGCGGCCTGGGCGCGCAGCCGCTCGGCCTCCGCCTCGGCCTCGCCGCGGATCCGCTCGGCCTCCTCGGACGCCGCGCGGGTGGTGGCGCGGGCGTCCTCCGAGGCCTTGTTCAGGACCTCCTCGGCGGTGCGGGCCGCCTTCGCGAGCTGGGCCGCCGTGTCCTCGGCCGCCGCGGTACGGGCCTGCTCGCCGGCCTCCTTGCGCAGCCGCTCGGTCTGCGCGCGGGCATCGGCGAGCGCCTGCTCGGCCTCGGCCTTGAGGGTCTCGGCCTCCTTGTTGGCCTCGCCGACCAGGCGGGCCACCTGCTCCTTGGCCGTACGGGTGCGCTGCTCGTTGACGGACTCCGCCGAGGCGAGCTGCCGTGCGGCGCTCTCCTTGGCCTCCGCGAGCAGCTTCTCCGCGGCCGCGCGTGCCTCGCGCAGGGCACCCTCGGCCTCCTGGGTGCGCTGTTCGGCGACCCGGCCCAGGTCCATCGTCTGGCGACGGGTCTGCTCGGCCTCGGCGGAGGTGGTGGAGCGCAGCCGCTCGGCGTGCTCGGTGGCCTCCTGGGCCTGCGCGGAGGCGGCGGTCAGCAGCCGCTCGGCCTCCTTGCGGGCGCGCAGCAGCGTCGACTCGGCCTCGGCGCGGGCGGATTCGTTCTCGGAGGCGAGCCGGCGGGTGGCCTCGGAGGCGACCCGGGCGGCCTCGGCGCGCGCGGTGTTCAGGGTCTGCTCGGCCTCGACGCGGGACTCGTCCATGAGCCGGCGGGCCTGCGCCTCGGTGCGGGCGCGCAACTGCTCGGCCCAGGCCACGTTCTCGTTGACGTGGGCTTCCACCGTCTGGCGGCGCTCGCTGAGCTCCTGGTCCAGGCGCTGGCGGCGGTTGACGGCCTCGGCGTGCAGCTCGGCCTGGAGCCGCGCCTGGTGCTCGGCGTGCTCCTGGAGGATGCGCTGGGTCTGCGCCCGTACGTCGCGCAGTTCGCGCTCGGCGTCGGAACGCATCTGATCGGCCTGGATCTGGGCATTACGGAGCAGCTGCTCCGCCTGATACCCCATGTCCGCGCCGTCGTAGGCGGGGCGGGACGCCAGGTTGCGGCGTACCTCGTGGAGCTTGGCGCGCAGCACCTCGACCTGGTACCCCAGGTCATCGGCGTGCTGGACGGCCTTCCCGCGTTCCTTCTTCAGCCGCTCCATCTCGGCTTCGAAGCGCGAGAGATGGTCGGCCTCGGCCTGATGGCTCTCCTGGCTTTCGTAGCCCCGCACAGCGCGGTCCCATCCGTCCCCTGGTCGCAAGCCCGATCCCAAACGAGCGCCGTCCGCCCGCTGAACGACGCCCCCGGGGAATGGTGTCAGATCCCGGGTCGGGCGATACAGGCCCCGACCCCGTCCCCGCACCGAACCCCGGCCGAGCCAAAGCCACTCTACCGGCCGGGGAAACGGGACATCAGTGCTCGGGGTTGCTCGTGACCAGTTCGGTGAGAACGCCGTGGCAGTCCTTGGGGTGCAGGAAGGTGATCGAGGAGCCCATCGAGCCGGTGCGGGGCTGGTCGTAGAGGACGCGGACGCCCTTGCCGCGGATGGCCTCCGAGTCGCCCTGGACGTCCTCGGTGCCGAAGGCGATGTGGTGGACGCCCTCGCCGTTCTTGGCCAGCCACTTGCCGACCGCGGAGTCCTCGCGGGTGGGCTCCAGGAGCTGGAGGTACGAGGCTCCGCCGTCGGAGGTCTCGTTGATCTTCAGCATGGCTTCGCGGACGCCCTGCTCCTCGTTGACCTCGGAGTGGAACACCTCGAAGCCGTACGTGGCACGGTAGAACTCAACCGTCTTGTCCAGGTCGAAGCAGGCGATCCCGATGTGGTCGATTCTTGTCAGCATGGACACAGTGCAGCGCTACCGGGGGCGGTTACGCAACGTGCGCGCGATCACACTGACGCGCCGGTGACGCCACGGGTACCGCTCAGTACATTCGGGTAAACCCTCGTTCACTCCTCATCTTCAAGGGGCTGTGCTCCATGTCCGGAACGAACAACACCACGTCAGTGATCGTCGCCGGGGCCCGCACGCCCATGGGGCGACTGCTCGGCTCGCTGAAGTCCTTCTCGGGTGCCGATCTCGGCGGCTTCGCCATCAAGTCCGCGCTGGAGCGGGCCGGGATCTCCGGTGACCAGGTCCAGTACGTGATCATGGGCCAGGTGCTCCAGGCCGGCGCGGGCCAGATCCCCGCCCGCCAGGCCGCCGTCAAGGCCGGGATCCCCATGAACGTGCCCGCGCTCACCATCAACAAGGTGTGCCTGTCGGGTCTCGACGCCATCGCCCTGGCGGACCAGCTCATCCGCGCCGGGGAGTTCGACATCGTGGTCGCGGGCGGTCAGGAGTCCATGACCAACGCCCCGCACCTGCTGCCGAAGTCCCGCGAGGGCTTCAAGTACGGCGCCGTCGAGATGCTCGACGCGATGGCCTACGACGGTCTCACCGACGCCTTCGAGGGCATTCCGATGGGTCTGTCCACCGAGACGCACAACACCCGCCTGGGCATCGAGCGGGCCCCGCAGGACGCGTTCGCGGCCACCTCCCACCAGCGCGCCGCCGCCGCGCAGAAGAACGGCGTCTTCGAGGCCGAGATCACCCCGGTCGAGATCCCGCAGCGCAAGGGCGAGCCGGTGGTGTTCTCGCAGGACGAGGGCATCCGGCCCGAGACCACCGTCGAGTCCCTCGGCAAGCTGCGTCCGGCCTTCACCAAGGACGGCACCATCACGGCCGGCACCTCCTCGCAGATCTCGGACGGTGCGGCGGCCGTGGTCGTGATGAGCAAGGCCAAGGCCGAGGAACTGGGCCTGGAGTGGCTCGCCGAGATCTGCGCCCACGGCAATGTGGCGGGCCCGGACAACTCGCTCCAGTCGCAGCCCTCCAATGCGATCCTGCACGCGCTGAAGAAGGAGGGCCTCGGCGTCGAGGACCTCGACCTCATCGAGATCAACGAGGCCTTCGCGGCGGTCGCCGTGCAGTCGATGAAGGACCTCGGAGTGACCCCGGAAAAGGTGAACGTCAACGGCGGCGCCATCGCCCTGGGTCACCCGATCGGCATGTCCGGCGCCCGCGTGGTGCTGCACCTGGCGCTGGAGCTCAAGCGCCGCGGCGGCGGGGTCGGCGCGGCCGCCCTGTGCGGTGGCGGCGGGCAGGGCGACGCCCTGATCGTCCGCGTCCCGTAGGGGAGGGGCGGCCGGCCGCCCGCACCCGTAGCCGTACCCGTATCCGTACGAGAACCGAGGAGCGCAGCACGTATGACGGCGGTGGACGTCCCCCAGCTGGTGGCCCAGGCCCGTGAGGGCAGGCCGCGAGCGGTCGCCCGGCTGATCTCGCTGGTCGAGGGGGCGTCCCCGCAGCTGCGCGAGGTGATGGCGGCGCTGGCGCCGCTGACGGGCAACGCGTACGTGGTGGGCCTCACCGGCTCCCCGGGCGTCGGCAAGTCGACCACGACCTCGGCGCTGGTCTCCGCGTACCGGCAGGCGGGCAAGCGGGTCGGCGTCCTGGCCGTCGACCCGTCCTCGCCCTTCAGCGGGGGCGCGCTGCTCGGCGACCGGGTGCGGATGTCGGACCACGCCTCCGACCCGGGGGTGTACATCCGCTCCATGGCCACCCGCGGCCACCTGGGCGGGCTCGCTTGGGCCGCCCCGCAGGCGATCCGGGTGCTGGACGCGGCCGGCTGCGAGGTGATCCTGGTCGAGACCGTCGGGGTCGGGCAGTCGGAGGTGGAGATCGCGGCGCAGGCGGACACCTCGGTGGTGCTGCTGGCCCCCGGGATGGGCGACGGGATCCAGGCCGCGAAGGCGGGCATCCTGGAGATCGGTGACGTCTACGTGGTGAACAAGGCCGACCGGGACGGCGCGGACGCCACCGCCCGGGAGCTGAACCACATGCTGAGCCTGGGGGAGTCCCGGGGCAAGGGCGACTGGCGCCCGCCGATCGTGAAGACGGTCGCGGCGCGCGGTACGGGCATCGACGAGCTGGTCGAGGCCTTGGAGAAGCACCGGGCGTGGATGGACGAGCGCGGGGTGCTGGCGCAGCGGCGTACGGCCCGGGCCGCCCGGGAAGTGGAGACCATCGCGATCACCGCCCTGCGGGCCCGGCTGGCCGACGTGCGCGGCGACGCCCACCTGGAGGCGCTGGCCGCGCGGGTCGCGCGGGGCGAGCTGGATCCGTACGCG
Organism: Streptomyces sp. NBC_01264; assembly: GCF_026340675.1. Classification (NCBI taxonomy): domain Bacteria; kingdom Bacillati; phylum Actinomycetota; class Actinomycetes; order Kitasatosporales; family Streptomycetaceae; genus Streptomyces; species Streptomyces sp. NBC_01264. The sequence continues at coordinate 6,543,498 of NZ_JAPEOX010000001.1, forward strand.
GCTTCGGACGCGCTGCTCGCGACCCTGACGGAAGCGGCGGAATCGGATGCGGAGCCCGCGGGCCGGTCATAGACTGGCGAACGCCCGGAATGCCCCGACGCAGGGAGGTTTCATGGCGAAGCGCGGCAACAAGAAGCGAGCCCGCAAGAAGAAGAAGGCCAACCACGGAAAGCGTCCCAACGCCTGACCGTGAGCAGTGACCACGCACGGAAGCCGCACCCCGTCCACGGGGTGCGGCTTCCGTACGTGCGGGCCGGGCGGGGTGCTAGCCGTTGTCGTTGCTGTCGTTCTCGTCGTTGTCGTTGTCGTTGTCCGAGTGGGAGACGGTGGCCTTGCCGGACGTGGGGTCCACGTGGACGTTCGTCGTGCTGTCGCCGGACTTGACCTCCACGTCCCAGTAGGTCGTGTTGTTGTCGCCATCGTCGTCCCACTGCACCGACCTGACCTGGCCGGGATGGGCCGCGACCGCGGCCTTCATGGCCTCCTGGGCGGTGACCTTCGCGGCGACCAGGGCGGCGTCCTCGTCCCTGTCGTCGCTGTCCTGGTTCGAGTGCCTGACGGTGACCGTGGCTCCGGTGACGAGCAGCTCCTTGTTGCTGCCGTCCTCGCCGATCACGTTCACGTGCCAGACCGAGCCGTTCTCGTCGCGGGACCCGAGGGACTCGATGACTCCGGGGTGCCTCTCGAGGGCCGCCGCGGCGGCCCCCTCGGCATCGTCCGCGGCGCGCAGCGGTGCGGAAAGGCTGCCGGTGGCCGCTTCGGCCGTGGACGCGGCGGCGGCCGCCACCGGTCCTGCGACCAGCAGGACCGCGGCGGCCGCGGCCGACGAGATGTACAGGGTGCGCTTCATGGCGTGACCTCCTCAGGCCGGCCATGGCGCTTACGGTTGCTCGGCGGCGGCCGGCGAGCGAGCGTTACCACCCATTCTCCGGCCTGCGGCCGAGGACCGCCGCTCGGGGACCGGCCGGGGCTCAGGCCTTGCCGCGGCCCGCGCGCAGGTGGTCGGCGACCGGTCCCAGCGCGGCGCGCAGCGCGGCGAGGGCGTCCGGCGGGAGCAGGTCGATGAAGTGCCGGCGGACGGACGCCACGTGGTGCGGGGCGACCTTGCGCATCGTCTCCATGCCCTCGGGCGTGAGGACGGCGTAGAGCCCGCGGCGGTCGGACTCGCAGTTCACGCGGCGGACCAGGCCCGCCGATTCCATGCGGGTGATCTGATGGGAGAGCCGGCTCTTGGACTGCAGCGTCGACGTCGCGAGGTCGCTCATCCGCATCCGGTGTTCCTCGGATTCGGAGAGGTTCACGAGGATCTCGTAGTCGTTGTTGGTGAGCCCGAACGGCTGGAGGTCCCTTTCCAGCTGGTGGGACAGCAGTCTGCTGACGTCCAGGTGGGTGCGCCAGGCGCACTGCTCGGCGTCGGTCAGCCAGGGGGTGGCCGTCTCGGTCTCGATGGTCTCCATGAAAGAACTCTACCTAAGAAGTTGAATTACGTACAAAAATGCGGCGAGGTGAGAGGTTTCCTACAGCCCGAAGCGCCTCTGGATGTCACCCAGCTGCCCCGGCATGCGCGGTACGCCGAGCTGCCCCAGCGGGCCCTGTCCCTGGCCGGGAACGCCCTGGGCCTGGCCCGTGGCCGCCCCGGGCCCCACGGCCCCGATCGCCTGCTCCGGCATCAGCATCTCCGAGGACTGGAGCAGAACCGTACCCGCGCCCACGAACTCGAACTGGTGCTCCTCGCCCGAGGAGCCCCCGATGCCCGTCAGCGAGCGCAGGCCGCCGATCACGCCCGACATGTACCCGTGGTCGTAGTGGTGGCAGGGCGAGGGGCAGTCCGCCCACCCCACCAGCGCCTGCGGGTCCACCCGCAGCGGCGGCTCCATGAACACCACCGGACCGCTGGAGGCCGCCACGAACTTCCCGGTCCCGATCAGGGTGAGGAAGCCGGGGACGATCGACTGCTTCAGCGCGAGGGAGGGCTGGTAGGCGAGCAGGTTCCCCGACCGGATGGTCAGGTTGCCGTTGTCCAGGTCGTACGAGTTCACGTCGAAGGCCCGGTCGGCGAGCAGCATCTTGCCCTGGCCCTCGGCCACCACCCAGTCGCTCGCGTGCAGCGGCGAGTGGAAGCTGGTGCGCAGCAGCCGGTCGAACCGGCCGTGGCCGATGCCGTTGAACTCGATGCGCCCGTAGTAGGCGATCATCTTGCCCTTCTGCAGGAACCACTGGCTCCCCTTGAGCTCCACGCAGAAGGTGTAGGCGTTGACGTTGTCGTCCGACGGCAGGGTGTACGGGTCGAAGACCGTCGGTCCACCCGGGCCGCCGGTCACGGGACCAAAGTTCACAGCTTCTCCTCGGAGGCCTGTACGTACACCGCGCCCTGACCGGACAGCTCCAGCTGGAACGCCTCGCCCGAGCCGCGCCCGACCATGTCGCGCCAGCCCAGCGCCGTGGACAGCTTGTTGCGGACCTCGCCGTGATGGGCGACGTAGGCCTGCGGGTCCACGTGGATCGGGCGGCTCGGGGTGATCGGCAGCTCGATGACCCCGCCGTGGGCCATCACCGCCACCGAGCCGTGGCCCTTGAGGGTGGTGGTGAACAGGCCCTGGCCGGTCACCTGGCCGCGCACCATGCCCATGACCCCGCCCTGCGCGCCCATGAACATCGTGCCCTGCTGGAGGGTGCCGTCGAAGGCGAGCAGCCGGTCGGACTCCACGTAGAGCGTCTCGCCGGTGAGGCTGATGACCTGGATGTGGTGGCCGCCGTGGCCGAACATCACGGTGCCGCTGCCCTCGACCTCCATCAGCGGGACCTGCTCGTTCGCCACCCGGCGCCCGATCATGCCCATCACGCCGCCCTGGCCGCCGGTCAGGCTCGGGGTGAAGGAGACCTCGCCGCGGTACGCGAGCATCGCGCCGCGCTGGCTGTACATCTTCTGCCCCGGTACGACCTGGGCCTCGACCATCTTCGAGTTGATCTCGCGGAACGGCATCAGACGTCGCCCCCGATGGTGTTGCGCTCGCTGGGCTGCACGTACACCAGGCCCTCGCCCTCGAAGCGGATCTGGAACGCCTCGCCCGAGCCCTCGCCGATCAGCGTGCGGAAGGTCACGCCGGACTGGAAGGACTGCTGGAGGTTGCCGGTGTGCGCGATGTACGCGCCCGGGTCGACGGAGAGCGGGTACTGGGAGCTGACGCGCAGCACCACCGCCGGACCGTCGGAGGTGATCGCCGCCTGCCCGTTGCCCTCGACGGTGGTGGTGAACAGGCCGTTGCCCGTGCTCGCACCGCGCAGGCCGGTGAAGGTGGTGCCGGTGCGCAGGCCGGCATCGGTGCACAGCAGGTTGCTGGACTCGACGTACAGCTTCTCGCCGCGCAGATTGACCAGATTGATCTCACTCGCCCGGTCGGCGAAGAAGCAGGTGCCGTGACCCTGCACTTCCATCACGGTCATCTGCTCGCCGGTGAGCCGCCGGGTCACCATTCCGCGGAGGCCTTCGCCGCCGCCGGTCATCTTCTTGAAGGCCATCTGGCCGTCGTACGCGACCATGGCGCCGTTCTTCGCTTTCACGGCGTCCCCGGTCAGGTCGACGGCGAGCACCTTGCTGCCTTGGAGTCGGAACTGAGCCACGGGAAGACGTTATCCGCAGTGGGCGGCACCGAACAGGGCCCGTTGGCCGATATACGTCACGGTCCGGCACGATCGGGCACGGTCCGGCTCGGTCCGGTCGGGGTCCCGGCCCGGTCCGCCGGGACCCCGGGCCCCGCGCCAAGATCGCCCGGGGCGGCTGAGACACTGGGACGGACCCCCGGCATCCATCCCGAAGGTTCCACGTGGACATCAAGACCGCTTCCGCCCTGCACCGGCTGCGCCTCATCTCCGTACCGGAGGCGCTCTCGTTCCCGGCGCTGCTGCTCTTCGGCTCGGTGCTGAGCCGGATCTCGGACATCGACTACCTGATGATGCCGCTCGGCGTCATCCACGGGATCCTGTTCGTCATCTACGGCGTCTTCCTGCTGGACGTCTGGTTCAAGGCGAAGTGGCCCCTGAAGAAGGTCGCGCTGTTCTTCCTGCTGGCGCTGGTCCCCTTCGGCGGGCTCTACGGCGACCGCCTGCTCAAGCGCGACGAGACGGCCGGCGTGCTCGCCGCCCGCGCCCGTGAGGCGGCCCGCGCATGATGATCGCGTTCTCGGTGACCCCGCTGGGCGTCGGCGAAGAGGTGGGCGAGTACGTGGCGGACGCGGTCCGCGTCGTCCGCGCGTCGGGGCTCCCGAACCACACGGACGCCATGTTCACCACCATCGAGGGCGAAAGAGTACAGCTCTGAGGTCATGACGGAAGCCCCGGCCAGCACAGGGGGAGAGTGCCGACCGGGGCAAGCCCGACCACGCCGAACTGTCCTGCTCGCCGTCGCTCGGCGGGGCGGGAGCCTAGTACCTGCGATAGACGCGGATGGTCCGCTCAGCGACGCACACGGCCCCGTTGCGGAGGATCATCGTTCGGGTTGCTCCGGCCCGGTAGCGGAGATCGGCAATCGGGATCAGGTGCCCACCGGCTAAGACGTGATCACCGACTTTGAGTTCATGCGGCGGACAGTCCACGGGGGCCGTACCCGGCGGGATGCGGACCGGGGGCTTCTCCCGTGGCGCGCGCCGTCTAAGGGGCACACAGCATGCTGTACGGGCGATCCACTGAAACCCTCCCGAGTCCATCAGCCGCACCACTGTGGGGGCCGGGTAGAGCTTGACGATCTCGCCCCGGCTCTGCTGCTGCCGGTCGAACACCTTCTCACCCAGCTTGAAGCCGGTCACCGGGTCCGCCTCCGCTTGAGCCCCTGCGGGTCGGCACAGTCGATATGGCGGTACACCACCACGTCCGGCCCGTCAGGCTTCTCAAGGCTCCCCCGTCGGCAACGTTCAAGCGTCTTGATCGGCCTCATGCAGGCGGGGCACATCTCACCCGCCGGAGCGAAGGTCTCGTATTCGAACCGGGTTGCGTCGGTCTCGCTGCTGGTCGGCATCGCTGCGCCCTTCGGTCGTCTGCCCGTGCCGGAGATCGTCCCGCCAGTCAGCGCGAGCACACAGGGACGCAACGTCCTACTTTTCCGCCCTTAGGCGACCCCCAGGAACGTCGCCAGTTTCCGCAGCCCCGGGGGCCTTGCCGAGCCTGCCCAGAGATCAGACACGATCGCTACGGCCAAGGTGTGGTGCCGCATCCACCCTGGGGCCACCTGCCGCAACTTCTCAAGCGCCTTCACGGCTCCGGCTGCGTCCCCGATGTCGGTGTGCGCACGGGCTACGTCCAGCAGAAGCCACGTCCGCCACGACGGGGGAGTGTCCGGGCTGAGCCGCATTCCCTTGGCCAGGGAAAGGGCTTCCTCCGGCCGTTCGTGCTGGACGGCCAGGCGAACCCGCTCGATACGCACTGACGACCGGCTGAACACGGACACCAGTTTGCCGTCAACGGGAGGCGGGAGCGTCGCCAGACGGCCGGCTGCCTTCTCGGCCGTCACCATCATGTCGTTGGCGGTCTCGTAGTCGTCGCTGCGGGCGTACGACGTAGCCGCAGACATCAGCAGGCCGCCCCACACGCGGACACCCTCCGACGTGCCCGTGTGCTCCCGCTCCACCCCGTCCGCAGCGTGTACGGCCAGACTTCGGGCATCGTCCAGCCGGGCCTGGCGCTGGTAGGCCCACGCCACGGAGTTGGAGACCATCGGCGCTAGCAATGGGTCCGACGAATCCCCGGCGGCAGCGTAGGCACGCTCCAGTGCGGACAGTGCCAGGTCGGTCTTACCGAGCCGGATTGCGAGGTGCCCGCCGAGCTGGAGTGCCTTGCCCAGTGCTGCTTGACCGGCTGCGCGTTGTTCGGGATTTCCCACCGCAGCGAGTAGGCGCGCGTCAGCGATGATGCCCGGCAGAACGTCCATGAGCCGGCCGAACTCCGCCGAGTGGTACAGCGTCCACCCCTCCGCCAGTTCGGCCCGCAGAAGGGGCAGTGAGAGCTGTTCAACCCCCGCTGGCTCAACAGGCGAAGCGAACAAGGGCGGCATGATCGCACGTCGCACGGCTACGAGCTGAGGCGGTTCGGCATCGCCGCTGGACGGTACGCCGGGCGGATCCCCCAGCAGGCCCGTCAGCTCCACACCGAGCCCCTTGGCGAGTGAATGCAGCGTGGGTAGGCGGGCGCTGTGCTTCCGGTGCTGCTCAAGTTTCCGGATCACGTCCACGGACACGCCGGAACGCTCGGCAAGCCCCTCTTGAGTGAGGTCAGCGAGTCGGCGCAGTCTGGCCATGCGGTCGCCCAGGTGCTCAGTAGCCATGAATCAGAAGCTACGCCCGAGTGGTGCGTCTGTGTGATCGACGCCAAAACCCGTACAGGGAGCGGCCCGCCATCACGTTGCGGTCCCTGATCTGCCCCTTACGGACCCCCTCCCCACCCCTTAACAGGGTCGTTCTCGGGTGCCTTGCGGGGCATTCCCACTGATCAAGTGGCCAATGGCACCGGGGAAAAGGGCTTGCACCTAGCGCGCGCATCCCGAGCTTGGGCCGGGATCGCCGGAGGGCACTTCGGCTGAACTTTGAAGGCACCCTCCTCTCGGTGGCCTCAACGCCTTGTTTCGGCCCCGGGTTCCGGCCAGCCGCCGGCCCTAACCTCTGCCGCCTCGGGCCTGGCGGTCCAGGAACTCGATCACTCGCGTTTCCGAACGTAGAAGTCGCTCTCGCTGCTCAGGAGGGAGAGAAGCCAGTAGGTCGACCAGGACTCGCTTTCGGGTGACGTACACCATGTTGCCGGAGTAGATCCGGCAGCTAGAACACCAGGTGAGTCCGATGCAGCGCTCGAACATGGAGGACTCGGGCGGATGGAACCGATACTGGTACGAGCAGACGGGCGTTCGGCAGGCGGCGCAGACTCGTCGATCGCCATCGGGAATCGTGTCCCAGCTCCCGACCTTTCGCCAACGCTGTCGCCCGACCGATGCTCTTCAAGTCGTCATGCCGAGCATTCTCCCTCACATTGATTCGCCCAGCACAGCCGTCCGAGGAAGACCGATAGCCCCAGATAGCAGGAAGACCGTCCACCACAGCGGGCAGACGGTCTCTCGGAGGTACGGGCTACTTGCTCTCGTCCAGCGCCCGGTACAGCGTTGCGCGGGACACCCCGAGGGCCTTGGCAATGGCCGTGACGCTCTCTCCCTTGGCCTTCCTGGCCTTAGCCGCAGCGAGCTTGTCCGCGTCCATCACGGCCGGACGGCCGCCCACGCGTCCCTGAGCCCTGGCAGCGTCCAGACCCGCCCGGGTCCGGTCCTTGATCAGGCTCCGCTCAAACTCCGCCATGGCGCCCACCACCTGAAGCATGAGCCGCCCGTCCGGGGTGTTCGGGTCGATGCTCGCCAGCGCACCCGTCAGCACCTTGAAGCCGATCCCACGCGCAGCGAGCGAGTCCACCAGGGTCACGAGGTCGATCAGCGAGCGAGCGAACCGGTCCAGCTTCCACACGCACAGGGTGTCCCCGGGGCGGGCGTAGTCCAGCGCGGCCGTCAACTCCGGGCGGTCCGTGTTCTTGCCGCTCGCCTTGTCCGTGAAGATCCGGGCGCAGCCTGCCTCAGTCAGCGCGTCGTGTTGCAACTGTGCTTCCTGGTCATCGGTGGAGACTCGGGCGTATCCGATCAGGTGTCCTGTGGTCGTCGTCATGCAGAGATCGTCGCACAACCCGTCTCAAAACCTCAAGGGTTTTCGAGGGGTTCTGAGACGGGTTTTGAAACACGGATCGGGTGCCCTCGGGGTGCTGTCGCAGGTGTCTCATAAACCATCGTTTGAGAGACGGGCGTCAGTGGTCACGCGCTGCAACCGTCCTCCCCAGACCCGTACGCACCGAGCGGGTGAGCACCTAACCGGTGCTGCGGGTGGTGCTCCAGGGGTCATCCCCTGGGGTCCGCCTCAGGTGCCACGGCCCCGCGCCATCCCTCGTAGCCGGCCAGCTTCCGGCGTGCACCGAAGCGCTTGTCCATCGCTGTGAACAAAGCGCGCTTGCCCGCCGTCGTCCCCATGTTCCGAGCGAGTACCGGTTCCGCCGCACAGAATGCCTCCCACACGACCGACGTGCGGACGTGCGCGCTGTGCGGTGCCGTCCCCAGCATCCGGACCCATGCGGCCGGATCATTCAGCGGGGCGCGGAAGGCGTCGAACTGGGAAGCCAGCGAGAGGAGCTGAGTGGCGCGGGCGTCGGACGCGGACTCCACCTCAGATGCCACGGTGGCGATATCGCGGACGACGGAGGGTGCAACTTCGGCCGGTGCGGGGAGGGAGTCCAGCTCTTGGCGCAGCCTGCCCACCTCGGCGTAGTGGTGTTCCTGCTCCTCGTCGCTCTGTGCATCCTCCGCCCTGTTCCGTGCCTCGTCCAGGGATTCCCGCAGTGCTCTCTGACGTTCCTTGTTGGACGCATCCGCCTCCACCCCCTCCACCAGGGAGCGCAGCCAACCGCCCATATCTCGGCGGATCAGCGGCCAGTCCCGCCACTCACCGGCCGGAGTGGTCCACTGAGCCCCGTTCCAAACGAACGGCATGGGCGTTGCGGCCCTGTCGGCGTACTCGCTAGCTGCTTCGAGTGCCTTGCGTGCTGTCGTGTCAGCTATGTACTTACTCAAATGTGCCAAACCCCCTCAATAGCAACTTGCAACACCTTCTCTCCCCGCTGTCCGCAGATCGCGAAGCGATCGAGGACCCCCACAGGTGACCAAAGGTGACCCGAGAACCATTCAAAGAGTGATCCCAGCTGTCTATGAAACCCCTGGTCAAACCTCGTTTAGGTGAAGAGAGAGAAGTGAACAACAAAACCACATAGAAGAGAAGTTGGAACGGTGCCCAACACCGTCATTCGTCACACCGTCACACTCTCCCTCCGACGACCGTAGGGGTATCGGCTGACAGCGCCCCGGCGCCTCACGCGCTCACAGGAGCGCCAGACGGCCCGCCACCGGGTTTCCCCAGCGACGGGTCGTGACGGAAGCTCAGGCGGGCTTATGAGGCCTCTTGTCGCGCTACGTCAGCCAACAGGTCCCGTCGGATCTCCTCATGCTGTTCCGGCGTCAGCAGGTCGACCCTGCGGGCCGGTGCTTCGCCTTCGATCCTGGCGATGGCGGCAAGCTCTGCTTCCGCGACGTCCTCCGGCTCCGGACCCCATTCGACCGTCAGGCGATCCGCCGCTTCACGCGGGTGCAGGGTCACCCGAAGATTGGCGAGCGTGAGGAGGCGCCGACGCCCGGCCATGTCCTCGGCCTCCCACGCCTGGCCCATCGTGCGCCCCGTCGGTACGGCCACCTCTCGGGTCTCCGGATCGTGTGCGGCCAGCAGACGCGTGTACGCGTCCTCCAACTCCTTCGCCTTGCGCTCAAGGGTCGGCAGCATCAGCATGCCCGCCGTCGCCATGCGTTCGGCGACTCGATCGGCTTGCTCCTGGATCTCCTCCATGTCCGCCGACAAATCGTTGCCGCCCTCAAGGTGGATTAGGACTTCCCTCATACCGCCGAACACCTTCAGGAACTCGTCCCGTACCCGCTGGTCGAGAGTTTCCGCATAGATGGTGGTGTGGCCCGCCTTGCAGCGGTAGAGCGGTACGCCCTTATCCGACGTTCCTCCGTTCAGCTTGCAGCCCCGGTAACACACGGACATGTCGGAGCACATGGGTGTGGCACGTCGCGGGGCGCGGTTCTTGCCCGTGGCCAGTGCCTCCATGCGGTCGCGTGCCGCCTTCAACTCCGCAGCGGAGAGGATCGGGTCCGCGAACTGGACGGGGGTGACACCATCGGCGGCCGTAATCAGCTCACCCTTGTGCGCCCGCTGGCCACGCAGGGTCGGGGCTTTCAGCAGTCGTCGCCACTGGGGCTCGCTGACACCGACGATCCGGGCTGTGCCGGCTACCGTCCCAGCGTTCACCAGGGCGGTCATGGCTTCACGGATGGCCGAAGCCTCCTCCGGGTGCACCTCAAGGTAGGCGGCGTCGTCACGTCGTACGATCCGGTAACCGCGAGGAGCGCGCCCCGATGCCCAGCGCCCTTGCTGACGACGTGTGGCGTGGCCTTCCGTGATGCGGTCTTTGATCATCTCGCGTTCCCACTCCGCCAGCGCCGCGAGCACCACGGCAACCATGCGGCCGGTCGGGGTCAGCGTGTTGATCGTGCCGTCAGTGGTCGCGATCTTCACGCCGTAGTGCTCGCCCCACGCGACGAGCCGGAGGAACTCGGACACGCTGCGGGCGTACCGGTCCAGCTTCCACGCGATGACGAGATCAGGGCGAGAGGCCATGAGCGCACCCATCTGCTCTCGCGCCTCAAGTGGCTTGGCGCCGGACACCCCGGCGTCCGGGTACTCCACGGCGTCAGCGGGGTCGTACCCGTTCGCCAGCAGCCACCGCTGGGCCGCCTGGCGTTGCGTTTCCAGAGATGCGGAGTCGTCCGACTCTCGCGACAACCGCAGGTAAATGGCAATGCGCATGCCTGAATCCCCCTCCCACCCCAAACACAGGGGTCCTATGTTGTCAGACCTACCTGCTTTCCGGGGAGTGGGACGAGGTGATGGACGTGGTCAAGCGCGCGGTGGCCGCCGTGGAGGAGCGCGCCCCGCGGGTCTCCTTCATCCTCAAGGCCGACATCCGCCCCGGCGTCACGGACGGCATGACGTCCAAGATGGAAACGGTGGAACGCCACCTCGCCGGGGGCTGACCGGATCACACGGTCCCCCGGCGTGCACGGTCCGTCGGCTCACACGGCCTGGACGTGCACGTCGGGCGGATCGAGCACCGACAGGTACGCGGTGATGTCCTCGGGGTCGCTGGTGAAGATCACCGCACTGCCGTGCTTCGCGGCGGCCAGGGCCACGAGGGCGTCCACTGCGTCCGGCCGCTTCTTCGGCGGGAGTTCCGCCTCCCCGAGGGCGGTGCCGATGCGGCGCCAGTCCGGCAGGTCGAATCCCGTCGCGCAGGCGATGCACTCGGGACGGCCCGCCCCGGTCTCGCGCATCGGCGGGGCCGAAGTCCGTGCCTGCGGCACGGAGCAGTCCCTGAGCGTCGTGGCCAGGGCATGGACCAGTGCGGGGTTGGGCCGCCACACCTGTGCCAGTACGGGCCCGAGGACGAGGGCCCGGTGCGGGGTCTCCTTCAGGGCCTCGTGCAGGTGGACCGCCTTGGCCTTGCGGTCGGCGAGAGCGATGAGCATCCCGGTGTCGTAGACGGGGACCCTCGCCGGGCTCACGCGGCTTCGCCGGAACGCGCACCGGATCGATCCGCCCCGTAGACGAGATCGAGGGCGGCTTCGACCTCCTGCCGCTCCCGCTCCGTCAGTTCCGGGACGGCCGCGTCCGCGTGGCGTGCGTTCGGGGCCTCGGCTTCGGCCGCCGCGATCAGGGCGTCCACGGCCGCGAACTGCGCCTCTACGGCCTCGGTCTCGGCCATCTGCCGGGTCGCGGCGTGCACGAGGTACGCGGAGACGTCCAGGCCGGCTCGCTCGGCATGCTGCCGGATGCGCTCGGCCTGTTCCCGCTCGAGGCTGATGCTGATCCTGGTCTTGGCCACAGCCGTAGTGTATGACGCGTATTACGCTCCGGCCAGGCCTGGCAGACTCTGGACCCATGGCCACCTCCACGATCAAGCACGCCGTCCCGTACCACTCCCAGTGGGAGTCCGCCGCGCTCGTGCCCGAGTTCGTCGCGGGCGGCGATGCGGCGCGGGATCCGCTATGGGGCGGGTCCGGGGCGGACTCGGCCGAGGAGTACGCCTTCTGGGCGCCCCGCATGTGCGGCGTGGCCTGTCTGCGGATGGTGCTCGGGCGGCTGGGGCTGACGGTGCCGCCCTCGGTGGAGCTGGTGAAGGAGGCCTGCGGGGCCGGGGCGTACGTGCGGGACGGGGACTCCGTGCAGGGGCTGATCTACCGGCCCTTCGCCGAGTACGTGAACGCCCGCTGGGGCCTGGACGCCCGCTCGGTGCCCGTACTGGACCACCAGACCGTCCGGGACACGCTCGCCGCGGGCGGTCTGGCGATGCTGTCGGTCCATTGGTCGATCCGTACCCTGGCCCCCGCCGTCGAGGCCCGGGGCGGTCATCTGGTGCTCGCCGTCGGGGCCACCGAGGACTCCGTCCTGGTGCACAATCCCTCCGGCTTCCCCGGTGCTTCGCAGCAGTACGCGCCCGTCCCCTGGGCCGACCTGGACCGGTTCTACGCCGGACGCGGCATCCTGATCGGCGGCCGGGCCGGCTGAGGGCGCGGCCGGCGCCCCGCGCCCGGTGCGGTGACCCGTTCGGCCCTGGCCGCCAGGGCACGGAACGGAACCGCCCGGTCGGGTGCATCCCGTTCGACTGGCTGAGGTATCTCCCCTTTCGTTGGGGTACGTACCCCGGTTTCGAGCGCTGGAGGAAACCGTGCGGCAGGAAGCCTTCGACTACGGGACCCACAGCAGGCTGGCCGGCCCCTGTGAGGAGCCGGATCCCGCCGTCGCCTACCGCGTGAGGTACCGCTCCCTGCTCGCCCGCGAGGACCTCCGGACCCGAATACGGGCCGTCGCGCTCATGACCCTCGCCCCCGCCGCCGCCACCGGGCTGCTGCTCTACCTCGTCTGGCCCACGCACCGGACCGTCCGGGAGGGCGGCGAGGGCTGGCTCGTGCGGCTCGACACCGTGATGCTCGGATCCGTCGCCCTGATCATGCTCTTCATGGTGGTCAACGTGGTCTCCGTCGCCCACGCCACGATGGTCGCCCGGGACCCCGTCCCGGCCCCCGCCGAGCCCGGCACCCGCGTCGCCTTCCTCACCACCTACGTCCCCGGCAAGGAACCGCTCTCCATGGCGGCCGCCACCCTGCGCGGGGCCGTGGCCGTCCGCCACGACGGGCCGCTCGACGTCTGGCTGCTCGACGAGGGCGACGACCCCGGGGCCAGGGAGCTGTGCGCGGAGCTCGGCGTACGCCACTTCACCCGCAAGGGCGTCCCCGGGTGGAACACGGCGAAGGGGGCGCACCGGGCGCGGACCAAGCACGGCAACTACAACTCCTGGCTGGCCCGGCACGGCGCGGAGTACGACTACTTCGCCTCCGTGGACACCGACCACGTGCCGCTTCCCCAGTACCTGGAGCGGATGCTCGGCTTCTTCCGCGACCCCGACATCGCCTTCGTCGTCGGCCCGCAGGTCTACGGCAACTACACCGCCTCGGTCACCAAGGCCGCCGAATCCCAGCAGTACCTCTTCCACGCCCTGATCCAGCGCGCGGGCAACCGCTACGGCGCCCCCATGTTCGTCGGCACCAACAACGCGGTCCGGATCAGCGCCCTGCGCCAGGTCGGCGGGCTCTACGACTCCCTCACCGAGGACATGGCCACCGGCTTCGAGCTGCACCGGAGCAGGAACCCCGGCACCGGGCGGTTCTGGCGGTCCGTCTACACCCCCGACGTGCTCGCCGTGGGAGAGGGGCCGAGCACCTGGACCGACTTCTTCACGCAGCAGCTGCGCTGGTCGAGAGGGACGTACGAGACCCTCCTGCGGCAGTACTGGCGCGGCTGCTTCCGGATGCCCCCCGGCCGCTGGCTCAACTACACCCTGATGCTCGTCTACTACCCGATGACCGCCGTCAACTGGCTCCTCGGCGTCCTCAGCTGCGTGCTGTTCCTGTGGTTCGGCGCCTCCGGCACCCAGGTCTCCTCCGAGGTCTGGCTGATGCTCTACACCGACGCCGCCGCCCTCCAGGTCGGCCTGTACCTGTGGAACCGCCGCCACAACGTCTCGCCCCACGAGCCGGAGGGTTCCGGCGGGCTCGCCGGCATGGCCATGTCGGCCGTCTGCGCGCCCGTCTACCTGAGGTCGCTCGGCTCGGCGGTGCTGCGCACCCGCGGCCGTTTCGTCGTCACCCCCAAGGGCGGCACCGCCAGCCCCGACCGGCCCGCGACCTTCCGCATCCACCTCTTCTGGGCCGCCGTCCTGCTCGTCTCCCTCGCGGCCTCCGTGCGCTACGAGCACACCCACGCGGCCATGCGCGTCTGGGCGGTGCTCGCCCTGGCCGTCACCCTCGCCCCGCCGGCCGTATGGGCCGTGACGGAGCTGCGCGCCCGGACGGCCCGGGGTGCGCCCGGCGCGGGCCCCGAGCCGGAGCAGGCGTTCGCGACGACCGCGGGAGGGAACTGAGCCATGGACTACCGGCCTTCGAAACGGTTCAAGAAGACGGCCCTGGGCGCCTCGGCCGCCGCCCTGCTGCTCGCGCTCAACGCACCCGCCGCGCTCTCCTTCGCCGGGGACCGCTACCACTCGTACAAGATCGGACAGGCCGGCTACCGCGCCCAGTACGGCTCCTGGGGGCTGACCACCCTCCCCGAGGAGTACCGGATCAACGCGATGCACGCGGCGCTGCTGCGCACCGGCAAGGTGCTGCTGATCGCCGGCTCCGGCAACGACCAGCGCAACTTCGACAAGGGCACCTTCTCCACCGTCCTGTGGAACCCGCAGGACGACAGCTTCAAGAAGATCCCGACCCCGGAGGACTTCTTCTGCTCGGGCCACAGCCAACTCCCCGACGGACAGCTCCTGGTCGCCGGCGGGACCGCGCGCTACGAGGTGCTCGGCGGGAAGGTCACCCGGGCCGGCGGCGGCATGCGGGTCAAGAACGAGAGCCCCGACAAGGCGGTCACCCTGGCGAAGGGGACCGTCTTCCGGTCCCCCTCCGGCGTCGAGTACGTGTCGAAGTTCGCCGTCACCGTCCCGAAGGCCATCCGGCGGTTCGAGGTCGCCTACGGGCGCGGCGGGCAGATGATGCCGTGGAAGACCGAGGTGGTCGCCGCGGAGGCGCGCGTCTTCGTGGAGGCGGTCCGCGAGGGCGCCGCGGGGCTGACCACCCAGGCCGCCCAGTACGAGGTGGCCGGGCTCACCGCCAAGGACGCCCGCAACGTCTACGGGCTCGCGGAGCGGCTCAGCGCCGACAAGCAGGACTTCCAGGGCATCAAGTCCGCCTACGAGTTCGACCCGGTGGCGGAGAAGTACGTACCGGTCGACCCGATGCGGGACGCCCGCTGGTACCCGACCCTGGTCGGCCTCCAGGACGGGCGGGTCCTCGCCGTGTCCGGGCTCAACGACGTGGGCGACGTGGTCCCCGGCGACAACGAGTACTACGACCCGAAGACGAAGAAGTGGTCCAAGGGCCCCTTCCGCTACTTCCCGACCTACCCCGCCCTCTTCCTCACCCAGGGCGGCAAACTGCTCTACACCGGCTCCAACGCGGGCTACGGGCCCAAGGGCAAGGGGCGCGAGCCCGGCGTGTGGGACCTGGCGACGAACCAGTACCGCACGGTCGGCGGACTGGCCGACGCCGACCAGCTGGAGACCTCCTCGTCGGTCCTGCTCCCGCCGGCCCAGGACCAGAAGGTGATGGTGCTCGGCGGCGGCGGAGTCGGCGAGTCCCGGCTGTCCACCGACCGGACGGCGGTCGTGGACCTCAAGGCCGAGGTGCCGGTCTTCCGGTCGACGGCCCGGCTGCCGCAGGGCGTGCGCTACCTCAGCAGCGTGCTGCTGCCCGACGACTCCGTCTTCACCACGGGCGGCTCCGCCGACTACCGGGGCCGCGGCGCCAGCGACATCCGCAAGGCGCAGTTCTACTACCCGCGCACGGACACCTTCGTGGCCGCCGCGGCCCCCAAGGTCGGGCGCAACTACCACTCCGAGGCGTTGCTGCTGCCGGACGGCCGGGTGGCGACCTTCGGCTCCGACCCGCTCTTCGCGGACAAGGACAACACCAGACTGGGCCGGTTCGAACACCGGCTGGAGGTCTACAGCCCGCCGTACCTGTACCGGGCCCCGGCGCTGCGGCCGGTCCTGGGGGAGGGGCCCGAGGAGGTCGGGCCCGGCGGCCGCGCCACCTTCCCGGCACCGGAGGCGGAGCGGATCCAGCGGGCCCGGCTGATGCGGCCGAGCGCGGTCACGCACACCACCGACGTGGAGCAGCGCTCGATCGAGCTCGGACTGGAGAAGACGGCCGGAACGGTGACGGTCGCCGTGCCGGCGGACCCGACGCTGGTGCCGCCCGGCTGGTACATGCTGTTCGTGACGGACGCGGACGGCACCCCGTCGGTGGCGAAGTGGATCCGGGTCCGGCCGGCCCCGGAGCCGGCGCCGCCGAAGCCACCGACGTCCAGGGACGGTTGGCTGAGCTAGCCCGGATCCGGGGCGCCCTCAGTCCGCGGCGCCCTCAGTCCGTGGCGCGGCGGGCCAGGCCCAGGGCGTAGTCCGGCCACCACGTGCCCGCCGGGGGGCCGCCGCGGCAGGTGCCGTCCGATTCGCCGGGGCGCTTGACCCAGAGGTACGCGTCCACGAGCGGGTCGCCCGTACCGTCGGTCGGGGGCGTACCGAGGGCCCGGCCGGGCGGATTGCACCAGGCCTGGGCGCGGTCGCCCTGGAGCGGGCCGTCGCCGTTGCGGCTGGTGTCGATGACGAAGTGCTTGCCCTTGGTCGCCTTGGAGAGGGCGGCGCCGTACTCCCGGCCGGCCGCGCTGGGCTGGAAGTTGGAGACGTTGAGGGCGAAGCCGTCGGCACGGTCGAGTCCGGCCTCGTAGAGGGGATCGACCAGCTTCCGCTGGTCCGGGATCCAGGCCGGATTGCCGGCGTCCAGGTAGACCTTGGTGTTCTTGTTGCGCTTGAGCCGGTCGACGGCCTCGGAGAGCAGCCGCAGCCGCTCGTCGCGGTGGCCGGCCTGGGTGCAGCCGTCCACGAGGTGCGGGATCGCGTCCGGCTCCAGGACGACCAGGGCCTTGGTGTCGGCGATGTTGTCGGCGAAGGCCCCGATCCAGCTCCGGTACGCGGCGGCGTCCTTGGCTCCGCCCGCCGAGTGCTGGCCGCAGTCGCGGTGCGGGATGTTGTACGCGACGAGGACCAGGGTGCGGCCGGCCGTACGGGCACTCGCCCGGGCCCGTCGGATCTCCGGGCCGGGGTCGCCGGCCGGGCCCCACAGGGCCATCGGCCGGTCGGCGATGCGGCGCAGCACCTGGGCGTCGCTGTTGCGGCCCTGCGCCTCCCAGGCGGCGACCTGGCGGGCGGCGTCGCTCTGCGGGTCCACCCAGAACGGGGACTCGTCGACGAGGCCGATCCCTGCCGGGTGGTGGGGCGGGGCGGATTCCGGCTGGGCGGTGGGGGTGGGTGAGCAGGCGGCTGCCGCCGTGAGGGCGAGGGCCAGGGTGAGGAGGGTCACGGGGCGGCTGCGCGGGGCTCTGCGGGGGGCTGGCATCCGGCTTCCTCGGGGCGAAGGGGCGGGCGGCTGCGGGCCGGGTCATCGTGACATAACGGGCAGTCAGGGCAGAGCGCGACACTGCCGAGTGCGGCCGGGCGGGGGGAGGGCGTGGGGCTGCGCGGGGCCGTCCCCTACCCGCCCTTCCTCCGTTCCCCGGGCTGCGCCCGGACCGCCTCGGGGGCTCCGCCCCCGGACCCCCGCGCCTCAAGCGCCGGCGGGGCTGGATTGGTCAGGGCGATCGCCAGCGGGGTGCGTTCGTAGAGGATCTGGTGGCCGTGGCGGGAGGGGATGAGGAGGCCGGCCTGCTGGAGGGTTTTCAGGTGGGCGGAGACCGTGGAGGGGGCCAGGGACAGGCGGTGGGCCAGGGTGGTGGTCGAGGCCGGTTCGGTGAGCGCGCACAGGACGTCCGCGCGGGCGCGGCCCAGGAGGCGGGCCAGGGCCTGGGGGGCCGGGCCCGCGGGGGCCGTCCACAGGGCGCCGATGCCCCGGGCCGGGTACACGAGGGTCGGCTGCCACGGCGGGTCGTAGCCGCCCACCACCTCCGGCCAGACGAAGGCGCTCGGCATGAGGAGCAGCCCCTGGCCGTCGAGGGAGCGGTCGTGGTGGCCCGCGCGGGCGATGGTGAGGGTCTTCCCCGACCAGCGCAGATCCGGGTGGAGCCCGTCGAAGAGGGCCTCCAGCCCGCCCGCGGCCAGCCGCCGGGAGTGGAACAGGATGTCCGCCTCCAGCAGGGCGCGCAGCCGGGGCCAGTGCGGGGCGACCAGCGTCCGCCAGGCCTGCTCGTAGAGGTCGGCCAGTTCCCGGACCGCCCGCTCCGGATCCGCGAGCATCCGCTGCCCGGCCGCGCTCTCCAGGGCGCCCGGGGTGCAGACCAGGGAGCGCCTCAGGTCGTCCCGGGCCGCCTGCGGATCGGCGGCCCGGACCCGCGCGAGCTCCTCCTCGAAGGTGACCGATGGGCCCGTCGGCGGCGGGCTGAGGAAGTCCGGATTGTGCCCCGCGCGCGGCATCAGCAGCCACAGCGGCCGCAGGTCCAGCCCGCCGGCCGCGTCGCGGATCCCGCGCAGCCAG
This sequence comes from Streptomyces sp. NBC_01264, assembly GCF_026340675.1. Taxonomy (NCBI): domain Bacteria; kingdom Bacillati; phylum Actinomycetota; class Actinomycetes; order Kitasatosporales; family Streptomycetaceae; genus Streptomyces; species Streptomyces sp. NBC_01264. The sequence goes on from NZ_JAPEOX010000001.1 coordinate 6,561,805, forward strand.
GGCAGGTGGTAGGCGTGGCGGCGCTGGTCCAGGAGGACCCGTACCGCCTCCTGGGTCTCCCAGCGGGGCGAGATCGAGAACCGGCAGCGCAGCAGGTCGGCGGCGCCGAAGCGGAAGTGGAAGGGCACGGGTCCCTCCGGGGGCGGGTGGGGTGAGGTGGGGCGGGGCTGCCCGGCTGCCGTGGCGGCAGGCCCGGCCGTCCGGCCAGCGGTGGGTGATTCGGGTGGGGGCGAATGTCTGGCACCCCAGCCTAGGCGCCGCCAGGGTGCACCGTATGACCACCGCAGACCCGTCCCCGACCTCGGCGACCACCGCCCCCGGCCCGGGCGCGCCGGGCCGGGCCCCGTCCCGCGCCACCGCTCCCGGGTCCGCTCCCGGACCCGGAGGGCCGCCCGGTCCGGGATCTCCGCCGGAGTCCGCCGGATACCGGGCCGTCTTCCGGGTCGGGGAGTTCCGGCCGGTGTTCGCCGCGCACCTGCTGTCCGTGCTCGGCGTCGTCATCGCCGAGATCTCCCTCACCGTCCTCGTCTACCGCGCCACCGGCTCCCCCCTGATGAGCGCGCTCACCTTCGCCCTCGGCTTCCTCCCCTACGCCCTCGGCGGCACCCTCCTCGCGCCGCTCGCCGACCGGCTCCCCGCCCGCCGGGTGCTCGTCGGCTGCGACCTCGTCTGCGCGGCCTGCGCCGCCGCCATGGCCGCGCCCGGCACCCCGGTCGCGCTCCTGCTCGTACTGCGCTGCGCGATGGCCTTCGTCGCGCCGCTGTTCCAGGGCACTCGCAGCGCCTCCCTCGCCGACGTCCTCGGCGCCGGCGAGGCCTACGTACTGGGCCGCTCGCTGCTGCGCATGGTGGCGCAGAGCGCCCAGCTCATCGGCTTCGGGCTCGGCGGCCTGCTGCTCACCGTGGTGGCCCCGCGCGGGGCCATCCTCCTGACGGCCGCCGGTTTCCTCGGCTCCGCGGTCCTGCTGCGCCTGGGCACCCGGGCCCGGCCCGCCCGGTCCGCGGGTGCCGGTGCGCGGGTCTCCCCGCTCGCGGGGGTGCGCGCCGTCCTGGGCCACCGCCGGCTGCGGGCCCTGACCCTGCTGGCCTGGCTGCCCCCGCTCTTCGTGGTCGTACCCGAGGCCCTGCTGACCCCGTACGCCTCCGGCCTCGGCATCTCCACCGCCGGGCTGGGGCTGCTGATGTGCGCGATGCCCGTCGGAGCCATCGCCGGGGAGGTGTGGGCGGGTTCGGCGCTCACCGCCCGAACGCGTTCGCGGATCACGGCCCCGCTCGCGGCGCTCTCGCTGCTGCCGCTGCTCGCGTACGCCGTCCGGCCCGGCCTCCCGGTCCTGTGGGGCGCGCTCGTCCTGGCCGGGCTGGCCCACGCGTACACCCTGGGGCTCGACCAGTGGTACGTCGAGGCCGCGCCCGACGAGCTGCGCGGCCGGGCGATGACCCTGCTCAGCACCGGGCTGATGACCCTTCAGGGCGTCGGCATGGCGCTCGCCGGGGTCGCGGCGGAGTTCCTGCCCGTGCACGTGGTCGTCACCTCGGCCGCGGTGCTGGGCACCGGGGTCGTCCTGCTGCTGCTCGCCGAGGTGCGCCGGACGGACGGGCCGAGGCGTGAGACGGATCCCGCCGCCAAATGACCGCCCGGTAGGGTCTGGTGCGTGCCCAAGCCGCTCAGCCTTCCCTTCGACCCCATCGCCCGCGCCGACGAACTCTGGCAGCAGCGCTGGGGTCCGGTGCCCTCGATGGCCGCGATCACCTCGATCATGAGGGCGCACCAGATCCTGCTCGGCGAGGTCGACGCGGTCGTCAAGCCGTACGGTCTGACCTTCGCGCGCTACGAGGCGCTCGTGCTGCTGACCTTCTCCAAGGCCGGGGAACTGCCGATGTCGAAGATCGGCGAGCGGCTGATGGTGCACCCGACGTCGGTGACGAACACCGTGGACCGGCTGGTGAAGTCCGGCCTCGTCGCCCGGCGTCCGAACCCGAACGACGGGCGCGGCACGCTCGCGTCGATCACGGACAAGGGCCGCGAGGTGGTCGAGGCGGCCACGAAGGCGCTGATGGAGATCGACTTCGGGCTGGGCGCCTACGACGCCGAGGAGTGCGGGGAGATCTTCGCGCTGCTGCGCCCGCTCCGGGTGGCGGCGTCCGACTTCGAGGAGAAGTGACCGCGGTCGCCTGACGCGCGGGCGCCGTGGGGGCCTCGTGCTTCCGGGGGCCGCCGCGGCCGCCGCGACGTACGCTCGGCAGGGGACCCCATGGCCGGCAGGCACGGCCCGGGCGGCGGGCCGGTGGTCCGGACCCGGCCCGGCCCGGACCGCGCGGGAGGACCGATGACCGCACTCGGCGACCTGATCGAGATCGACGACCGGACCCTGCTGGTCGTCGGACAGGAACTGGACCTCACCCGGGACCGGCCGGACGTCGCCAACGCCCTCGTGCACAGGGCGGGGGACACCCTCGTGATCGTCGACACCGGTGTCACCACGGCCTTCCGCGCGGCGCTGCGGGAGGCCGCCGGGCGGGTCCGGCCCTGGTCGCGGGCGCTGGTGCTCACCACGCACGGCCACCTCGACCACGTCGGCAACAACGACCTGGCCGACGCGCTGGGCGTACCGGCCGAGCACTGGGTCCCCGCCCCGGACCTCGACCAGATGCGGGACCCGGTGGACTACTGGGCGCGGGCCTTCGAGCGCGTCGCCGGAGCCGCGGTGCTGACCGACCCCGCGGGGACCGCGGCCCGGGTGGTCGCGCTCTTCCAGCCGATGCGCCCCTTCGGAGAGACGACCCGGACCTACGAGGAACGGCCGCTGGAGCTGATCAGGACCGGCCCGCTCCGCTCCACCGGGTGGACCTTCGCCGACGGCGCGGTCCGCGTGCTGCGCAGCCAGGGCCACTGCGCCGGGCACGTGATCGTGCACCTGCGCGACCCGGGGGTCCTGCACCTGTCCGACGAGGGCAACGGCCCCTGCGGCCCGATGGCCGACGCCGACCAGCTCAAGATCCAGAGCGTGCTGGGCGCCGCGGCCCTGCTCCTCGAGGAGGGCGAGGTGGTGTTCCTCACCGACGGGCACACCTTCGCCGTGCGCCGCGGCGCCGAGGCGGTGTCCCACCTCGACGGGCTGCTGGAGCAGGCCACCGCCCTGGGGGAGGCCTCGCTGGGGCTGGTCGGGGAGGGGGAGGAGGTCGCCCCGGGAGCGTTCACCGCCCGGTACGCGCAGGTCATGGCCGACCTGGGCGTCGGCGGAGCCAACCCGAACACGCTGTTCACCGCCATGTCGGCGGTCAACCAGCTCCGTGAGCTGGGTCTGCGCCCGGAGTCCGGAGCCGCCGACGCGCCCTGGTCCCGGCCCCCGCTGCGCGACCCGGAGCCGGCCGCCCCGCCCCCCCCGGCTGACCCGGCCCGCGTCAAGATCGTGCAAACCGGACGGCTAGGCTCGACCGCATGAAACGAAGCGTGCTGACCCGCTACCGCGTCATGGCCTACGTGACCGCGGTCATGCTCCTGATCCTCTGCGCCTGCATGGTGGCGAAGTACGGCTTCGACACCGGCGCCGACCTGACCTTCGCGGTCTCGCAGGCGCACGGTGTGCTGTTCATGATCTACCTGGTGTTCGCCTTCGACCTGGGCTCCAAGGCCAAGTGGTCCTTCGGCAAGCTCCTGTGGGTCCTGGTCTCCGGCACCATCCCGTTGGCCGCGTTCTTCGTCGAGCGCAAGGTCCGCGCCGAGGTCGAGCCTCTCGTCGTCGGCGACCCGGCCGCGGCCCGCGCCTGACCTCGGGCGATCAGCCCGCGTGGATCCACCCGCGTGGATCCACCCGCGTGGATCCACCCGCGTTGATCCACTCGCGTTGATCCACCCGCGTTGATCCATCCACCCCCGGGACGACTCCCCGGGGGTTGGCCATCGACATTTACTAGGACGTCCTAGTAAATTCAGGGGTATGGACGCTGACGCCATTGAGGAAGGCCGCCGTCGCTGGCAGGCCCGGTACGACAAGGCCCGCAAGCGCGAGGCCGATTTCACCACGCTCTCCGGCGATCCCGTCGACCCCGTCTACGGGCCCCGGCCCGGCGACTCCTACGAGGGCTTCGAGCGCATCGGCTGGCCGGGGGAGTACCCGTACACCCGCGGCCTGCACGCCACCGGATACCGGGGGCGGACCTGGACCATCCGGCAGTTCGCCGGTTTCGGCAACGCCGAGCAGACCAACGAGCGCTACAAGATGATCCTGGCCGCCGGCGGCGGCGGGCTCTCCGTCGCCTTCGACATGCCCACCCTGATGGGGCGCGACTCCGACGACCCCCGCGCGCTCGGCGAGGTCGGCCACTGCGGGGTCGCCATCGACTCCGCCGCCGACATGGAGATCCTCTTCAAGGACATCCCGCTCGGCGACGTGACCACCTCCATGACGATCAGCGGCCCCGCCGTCCCCGCCTTCTGCATGTACCTGGTGGCCGCCGAGCGCCAGGGCGTCGACCCGGCCGTCCTGAACGGGACGCTCCAGACCGACATCTTCAAGGAGTACATCGCCCAGAAGGAGTGGCTCTTCGAACCCGAGCCGCACCTGCGCCTCATCGGCGACCTCATGGAGTACTGCGCGAACGGCATCCCCGCCTACAAGCCGCTCTCCGTCTCCGGCTACCACATCCGCGAGGCCGGGGCCACGGCCGCGCAGGAGCTCGCGTACACCCTCGCCGACGGCTTCGGGTACGTGGAGCTGGGCCTCTCGCGGGGGCTGGACGTGGACCATTTCGCGTCCGGGCTCTCCTTCTTCTTCGACGCGCACCTCGACTTCTTCGAGGAGATCGCCAAGTTCCGCGCCGCCCGCCGCATCTGGGCCCGCTGGATGAAGGAGGTGTACGGGGCCAAGTCCGAGAAGACGATGTGGCTGCGCTTCCACACCCAGACGGCCGGGGTCTCCCTCACCGCCCAGCAGCCCTACAACAACGTCGTGCGCACCGCCGTGGAGGCCCTCGCGGCCGTCCTCGGCGGTACGAACTCCCTCCACACCAACGCCCTCGACGAGACCCTCGCGCTGCCGAGCGAGCAGGCCGCCGAGATCGCCCTGCGCACGCAGCAGGTGCTGATGGAGGAGACGGGCGTGGCCAACGTGGCCGACCCGCTGGGCGGCTCCTGGTTCGTCGAGCAGCTCACCGACCGCATCGAGGCCGACGCCGAGAAGATCTTCGAGCAGATCAAGGAGCGCGGGCTGCGCGCCCACCCGAACGGGCAGCACCCGATCGGCCCGATCACCTCGGGCATCCTGCGGGGCATCGAGGACGGCTGGTTCACCGGGGAGATCGCCGAGTCGGCCTTCCAGTACCAGCGCTCGGTGGAGAAGGGCGACAAGCGGGTCGTGGGCGTCAACGTGCACCACGGCTCGGTCACCGGGGACCTGGAGATCCTGCGGGTCAGCCACGAGGTGGAGAAGGTCCAGGTCCGCGAGCTCGCGGAGCGCAAGGCCCGCCGGGACGACGCGAAGGTGAAGGCGGCGCTGGACGCCATGCTGGCCGCCGCCCGCGACGGCTCGAACATGATCCCGGCGATGCTGGACGCGGTGCGCGCCGAGGCCACCATGGGCGAGATCTGCAACCTGCTGCGGGACGAGTGGGGCACCTACACGGAGCCGCCGGGCTTCTGACGGCCCGTCGCCCGTGACACCGCGGGACGGGCCCTAAGGTGGCGGCCATGACCGGCCGCCACCTTCCCGTCCCCGTGTACGGGGTGACCGTCCGCGTGCTCATGCAGACCAACTGCGGGCCGTACGCGTACATCGCCGCCGACTTCGAGCCGCCCGGCCCGGGCGGGCCGACGGAAGTGCTGAACGCCGTACCGGCCGAGCGCCGGCTGCCCGAGGTGTACGCGGCCTGCGTGCGGGCGGGCATCGTGCGCGGCCTCGACGGGGTGGCGGCCTCGGTGCTGCTCACCGACGCCCACGTCCACGAGGTGGACGCCTCCGAGTACGGCTACCGGCTCGCCGGGCTCGAAGCCGGCCGGGCGGCCCTGGTGGCCTCCGGGCTGCTGCCCCCGGAGGAGGCCGACAGCCTGCGCTGGGCCGACTGGCCGGGGCGCCCGCGGCCCTGGCCGGGCCACAACCCGCGCTCGGACGCGCTGACGGCCGCGGCTCCGGCCTGGTGCGCGGACTTCCTGCCCCTGTCGGACGGGGGCAGGCCCGCGGTGCTCACACCATCGGTGCGGGGCCGGAAGGGCCGCCGGCGGGACCCTGGAGGCCGTACATGAGCAGCGCCGTGAAGGTGGCCACCCACAGCTCGTCCACCGGCTCGGAGCTGACCAGCGCACGGTGCACCACCGTGCCCGCGATCACGTCGAAGATCAGGTCCGTGGTGTGGGAGGCGAGGGACTCGTCCTCCTCGTAGGGGAGTTCGCCCCGGGCCTGCGCGCGTTCGCGCCCCAGTACGACGAGACGTTTCTGCCGGTCCACGATCGCCGACCGGATCCGGTCCCGCAGGGCCTCGTCCCGGGTGGACTCGGCGACGACCGCCATCAGGGCGGTACGGGCCTCCGGGCGCCGCAGCAGCGCCGCGAACTGGAGCACCACGTACTCGATGTCGGCCTCGAGCGAGCCCCGGTCGGGCAGTTCGAGGGAGTCGAAGAGCTCCGCGACGGCGTCCACGACCAGCTCGCTCTTGCCCGACCAGCGCCGGTAGAGGGTGGTCTTCGCGACCCCGGCCCGCGCCGAGACGTCCCCCATCGTCAGCTTCGACCAGCCCAGCTCCACCAGCGCGTCCCGGGTCGCGGCGAGGATCGCGGCGTCCGCGGCGGCGCTGCGCGGGCGTCCGGTGCGGCCGGGCGGGCAGGTGGTGTCCGAACTGGGGTTGCGCATGGCCGAGACCATACCCGCCGGTAGCAGGACCGCTCGGCCCCCCGGACATGTGGTTCAGATCACCGCCCGCGGGGGGGCGAGGCGAGTTACGCTACGGGTCGTAGCGTAAGAGCGACAACCACGCGAAGAGCTACCGGCGCCAGGTGGGGACCCGGCGCCACAGCAGTAAGTGGACCGCACGGCAGCAGTGCGGTGCGCAGAGGTACCGCGATCGGTCCGTTTCGGCCGATCTTTTTCGTCGGCGCGCGCACTCGGGGGAGGATGTACGCATGCAGCCCAGAAACATGTCCATGAGCGGCGTCGTCGACCTCGCCGCGGTGAAGGCGGCCGGTGAGGCCAAGGCCAAGGCCGAGCAGGCCCGCGCCGAGGCGGCCCGGAAGGCCGCTCAGGGCGGTGCGCCCGCGCCCGCCGGGGCCGTCCCGCCGTCCGCGCTCGTCTTCGACACCGACGAGACCCGCTTCGAGAGCCACGTCGTCCCGCTCTCGGGCGAGGTTCCGGTCATCCTCGACTTCCGTGCCGAGGGCTTCGAGCAGGGGCGGGAGCTCAGCCTGCTGCTGGAGCGGCTCACCATCGAGGCGAACGGCCGCCTGGCGCTGGCCGCCCTCGACGTCGCGGCCAACCAGAACCTGATCCGCGAGTTCCGCATCCAGGCCCTCCCGGCCGTCTTCGCCGTGGTCGCCGGCCAGGCGATGCCGCTGTTCCAGGACTTCGTGTCCGAGGGCGAGGTCCGCGGGGTCCTGGCCCAGCTGGTCCAGATCGCCGAGGAGCGCTTCGGGGTCATCGGCGTCGAGGTGGACCCCGCGGCCGAGGGCGCCGCCGCCCCGGGCGCGGGCGCGGAGGAGGCCGAGGAGCCGGCCGGTCCGTACGACGCACTGCTCGACGAGGCGATCGAGGCGCTGGACGCCGACGACCTGGACGGGGCGGTGCGCGCCTACCAGAACGTACTGGCGGCCGACCCGTCCAACTCCGACGCCAAGCTGGGCCTCGCCCAGGCGGAGCTGTTCGTCCGGGTCAAGGACATGAACCCGCAGGCGGTGCGCACCGCGGCGGCCGAGAACCCGAAGGACCCGGCGGCGCAGATCGCCGCCGCCGACCTGGATCTGGCCGGCGGTCACGTGGCGGACGCCTTCGGGCGGCTGGTCGACACCGTGAAGGTGACGTTCGGTGAGGACCGGGACGCGGTGCGCTTGCGGCTGCTGGAGATGTTCGAAGTGGTCGGCGCGGACAACCCCCTCGTCACCTCGGCCCGTACGGCCCTCGCGCGGGTGCTGTTCTAGCACCGGCACGGGATCCGCACGAGACGGACACGGCACCGGCACACCACCGGTGATTTGTTGACACGGAGATAAACAGCGGCCGCACTTTGCCAAAACTTGGTAATCGCGGCCGCTGTTACTCGCAGTAAATCGAACCCCGTGAACTGTCCGGTGTGTTCACTCTTCCCCCCTTCTGTCGTGGCCCTTGGTGACACCCTGCGTTGCGTCCCGACAGGGGCGGGACTCCTTCGGGTTATCTGGCCGTTACCCGCCAGTAACGAACCCCCTTGTGCCCCGGCCGTGAATGGACCACGATCGGCGACGCTCGGTCCTTCCCGCAGAGCCGCTCATCCGGAGCCGCGGTGGAGGGTCCCCACCGGGCCGGCCGGTGGCAGTGGCACCGGCCGTGGGACAGGGGGGTCTCCGTCACACGACGGGGCCTGTCCCCCCAGGTTGCGCGAACGCGTGGCCAAGTGGTTGTCGCTCGGGGGTGAACGCCGGTGTACGGACGCGGCAATGCCGCGGCTCGGCCGCTCGCGCTCCTTCCCGAGGACGTAGCACTTCTCCCATCCCAGGACGGGCACCGCCCGGACCGGAGATGTACGTCCGAGAAGGAGGAACGAACATGATTTCCCAGATTCGTGGCGGGACCAGATGGAAGCGCTTCGCGCTCGTCATGGTGCCGAGCATCGCCGCCACGGCGGCGGTCGGTGTCGGCCTGGCGCAGGGTGCCCTCGCGGCGTCCTTCAGCGTCTCCGGCCAGGACTTCAAGGTCAGTGCCGACTCGCTCGAAGGCACTGACATGATCCAGTACGGCAGCGTGGCCGTGGGCGCGACCCTGGAGTCGGACAAGAAGTCCTACCACCCGGTGATCATCTCTGGCTTCAAGGAAGCCAAGATCACCAACATGTGCCAGTCGCTGGTGACGAAGACGCCGCTCGGCAACATCACCATGCAGCTCAAGACGGGCCACAAGGGCACTGCGGCCGTCGCGAAGAACATCTACCTCGACGTCGCCGAGCTCGACGCGGACGCCGTCCTGGGCGACCTCGACATCGGTGTCGCGGCTGGTGACGGCACGCACGCCACCAAGCCGAAGGAGGGCACCCTGGCGGACGGCGCCCTGTTCTCGCAGCGCGCCAAGACGGCGACGCTGACGAACGTGCGCCAGAAGGCCTGGGCGACGACGGCGGGTACCTTCACCCTGCCCGACCTCAACCTGCGCCTCTACAGCGGCGACAAGCCGTGCTACCAGGACGGGAAGTAGTCCGCCCGGACTCCTGACCGGACGGGCCGGCGGCGACGGCCACCGTCGTCGCCGGCCCGTCCGGGCTCCACATCGTTCTCCGTACCACCCGTTTTCAGGGAGCTGTTGTCCATGAACCCCCAGGCCCCGGTTTACGTGCGCGCCGAAGACGACGCCTGGCTCACGGTGGCGTACTACCACTTCCACGCCTGGAGCGGTCGCCGACCCTTCTGGGCGGGTCTGGTCACCCTCCTCGGTGGCGTTCCGATCGGCTACATCCCGTACGCGGACGTCCGCCTCGGCAACGTCACCTTCGCGATGGCGACGACGGCCGGCGCCGGCTCACTGATCATCGGCGTCCTGCTGGTCACCCTGGGCCTCGCGCTCTGGTTCCAGCAGGGCATCCGGATCTTCGCCGGAGTCGCCGCGATCCTGCTGGCGCTGGTGTCCCTGCCGGTCTCGAACCTCGGTGGCTTCGGCGTCGGGTTCATCCTCGCGCTGGTCGGCGGCGGGCTCGCGCTGGCGTGGGTGCCGGGCGGGCCGGTCGAGGCCGTGCCGGCACAGGCCGTGGACCTCGGCAAGGACGCGGGGGGTTCGCTGCCGCACGAGACGCAGCAGACGGTCCCCCAGGCCCTCCCGGGACAGCGCGGGACGGAAACGACGGCATACGCGAGCGAGACGACTGCCCACGCCGATGGCGGGAGGAACAGTGCGGGGTGACGAAACGCAACGGGGCGAGGCTCCGGGTGCGGAGTCCCGTGAGAGGAAGGGCCCGCGTCACGCGGCGCCCAGGAAGTCGCTGCTGACCAAGATCCAGATACCCGTCGGCAAGACGATGGCGCTGGCCGCCATGCCGACCGCGGTGTTCGTCGGCATGAGCATGGCGCCGAAGCTGGCCGTGGCCGACGACAAGGAGATCCCCTTCGCGCCCGGACCGTGCGTGACGCGGTCCGACGAGCCCGCGGAATCGGCCTCCCCGTCGGCGAAGACGCCTTCCAAGACGCCTTCGAAGACTCCGCGGACGACGCCCGCACCGGGCAAGTCGCCCAGCGCGGTGCCTTCGCCGGGCGCCAGCCCCTCGGCCACCAAGCCGGTGGCGAGAACCGCCGAGAAGCCCGCCGAGCAGCCGGGCCTCATGCCGGTGGCGGGCTCCGCGGCCAAGCAGACGAACCCGCTGGACCCGCTCGGCGTCGGTGATGCCGTCAAGGGACTGGTCGACGCCCTCGGCAGGCCGCTCACGGGAACCCCGGCCGCGCCGGCCCCGGCCCCGGCCAAGACCACCGGGCCGGACCCGGCCGCGGACGCGATCCGTGACGCCGCCAAGCAGGCCGGCGTCACCGTCTCGGAGCTCTCCGAGGAGGTCAAGGGCACCAAGGCCACCCCGAAGGACGAGACGGGCAAGACGGCCAAGCCGAAGCCGAAGCCGGAGCCGGAAACGGCGACGGAGGGCCCGAAGGACAAGGGCAAGGGCAAGAACGGGAAGGAACCCTTCCCCTGCCCGACCTACGACGCCAAGGCCCTGGCCGAGGCCGACCTGGAGCCGGGCATCCCGCTGCTCCCGGACGAGCCCTGGTACCTGGACAGCTCGCTGCTGACCCTCTACGGCCTCGACTACGAGGGCATCGTCGAGGTGAAGACGGCGGGCGGCAAGATCAAGCCCGTCCTGAAGTTCACCGCGGACTCGCTGGACATCAAGGACCTCTACCAGACGGTCGGCAAGGGCAAGAACATCGCCCACCTGAAGTCCCGTCCAGGGTCCACCTCGAAGATCCGGGGGGCCAAGGTGACGATGTACACCGAGAGCCTCAAGGGCAACCTCTTCGGGCTGATCCCGATCGAGTTCACCCCGAAGAGCCCGCCGCCCCTGAACGTCCCCTTCGCGTTCTTCACGAACGTCAAGGTCGTCCAGGCCGGCCAGTTCGGCGGCACCCTGACCGTCCCGGGCCTCAAGAACTACATCGGCCCGGCGGAGTAGGCACCTACGGCCCCGCGCGGCCGGACGCACCGAGGGCGGCACCCCGGATCCTCATCGGATCGGGGTGCCGCCCTCGGTCTCTGTGCGGCAGAGTTCTTCGAACGGCGGGTGCGGGATCAGTCGCGGGAGCCGCTGCCCAGGTGGTGGACCCGGACCATGTTCGTGGTGCCGGGGACGCCGGGGGGCGAGCCGGCGGTGATGACCATGGTGTCGCCCTTGTTGTACCGCTTGAGCTTGAGCATCTCCACGTCCACCAGGTCGACCATGGAGTCGGTGTTGTCCACGTGCGGGACCACGTAGGACTCGACGCCCCAGCTCAGCGTGAGCTGGTTGCGGGTGCCGGCGTCGGTGGTGAAGGCCAGGATCGGCTGGTTCGCGCGGTAGCGCGACAGGCGGCGGGCGGTGTCACCGGAGTGGGTGAAGGCGACCAGGGCCTTGCCGTCCAGGAAGTCCGCGATCTCGCAGGCCGCACGGGCGACGGAGCCGCCCTGCGTACGGGGCTTCTTGCCCGGGACCAGCGGCTGCAGGCCCTTGGACAGGAGCTCTTCCTCGGCCGCCTCGACGATCTTCGACATCGTCTTGACGGTCTCGATCGGGTAGGCGCCGACCGAGGACTCGGCCGACAGCATGACCGCGTCCGCGCCGTCGAGGATCGCGTTGGCCACGTCGGAGGCCTCCGCGCGCGTCGGACGCGAGTTGGTGATCATCGACTCCATCATCTGGGTCGCGACGATCACCGGCTTGGCGTTGCGGCGGCACATCTCCACGAGGCGCTTCTGCACCATCGGGACCTTCTCGAGCGGGTACTCGACGGCGAGGTCGCCACGGGCGACCATGACCGCGTCGAAGGCGTCGACGACGCCCTCCATGTTGGCGACCGCCTGCGGCTTCTCGACCTTGGCGATGACGGGGACCCGGCGGCCCTCCTCGTCCATGACCTTGTGGACGTCCTTGACGTCGTTGGCGTCGCGCACGAAGGAGAGGGCGACCATGTCGCAGCCCATCCGCAGCGCGAAGCGCAGGTCGTCGATGTCCTTCTCCGACAGGGCGGGGACGTTGACGGCCGCACCCGGCAGGTTGATGCCCTTGTGGTCGGAGATGACACCGCCCTCGATGACGATGGTCTTGACCTGGGGGCCCTCGACCGAGGTCACCCGGAGCTCGACGTTGCCGTCGTTGATCAGGATCGGGTCGCCCTTGGAGACGTCGCCCGGCAGACCCTTGTAGGTCGTGCCGCAGATGGACTTGTCGCCCGGGACGTCCTCGACGGTGATGATGAACTCGTCACCGCGGACGAGCTCGACGGGACCCTCGGCGAAGGTCTCCAGGCGGATCTTCGGGCCCTGGAGGTCGGCGAGGACGCCGACGGCGCGCCCGGTGTCCTCGGAGACCTTCCGGACGCGGTCGTACCGCTCCTGGTGTTCTGCCTGGGAGCCGTGGCTGAAGTTGAATCGGGCCACGTTCATACCGGCCTCTACGAGAGCTTTCAGCTGCTCGTAAGAGTCGACGGCGGGGCCCAGCGTGCAGACGATTTTGGAACGGCGCATGGAGCGGATCCTATCGGTTTGTTTCGTAGCGGAATATTCCACCTGGCGGAAAGTCCAAAGTGACTAGCCGGTAACCAGCGCGTACGTCTGGCTGGCGATCTCCAGTTCCTCGTCCGTCGGGACCACGGCCACGGCGACCCGCGCGTACTCCGCGGACACCAGGCGCGGCTCGGGGGACCGTACCGAGTTCGCCTCCAGGTCGAGCGCCAGGCCCAGTTCGGCCAGACCGGCCAGGGCCATCTCGCGGATCTCCGAGGAGTTCTCGCCCACGCCCGCGGTGAAGGCCACCGCGTCCACCCGGCCGAGGACCGCCGAGTAGGCGCCGATGTACTTCTTCAGGCGGTGGATGTACGAGGCCAGCGCCAGCCGCGCGGAGGCGTCGCCCTCCGCCGCCCGCCGCTGGACCTCGCGCATGTCGTTGTCGCCGCACAGACCCAGCAGGCCGCTCTTCTTGTTGAGCAGCGAGTCGATCTCGTCGACGGACATGCCCCCGACCCGCGCCAGGTGGAAGACGACGGCGGGGTCCAGATCGCCCGAACGGGTGCCCATGACCAGGCCCTCCAGCGGGGTCAGCCCCATGGAGGTCTCCACGCAGACCCCGCCGTGCACGGCCGAGGCCGAGGCGCCGTTGCCCAGGTGGAGCACGATCACGTTCACGTCCTCCTCGGCCTTGCCGAGGAGCCTGGCCGTCGCGCGAGCGACGTAGGCGTGCGAGGTGCCGTGGAACCCGTACCGCCGGATGGAGTACTTGTCGGCCGTGGCGGTGTCGATCGCGTACCGCGCCACGTGCTCCGGCATGGTCGAGTGGAAGGCCGTGTCGAAGACGGCGACCTGCGGCAGGTCGGGGCGCAGCTCCCGCGCCACCTCGATGCCGGTCACGTTCGCCGGGTTGTGCAGCGGGGCGAGCGGGATCAGGGCGCGGATCTCGGCCAGGACGGCGTCGTCGATCAGCGTCGGGTGCGTGAACTTGGTCCCGCCGTGCACCACCCGGTGGCCCACGGCGGCCAGCTCGGGCGAGTCCAGCCCCAGCCCGTCGGCGGCGAGCTCCGCCGAGACGGCCCGCAGGGCCGCCGCGTGGTCGGCGATCGGACCGGTCGTCACGCGCTTGCCGCCCGCGGCCCCCGGCCCGGTCAGCGGCTCGTGGCTGAGCCGGGAGGTCTCCTCGCCGATGCGCTCCACCAGACCGACCGCCAGGCGGGAGGAGTCCGCCATGTCGAGCAGCTGGTACTTCACCGACGAGGAGCCGGAGTTGAGGACGAGTACGCGCGATGCGGTCACGATGAGGGTCTTTCCTTTGCGGTGGGGGCTCGGGGGCTCGGGGCTCGGTGGTGAGGGCTCAGCCGGCCACAGGCCGGGACTGCGCCTGGATCGCGGTGATGGCCACGGTGGTGACGATGTCCTGGACCAGGGCGCCGCGCGAGAGGTCGTTCACGGGCTTGCGCAGGCCCTGCAGGACCGGACCGACCGCCACGGCGCCGGCCGAGCGCTGCACGGCCTTGTACGTGTTGTTGCCGGTGTTCAGGTCGGGGAAGATCAGCACCGTCGCGCGGCCGGCCACCTCGGACTCGGGCAGCTTGGTCGCGGCGACCGAGGGCTCCACGGCGGCGTCGTACTGGATCGGACCCTCGATCAGCAGGTCGGGGCGCTGCGCGCGGACGATCTCGGTGGCCTTGCGGACCTTGTCCACGTCCGCGCCCGAGCCGGAGGTGCCGGTCGAGTACGAGAGCATCGCGATCCGCGGCTCCAGGCCGAACGCGGCGGCGGTGGTGGCCGACTGGACGGCGATGTCGGCGAGCTGCTCGGCGTTGGGGTCCGGGTTCACGGCGCAGTCCCCGTACGCGAGGACCTTGTCGGCCAGGCACATGAAGAAGACCGAGGAGACGATGGACGCGTCGGGCTTGGTCTTGATGATCTCGAAGGCCGGGCGGATGGTGGCGGCGGTGGAGTGCACCGAGCCGGAGACCATGCCGTCGGCGAGGCCCTCCTGGACCATCAGGGTGCCGAAGTAGTTCACGTCGGTGACCACGTCGTTGGCCAGCTCGACCGTCATGCCCTTGTGGGCGCGGGCCTTGGCGTAGTACTCGGCGAACCGTTCCCGCAGCGGGGAGGTCGCCGGGTCGATGAGCTGGGCGGCCGAGATGTCGATGCCCAGGTCCGCGGCCTTCTTCAGGATCGCGGGCTCCTCGCCCAGCAGGGTGAGGTCGCAGACCCCGCGGCGCAGCACCACGTCCGCGGCGCGCAGCACGCGCTCCTCGGTGCCCTCGGGGAGGACCACGCGGCGGCGCTCGGCACGGGCCTGCTCCAGCAGCTGGTTCTCGAACATCATCGGCGTGACCCGCTCGGAGCGGGCCACCGACAGCACCTCGCGCAGCTCGGCGGTGTCCACGTGGCGTTCGAACAGGCCGAGCGCGGTCTCCAGCTTGCGCGGGGTCGCGGAGTTCAGCCGGCTCTGCAGCGCGAAGAGTTCGGCGGCCGTCGGGAAGCTGTTGCCGGCCACCGACACGACCGGGGTGCCCGGAGCCAGCTTGGAGGCCAGCGTCAGGATGTCCTTGCCGGGGCGCTCGTTCAGCGTCAGCAGCACGCCGGCGATCGGCGGGGTGCCGGAGGTGTGCGCGGCGAGGGCGCCGATGACCAGGTCGGAGCGGTCTCCGGGGGTGACGACCAGGCAGCCGGGGGTCAGGGCGTTCAGGAAGTTGGGCAGCATGGCCCCGCCGAAGACGAAGTCCAGGGCGTCGCGGGCCAGTCCGGCCTCGTCGCCGAGGAGCACCTCGCCGCCGAGCGCCTGGGTGATCTGGGCGACCGTCGGGGCGGACAGGTGCTTGTCGTCCGGCAGGACGTAGCAGGGCACGGGGAGCCGGGCGGCGAGGCGCTCGGCTATGACCTCGCGGTCCTCGGCGGCCACCCGGTTGACGACCATCGCGCCCACGTGGCAGCCCAGGGCCTCGTACGCGCGGTAGGCGTTGCGGGTCTCGGCGCGCACGGCCTCGGCCGGGTGCTTGGTGCCGCCCACGACGGGGATGACGAGCGCGCCCAGCTCGTTGGCGAGGCGCGCGTTGAGCGCCAGCTCGTCCGGGAGGTTGGTGTCGGCGTAGTCGGTGCCCAGGACCAGCATGACCTCGTAGTCCCGCGCCACCTTCTGGTAGCGGGCCACGAGCTGGGAGACCAGTTCGTCGGTGCCCTTCTCGGCGAGGATGGCGGAGGCCTCGTGGTACTCCATGCCGTACGCCGTCGAGGCGTCCTGCTCGATCCGGTACCGGCCCTTGAGGAGGTCGAACAGCCGGTCGGGCCCGTCGTGCAACAGGGGGCGGTACACGCCCACCCGGCCTGTCTGGCGGGTGAGGAGCTCCATGATGCCCAGCTCGACGACCTGGCGGCCGTCCCCCCGCTCGATACCCGTCACGTACACGCTGCGCGTCACGCGTGCTCTCCGTCCCAATTCGAGTCGGTTGTCCCAGTTAATGTGGGCTTGACCTCTTGACAATACCCCTGTGATTCCGTAGGTCGCCCGCCGGGAGAAGGGCCTGTCCGAAGGGGCCGAAAGGCCCTGCGGGCACCCTGCGGGTGGAGTGCCACGGAGCGCGCTCCACCCGGAGCCCGTGGAACAATCGGACAGACTTCACCATTACGCCCTTCATACGGCACCTCATATGTACGGTCGGCTGGACGCCCGCACGCGAACAGCCAGGTCCGACCAGGAGCAGGAGACACAGCACGATGCGTATCGGAGTTCTCACCGCAGGCGGCGACTGCCCGGGCCTCAACGCTGTCATCCGGTCGGTCGTACACCGTGCCGTGGTCGGGCACGGGGACGAGGTCATCGGCTTCGAGGACGGCTTCAAGGGCCTCCTCGACGGCAACTACCGCCCCCTCGACATCAACGCGGTCAGCGGCATCCTCGCCCGCGGCGGCACGATCCTCGGATCGGCCCGCATGGAGCGCGCCCGCCTCCACGAAGCGGCCGAGAACGCCGTGGAACTGGCGAAGCGCTACGGCATCGACGCCCTGATCCCGATCGGCGGCGAGGGCACCCTGACCGCCGCCCGGATGCTGTCGGATGCCGGCATGCCGGTCGTCGGCGTGCCGAAGACCATCGACAACGACATCTCCTCCACCGACCGCACCTTCGGCTTCGACACCGCCGTCATGGTCGCCACGGAGGCCATCGACCGCCTCAAGACCACCGCCGAATCGCACCAGCGCGTGATGGTCGTCGAGGTCATGGGCCGGCACGCCGGCTGGATCGCGCTGGAGTCCGGCATGGCCGGCGGCGCCCACGGAATCTGCCTGCCGGAGCGCCCCTTCGAGGTGGACGCCCTGGTCAAGATGGTGGAGGAACGATTCGCTCGCGGTAAGAAGTTCGCCGTCATCTGCGTGGCCGAAGGCGCGCACCCCGGCGAGGGCTCCATGCCGTACGAGAAGGGCGCGATCGACCAGTACGGCCACGAGCGCTTCGCCGGCATCGGCAACCGCCTCGCCGTCGAGCTGGAGCGACGCCTGGGCAAGGAAGCCCGCCCCGTCATCCTCGGCCACGTCCAGCGCGGCGGCACCCCCACCGCCTACGACCGCGTCCTCGCGACCCGCTTCGGCTGGCACGCGGTCGAGGGCGTCCACCGCGGCGACTTCGGCAACATGACCGCCCTGCGCGGCACCGACATCGTCATGGCCCCACTGGCCGAAGCCGTCACCGAGCTCAAGACCGTCCCCGAGGACCGCATGTACGAGGCCGAGTCCGTCTTCTGACGGTCCCGGCCGGGACCTCGGTCCCGGATCCGCCGCCGAACGGCCCCCTCCGCGCCAGCCCTCCGGGTCCCCGCGGAGCCGCCACCCGGCCCCCGGGGCAGGACCACCGCCCCGACTTCGAGCGCCGAAAGGCCCCGATCGCGTCCTCGTCCGGACGAGGTCGGGGCCTTTCGCGTCGGGAGCCCGCGGGCGAAATGTGTCCTACGCCGCACCCCCGGCGAGCGTCCAGAACCGCTCCACGATGTCGGTGAGGTACTCACGTCCCGAATCGCCGCTGCCGGCCTCGCCCTGCCCCGTGCCCCAGCTCAGGGTCGCCAGCATCCGCGACTGGTACTCGCCGTGCAGCTGCTCCAGCACCCGCTCCAGGTGCGCCTTGGGCACCGGAAGCAGCTTGGTCAGCGGTTTCACGTACGCCTGCCAGCGCGTGGTCACCGCACTGCGCAGCAGCTCGGCCAGTTCCTCGTGCTTGCCGGTCGCCGTCACGAACTGGGCCAGGGTCAGCCCCAGCGCCGTCGCCAGCGCGGCGGACTGCCGTTCGTTGCCCTTCCAGCGGCCGGCGTCCTCCATCTTCTGGTAGGCACCCGCCTCCACGCCGACCCGGCGGGCCAGGTCCTCGGCGGACAGGCCCCGGGCGATGCGGTGCTCCCTCAGGGTGACGGGCTCGGCGAGCAGCTCGCCGGGGGAGCACCAGAGCACGCCGGCCAGAGCGGTGAGCTCGGGGGAGGTGGGCGAGATCTCGCCACGCTCCCACGCCATCACGGTCTCGGGAGTGACGAGCAGTCCGTACTGGGCCCGCAGGCCATAGGCGACATGACCGGGAGCCATGCCCAGGGCCGCGCGGAGACGACGCGCGGCGGGGGCATTGAAGGGGGGGCTGGAGTGCACATGGCACACCGTAGGAGTGGCCGAGGCACGGCGACTACAGACCAAACAAACAAGCCCATAACTCGTAGGAACGTCCTATGGAGTTAAGGCCTTTGGGCCGGTTTCCCTGCGACTGTCCGGTAATCGGTGCACCAGATGATCCATTTCCTAGCGTACGTTTCCGGCCGCCCGGAGGGATAGCCCCGTGCGTGATCCCACTCACGCGATCGGACCGCTCCGAACCGCCTTCCTCCTTGCCTTGACGCCGACGTCAAGGACTACCGTCGGGGCCATGCGAATCGGCGAACTGGCCGGGCGTGCGGGCACCAGCACCCGGACGCTCCGGTACTACGAGTCGCGGGGACTGCTGCCCGCGCGGCGCGACGGGAACGGCTACCGCACCTACGACGAGGAGGACCTGCGGCTGCTCCGCCAGATCCGCACGCTCCAGGACTTCGGCTTCGACCTGGAGGAGACCCGCCCGTTCGTGGAATGCCTGCGCGCCGGGCACCCGTCCGGCGACTCCTGCCCGGCCTCGCTGGCCGTCTACCGGCGCAAGCTCACCGAACTGGACGGCCTGATCGGCCGCCTCGGCGAGGTGCGCGACCAGGTCGCGAGCCAGCTCGCCGAAGCCGAAGCCGAAGCCGAAGCGGGAGCCGGAGTCGGAGCCGGCGCGCCAGAGCCCAGATGCGAGATGACCGGCTGATCCGTTCGGCCGGCACGAGAGGGGAAGCACATGATCAAGGCCCACGGAGTGGCCGAAGTGACCGACGCGGACTTCGAGGCGGAGGTGCTCGCCGAACGCGGCCGGCCCGTCCTGGTGGAGTTCACCGCCGACTGGTGCGGCCCCTGCCGTCAGCTCGCACCCGTGCTGTCCGCCGTCGCCGTGGAAGAGGCCGACCGCCTCAAGGTCGTGCAGATCGACGCGGACGCCAACCCGGACACCGTCGTGCGCTTCGGGGTGCTGTCCATGCCGACCCTGCTCGTCTTCCGCGACGGCGAGCCCGTCCTGCAACTGGTCGGAGCCCGCGCCAAGCGCAGGCTCCTCCAGGAGCTGGACGGGGTCCTGACGGCTACCGCCGCGGCATCGGGCTGAACCAGAGCGTCGCCAGGGGCGGGAGGGTCAGCCGCAGGCTCGCCGCCCGGCCCTGCGCCGGCACCGGCTCGGGCCGCACCGGCTGGGTGTGGTGGACGCCGCTGCCGCCGTAGGCCTCCAGGTCGGTGTTCAGCACCTCCCGCCACAGCGGCACCTCCTCCGGGACCCCGATCCGGTACCCGTGCCGGACCACCGGCGAGAAGTTCGAGACGCACAGCAGCTGCGAGCCGTCCTGTGCGAACCGCAGGAAGGCGAAGACGTTGTCCTCCGCCGCGTCCGCCTCCACCCACGCGAACCCCTCCGGCACCGAGTCCCGCTCCCACAGGGCGGGCGCCGCCCGGTAGGTGCGGTTCAGGTCGCCCACGAGGCTGCGTACGCCCCGGTGGTCACCGGCCGCCGCGTAGGAGGAGTCCAGCAGCCACCAGTCCGGGCCGTACGTCTCGGACCACTCCGAGCCCTGGGCGAACTCCTGCCCCATGAAGAGCAGCTGCTTGCCCGGGTGGGCCCACATGAAGCCCAGGTACGCACGGTGTATGGCCCGCTGCTGCCACCAGTCGCCGGGCATCTTCGACACCAGCGAGCCCTTGCCGTGCACCACCTCGTCGTGCGAGATCGGCAGCACGTAGTTCTCGCTGAACGCGTAGACCATCCCGAAGGTCATGTCGTGGTGGTGGTACTTGCGGTGCACCGGATCCTTGGAGGCGTAGCGCAGGGTGTCGTGCATCCAGCCCATGTTCCACTTCAGGCCGAAGCCGAGCCCGCCCCCGTCGGTGGGCTGCGTGACGCCCGGCCACGCCGTGGACTCCTCGGCGATCGTCACCACGCCCGGGCAGCGCCGGTAGACGGTGGCGTTCATCTCCTGGAGCATGGCCACCGCGTCCAGGTTCTCCCGGCCGCCGTGCTCGTTGGGCGTCCACTCGCCGTCCTTGCGGGAGTAGTCCAGGTAGAGCATCGAGGCCACCGCGTCCACGCGCAGCCCGTCCACGTGGAACTCCTGGCACCAGTACACGGCGTTGGCCACGAGGAAGTTGCGCACCTCCCGGCGCCCGTAGTCGAACTCCAGCGTCCCCCAGTCCGGGTGCGCGGCCCGCTGCGGGTCGTGGTGCTCGTACAGCGGCCGCCCGTCGAACTCGGCGAGCGCCCAGTCGTCGCGCGGGAAGTGCGCCGGCACCCAGTCGACGATCACGCCGATCCCGGCCCGGTGCAGCGCGTCCACCAGGAAGCGGAAGTCGTCCGGGGTGCCCATCCGGGAGGTCGGCGCGTAGAAGCCGGTGACCTGGTAGCCCCAGGAGCCGCCGAAGGGGTGCTCGGCGACCGGCATCAGCTCCACGTGCGTGAAGCCGAGCTCCGTCACGTACGCCGGGAGCTGCTCGGCCAGCTGCCGGTACGAGAGCCCGGGCCGCCAGGACGCCAGGTGCAGCTCGTACACGGAGAAGGGGGCCTGGTGCGGCGGGCGCTCCCCGCGCTTCGCCATCCACTCCGCGTCCTGCCAGACGTAGGAGGAGGCCGTCACCACCGAGGCGTTAGCCGGCGGGACCTCGGCGTGCTTGGCCATCGGGTCGGCGCGCAGGGTGTGCGAGCCGTCCGGGCGGGTGATGTCGTACTTGTACAGGGCGCCCTCGCCGACGCCGGGCAGGAACAGCTCCCACACGCCGGTGGCCCCGAGCGAGCGCATCGGGTAGGCGACCGAGTCCCAGTACGAGAAGTCCCCGCTGACCCGCACACCCTGCGCGTTCGGCGCCCACACCGTGAACCGGGTGCCCGCCACGCCCTGGTGGACCATCGGCTCCGCGCCGAGCGCCGTCCACAGCTCCTCGTGCCGGCCCTCGCCGATCAGGTGCAGGTCGAGCTCGCCGAGCGCGGGCAGGAACCGGTAGGGGTCGTGGACCTCCACCTCGTCGCTGTCGTACGTCACCAGGAGCCGGTAGTCCGGTACTTCGGCCAGCGGCAGCAGCCCGGCGAACAGCCCGTCGCCCTCCTCGAGGAGCTCGGCCCGCAGCCCCTTGGCGACGATGGTGACCGCCTTCGCGTACGGACGCAGCACCCGGAAGGACACCCCGCCCTGCTGGGTACGGGCCCCGAGCACCCCGTGCGGATCGTGGTGGCGGCCCTCCAGCAGCCGGGCCCGCTCCTCCGCACCCAGCGCCGGCACCGGCCGGACCCCGCGCGGCGGGGCCGCCTTCCGGGCCCTGGGGGCCCGGGGCTTCTTCACGGGCTCGACGGTCTCGACGGCGTCGATGACGGGCTTGGCTTCGTCGCGGACGGTCGGTGACGGCTGTCGTGCGGCGCTCACGCGAGCGGCCTCCTCGGGGGCTTCGGGTGGTGGGGGGTGGTGGATCCGGGGACGGGGGGATGCGTGCGGTGCGAAGGGGGACGCTGCGGCTCCGACAGCCGCCGGATCGCGGCCATCGGCACGTGCAGCCAGTCGGGCCGGTGCCGGGACTCGTAGCGGGCCTCGTACACCGCCTTGTCGGTCTCGTAGGCGCGCAGGAGCACGGGGTCCTCGCGGGGGTCCCGGCCGGTCGTGCGGGCGTAGCCCTCGCAGAAGGCGGCCCGGCAGTCGTCCGCCCAGGCGGGGGCGAACGGCCGGTGGGAGCGGGCCGCGTAGTCGAAGGAGCGCAGTATCCCGGCGATGTCCCGCACCGCCGGTTCGGGGCGGCGCCGGTCGGCCAGCGGCCGGGCCGGCTCGCCCTCGAAGTCGATCAGCGCCCAGCTGCCGTCCACGGTGCGCAGGGTCTGGCCCAGGTGCAGGTCCCCGTGGATCCGCTGGGCGGACACCCCGGCCCCGCGGGAGGCGGCCAGTGCGTCGAAGGCCCCGCGCAGCCCCGCCTCGTAGGGCCGCAGGGCGGGTACCTCGCGGGCGGTGGCGGCGAGCCGGGCCGTCATCCCGGCGGCGAGCCGGGCCGTCTGCTCCGGGCCCAGCGCGACGGTGGGCAGGGCCCCGGCCAGCGCGCTGTGCACCTCGGCGGTGGCCCGGCCCAGCGCGTGCGCCTCGGCGGTGAAGTCGGCGCCGGTGCGCAGCCGGTGCAGCGCGAGCTGCCAGCCGTCGTCGGAGCCGCGCAGGTACGGCTGGAGCACGCCCAGGGTCAGCGGTTCGGAGCCGGGCAGCTCGGCCTCGTACCAGGCGACCGGCGCGGGCACCCGGGCGCAGCCGGCGGCGGCCAGGGCGCGGGGCAGCTCCAGGTCGGGGTTGACCCCGGGGCCGACCCTTCTGAAGACCTTCAGGATGTACGAATCCCCGTAGATCATCGAGGAGTTGGTCTGTTCCCCGGACAGCGGCCGGGGGGTGGGCGCCTCGGGGATCACGGCGGCCGGATCACGGTCGAAGCGGAGCGGTCCCAGCGTGCCGGGGGAGCGCAGCCGCTCCAGCAGCAGCGAGGCGAGCCGTGGATCGCCCAGGCCCTCGTAGACCGACTGGCCGGCGTACGGGCCCTGCTCGGCGCGGCCGATCAGGGCGGGCGCGAGGGCCGGCGGCAGCGGGCTCGGGCGGATCCCGAGCAGGAGCTGGTAGCAGTCCCCGTCCACGTCCAGCAGCAGGTGCAGCAGTCCGGGGGCGGAGCCGGGCGGCAGCAGTTCGGCGGCGGAGACGGTCCTGAGCCGTCCGATGGCGCGGCCCTTGCCCGCGAACCAGCGCTGCGCGGGCAGCCAGGCCCGCAGCATGGGCTCCAGTGGACCGAGTCCGATCCCGGGCCCGAGCCCGGCGGCCCGGTCGGCGGTGAGCCGATCCCGGGCGGATGCAGCCTCCGACATGGCGTCGCGTCCTTTCCCCGGGCCGTCAAAGAATGCGCAGAGTGTCCCGGATTACGCTGGTTGCTTCTCCGGTGTGTGCGAGTGTCGGGTCAGGATGGTCCGTACAGGGGCGGGCGGTTGACCCATTCGCCGCGCCCGCCCCGGGCCGGCCGCTACTCCGAGCGCAGGCGGAACCAGTAGAAGCCGTGGCCCGCCAGGGTCAGCAGGTACGGCCACTCGCCGATCGGCGGGAAGCGGACGTCGCCGGTGAGTTCCACCGGGACCCGCCCGTTGAACGACCGCAGGTCCAGCTCGGTGGGCTGCGCGAAGCGCGAGAAGTTGTGCACGCACAGCACCAGGTCGTCCCCGTATTCACGGAGGAAGGCCAGTACCGCCGGGTTGGTCGAAGGCAGTTCGGTGTACGAGCCCAGTCCGAAGGCCGGGTTGGCCTTGCGGACCTCGATCATCCGGCGGGTCCAGTGCAACAGCGAGGACGGTGAGGCCATCGCCGCTTCGACATTGGTCACCTGGTACCCGTGGACCGGGTCCATGATGACCGGCAGGTTCAGCCTGCCCGGATCGCAGGAGGAGAAACCGGCGTTGCGGTCCGGGGTCCACTGCATCGGCGTGCGCACGCCGTCGCGGTCGCCGAGCCAGATGTTGTCGCCCATGCCGATCTCGTCGCCGTAGTACAGCACCGGCGAACCGGGCAGCGACAGCAGCAGGGCGGTGAACAGCTCCATCTGGTTGCGGTCGTTGTCCAGCAGCGGGGCGAGCCGGCGCCGGATGCCGATGTTGGCCCGCATCCGCGGGTCCTTGGCGTACTCGGCGTACATGTAGTCGCGCTCTTCGTCCGTGACCATTTCGAGGGTGAGCTCGTCGTGGTTGCGCAGGAAGATGCCCCACTGGCAGCGGTCGGGGATCGCCGGGGTCTTGGCCAGGATCTCGGAGACCGGGTAGCGGGACTCTCTTCGTACCGCCATGAAGATGCGCGGCATGACGGGGAAGTGGAAGGCCATGTGGCACTCGTCCCCGCCCTTCTCGAAGTCCCCGAAGTAGTCGACGACGTCCTCGGGCCACTGGTTGGCCTCGGCGAGCAGCACGGTGTCCGGGTAGTGCGCGTCGATCTCGGCGCGGACCGCCTTGAGGAGGGTGTGCGTGCGCGGCAGGTTCTCGCAGTTGGTGCCCTCCTCGGCGTACAGGTAGGGCACGGCGTCGAGGCGGAAGCCGTCGATCCCGAGGTCGAGCCAGAAGCGGAGCGCGGAGACGATCTCCTCGACCACGGCCGGGTTCTCGTAGTTGAGGTCCGGCTGGTGGGAGAAGAACCGGTGCCAGTAGTACTGCTTGCGGACCGGGTCGTACGTCCAGTTCGAGGTCTCGGTGTCGACGAAGATGATGCGGGCGTCCTGGAACTGCTTGTCGTTGTCGGCCCACATGTAGTAGTCGCCGTAGGGCCCGTCGGGGTCCTTGCGGGACTGCTGGAACCACTCGTGCTGATCGCTCGTGTGGTTCATCACGAAGTCGATGATCACCCGCATGCCGCGGGTGTGCGCCGCGTCCACGAACTCCACGAAGTCGGCGAGGTCGCCGAATTCGGGCAGCACGGAGGTGTAGTCGGCGACGTCGTAGCCCCCGTCGCGCAGGGGGGAGGCGAAGAACGGCGGCAGCCACAGGCAGTCGACGCCGAGCCACTGGAGGTAGTCCAGCTTCGCGGTGAGCCCCTTGAGGTCACCCACGCCGTCGCCGTTGCTGTCGTGGAAGGACCGTACGAGGACCTCGTAGAAGACCGCCCGCTTGAACCAGTCGGGATCGCGGTCCTTGGCGGGGGTGTCCTCGAAGGTGTCGGGGACGGGATCGTTGATCATCATGAGATGGGTGACCCTCCGGTGGGCGGGGACGGTCGCAGAGCGGCAAGTACGTGCGCGGGCGTTCGGCCCGGCTCTAGGCGCACGTAATTCGCCCTGCCCCAGTGATAGGTCTCGCCGGTGAGCTCGTCGCGCACCGCGAGGGACCCGTGCCAGTCGAGGCCGAGTACCGGCATGTCCAACGAGACCGTCGCCTCCTGGGTGTGGTGCGGATCGAGGTTGACGACCACCAGTACGGAATTGCTCCCCGCGTGCTTCGAATAGGCGATCACCTGTTCGTTGTCGGTCGTGTGGAAATGGATGTCGCGCAGCTGCTGGAGCGCGGGGTTGCGGCGGCGCATCCGGTTCAGGGAGGTGATCAGCGGGGCGATGGAGCGGCCCTCGCGGTCGGCGGCGGCCCAGTCGCGCGGGCGCAGCTCGTACTTCTCGGAGTTCAGGTACTCCTCGCTCCCCTCCTTGACCGGGGTGTTCTCGCAGAGCTCGTAACCGGCGTAGACCCCCCAGGTGGGGGAGAGCGTGGCGGCGAGGACCGCGCGGACCTCGAAGGCGGGGCGGCCGCCGTGCTGAAGGTATGCGTGCAGGATGTCCGGGGTGTTGACGAAGAAATTCGGCCGCATGACGGAGGCGGAGCGGACGTCCGCGAGCTCGGTCACGTACTCGGTCAGCTCGGCCTTGCTGTTGCGCCAGGTGAAGTACGTGTAGGACTGCTGGAAGCCGACGGAGGCGAGCGCCCGCATCATCGCCGGGCGGGTGAAGGCCTCGGCCAGGAAGATCACGTCGGGGTCGGACTTGTTGATGTCCGCGATCACCTTCTGCCAGAACACCACCGGCTTGGTGTGCGGGTTGTCGACCCGGAAGATGCGGACGCCGTGCTCCATCCAGTGCCGCAGGACCCGCACCGTCTCCTCGACGATGCCGGCCATGTCGGAGTCGAAGTGGATCGGGACGATGTCCTGGTACTTCTTCGGCGGGTTCTCCGCGTACGCGATCGTCCCGTCGGCGCGGTGACGGAACCACTCCGGGTGCTTCTCCACCCAGGGGTGGTCCGGGGAGCACTGCAGGGCGAAGTCGAGCGCCACCTCGATGCGCAGCTCGCGGGCCCGGGCGACGAAGGCGTCGAAGTCCTCCAGGGTGCCGAGCTCCGGGTGGACCGCGTCGTGGCCGCCCTCGGTGGAGCCGATGGCCCAGGGCACGCCGGGATCCCAACTCCCGGCCGACAGCGTGTTGTTCGGGCCCTTGCGGTACGTGCTGCCGATCGGGTGGATCGGCGGCAGGTACACCACGTCGAAGCCCATCGCCGCGACGGCGGGAAGCCGCTCGGCGGCGGTCCTGAAGGTGCCGCTGACCGGAGCCTCGCCGGGCTCCAGCACCGCCCCCTCCGACCGGGGGAACATCTCGTACCAGGAGCCGAAGAGCGCCCGCTTGCGCTCGATCAGCAGCGGCAGCGGCTTGGAGGCCGTCACCAGCTCCCGGAGCGGTCGCTTCGCGAGCAGCGCGTCGATCCGGGGGGCGAGGGCGGCCGCGTACCGCTCCGCGACCGGCCGGTCCTCGTCGCGCATCACGTCCGCGGCGGCCAGCACGTGTTCGCGGCCGTCCCGCTTGGGAATCTTCGCGGCGGCCCGCTCGTAGAGCTCGGCGCCTTCCAGGAGGGTGAGGCCGGTGTCGATCCCGGCCGGGATCTTCACCGCCGCGTGGGCCCGCCAGGTGCCCACCGGATCGCTCCACGCCTCGACGGTGTAGGTCCACCTCCCCTCGACCTCGGCGGACACCCGCGTCCCCCACCGGTCGGTGCCGGGAGCGAGTTCGGACAGGGGCACGGGGGGCCGCAGCCGCCCGCTCGGATCTCGGAGTACGACATGGGCCGCCACGGCGTCGTGTCCCTCGCGGAACACGGTGGCGGAAATCTCGAAGACCTCGTCCACGACCGCCTTGGCGGGTCTGACGCCGCAGTCGACGGCGGGGCGGACGTCCAGCACGGGAATGCGACCGATCATGATGGGATCACCTGGGGGCAGTTCGCAGGGCTCGGTGACAACAGGCCAGCCGCCGGGGCAGCTGGTAGTGCACGCTCTGTTCGCTCTGTTTCTAGCCGCTCGGAAGACGGCTGGGCTGCGGGCATGGCCGCTCCTGTCCGCGTTCACTCGGGTGGCGGGGAGGCGGTTCCGGGGTGCGCCGTGCGCTGTACCCGAGGAGCCCTTCCCACTCCAGCCCGGCCCAACCCGCGCGTTCGGTTAACTACTCGTACGTAGTGGAACGCCTGCCCGCACACTCCGGCTCGACACCTGCCCAGGCTCAGTCAACTCGGATAGGACTACCGGATGTCCACCCCTCCGCTGTTCCGGTACGTGGGACCGCCCGAACTCGCCGCGACCGTCCGGCCCGAAGCCCGCGGGCGAGCCGTCCGCGCCGCCGCGGACCTGGAGGACGAGGACGGCCCGGGAGAGCCACCGCGACGACTGGTTCGTGTGCGCCTCCTGCGACGAGGAACTGCCGCCCGCCTGGAACGTGGACGCGGGACCGGGCCCGGCGTGATCCCGGGCGCCAACGGCTCGGGCCGTGCGATCAGTCGGTGGAGGATCGCTCGAGGCGCCATGGCCGGGTGGGGCCGGCGCCGCTAGCCTTCCGAGGGTGACGCTCGCGGTGCACAGCGTGGTGCGGCCGCTCCGACCCGTAATCCCCTGCGAAGGTGGAACGCGTGAAGGCTATCCGTCGATTCACCGTGCGCCCCGTCCTCCCCGAGACCCTCTCGCCGCTCGCCGACCTCGCGCGCAACCTGCGCTGGTCCTGGCACGCCGAGACCCGTGAGCTGTTCCAATCCGTCGATCCCGAGGGCTGGCAGGCCGCCGGCGGGGATCCCGTCCGGCTGCTCGGCGCCGTGTCCGCCGCGCGGATCACCGAGCTCGCCGCGGACCGGCGGTTCCTGAGGCGGCTCGCCGTCGCCGCCGCCGACCTCGATGACTACGTCCACGGCGGGAGGTGGTACCAGAGCCACGAGGCGGCCGCGGAGCTGCCCGCCGGCATCGCCTACTTCTCGCCCGAGTTCGGGATCACCGCCGCCCTGCCCCAGTACTCCGGCGGGCTCGGGATCCTCGCCGGGGACCATCTCAAGGCCGCCAGCGACCTCGGCGTCCCGCTCATCGGCGTCGGACTGCTGTACCGGCACGGCTACTTCCGCCAGTCCCTCTCCCGGGACGGCTGGCAGCAGGAGCACTATCCGGTGCTCGACCCCAACGAACTGCCCGTCGCGCTCGTGCGCGAGGACGACGGGACCCCCACGCGGGTGTCCCTGAGCCTCCCCGGCGGCCGGGCCCTGCACGCGCACGTCTGGCAGGCCCGCGTCGGCCGGGTGCCGCTCCTGCTCCTCGACTCCGACGTCGAGGACAACGACGCCGTCGCCCGCGAGGTGACCGACCGGCTGTACGGCGGCGGCAGCGACCACCGGCTGCTCCAGGAGATGCTGCTGGGGATCGGGGGAGTGCGGGCCGTCAGGGCCTACTGCCGGATCACCGGGCATCCCGACCCCGAGGTCTTCCACACCAATGAGGGACACGCCGGGTTCCTGGGGCTGGAGCGCATAAGGGAACTGGAGGGGCAGCAGGGACTCGGCTTCGACGCCGCCGTCGAGGCGGTGCGCGCGGGGACCGTGTTCACCACGCACACCCCCGTCCCCGCCGGCATCGACCGCTTCGACCGGGCCCTGGTCGCCCGCCACTTCGGCGAAGGCGGCGAACTGGCCGGCGTATCCGTCGACCGGATCCTGGCGCTCGGCGCCGAGACCTACCCCGGCGGCGACCCCGGGGTGTTCAACATGGCGGTCATGGGCCTGCGCCTGGCCCAGCGGGCCAACGGGGTCTCCACCCTGCACGGCGCCGTCAGCCGCGAGATGTTCGCCGGGCTGTGGCCGGGCTTCGACCCCGCCGACGTACCCATCACCTCGGTGACCAACGGCGTGCACGCCCCGACCTGGGTGGCGCCCGAGGTCGTCAGGCTCGGCGCGAAGCAGATCGGCGCCGGCCGCACCGAGGACGCCCTCTCCGTCGGCGGCTCCCAGCGCTGGGACGCCGTCGCCGACATCCCCGACCAGGACGTCTGGGACCTGCGCCGGGTGCTCAGGGAGCAGCTCGTACAAGAGGTACGGGACCGCCTGCGCACCTCCTGGCGCCAGCGCGGGGCTGCCGACGCCGAACTCGGCTGGGTGGACTCGGTCCTCGACCCCGACGTGCTGACCATCGGGTTCGCCCGCCGGGTGCCGTCCTACAAGCGGCTCACGCTGATGCTGCGCGACCCCGACCGGCTGCGCCGCCTGCTGCTGGACCCGGACCGGCCCGTGCAGATCGTGGTCGCGGGCAAGGCGCACCCGGCCGACGACGGCGGGAAGCGGCTCGTCCAGGAACTGGTGCGCTTCGCGGACGACCCCCGCGTGCGCCACCGGATCGTGTTCCTGCCCGACTACGGCATGGCCATGGCCCAGAAGCTCTACCCGGGCTGCGACGTCTGGCTCAACAACCCGCTGCGCCCGCTGGAGGCCTGCGGCACCAGCGGGATGAAGGCGGCGCTCAACGGCTGCCTCAACCTGTCCGTCCTGGACGGCTGGTGGGACGAATGGTTCGAGCCGGACTTCGGCTGGGCCATCCCGACCGCCGACGGACTCGGCGCGGACGAGGACCGCCGCGACGACCTGGAGGCGAACGCCCTCTACGACCTGATCGAGGGCCGGGTCGCCCCCCGGTTCTACGACCGGGCCGGCCAGGCCGGACTCCCGGTCCGGTGGATCGAGATGGTCCGGCGCACCCTGGTCTCCCTGGGGCCCAAGGTGCTCGCGGGCCGCATGGTGCGGGAGTACGTGGAGCGGCTCTACGCTCCGGCCGCGCTCTCCCACCGCGCCCTGACCGCGGACGCGGCCCGGGACCTCGCCTGGTGGAAGGGCCGGGTCCGCGCGGCCTGGCCGCAGCTCACCGTCGAGCACGTGGAGGCCCTGACCGCGGGCCCGGTCGGCGGCACCGCCGAACTCGGGGCCACCCTCACCCTGCGCGTGCAGGTCTCCCTCGACGCCCTCGCCCCCGAGGACGTGGAGGTGCAGGCCGTCGCGGGCCGGGTCGACGCGCAGGACGTGATCCAGAGCGGGCGGGCCTTCCCGCTCAAGCCCGCCGGCGGACCCGACCTGGAGGGCCGCTGGCTGTACGAGGGCCCGCTCGCCCTCGACCGTACGGGGCCCTTCGGCTACACCGTACGGATCCTGCCGGCACACCCGCTGCTGGCGACCCCGGCCGAACTGGGTCTGGTCGCGGGCCCCGCCACGGGCACGGACACGGACACGGGAGGCGGTGTCGTGCTGCGCTGACGGCCCAGGCCGTCCAGGGCAGACCTTCAGGGGCAGAGCTTCAGGGGGCGGGCGGCGGGTCCACCAGCCGCCCGTCCTCCACCAGCATCCCGGCCCGCTTGACGCTGCGCAGGGCCGGGATCACCTCCACCTGCCCCACCCCGTCCACCGCGCCGATCCGCTCGGTCAGGTACGTGTACAGGGCGTCCGTGTCCCGGCACACCACCACCGCCATCAGCGAGGCGGCGCCGGTCACGGCCGCCGCGAAGGCCACCTCGCGGTGGCCCGCCAGCGCTGCCCCCACCTGCGCCAGCCGGGCGGGCGGAACGGTCAGCACGATCGTCGCCTCCGCCTCGTAGCCGAAGAGAGCCGGGACGAACTCCACGTCGAAGAAGACCGCCCCCACCTCGCGCAGCCGCTCCAGCCTGCGCCGCGCGGTGGACTCCGACAGGCCACTGGAACGGGCCAGTTCCGGGTACCCGGCGCGGCCGTCCCGGCCCAGCACCGAGAGCAGGGCCAGCTCCGCCTCGTCGAGCACGCACCGCTGCGGACCCGGATCGGCGGCCGGCCTTTCCAGGGCCGCGGCCTGGTCCGGGCCCAGGACGTCCAGGCCGACCCAGGCGTCGGGCCCCCCGAAGAACTTCCGCAGGATGGTGTGGGCACTCACGCCGGTCACCCGGCGGGTCCGCGGCAGCTTCTCCAGCAGCAGGGCGTCCCGGTCCTGGCGGGTACGGGCCCGGGTCATGCAGTGGATCTCGGTACCGCCCGAGCCCAGGGTCACCCACGCGATGTCCGGGCGGCGGGCGAGCGCCTCGGCCACCGGCAGCGCGGCGTCGGGAGCGCACTGCACCCGCAGCCAGGACTCGAAGAGCCCGACGCGGCTGCCCAGCGGCAGTCCGACGACCCGGATCAGGCCGGTGGTCCGCAGTCGCCGGTAGCGCCGTACAACGGTCTGGTCGGAGACCCCCAGGACCTCGGCCAGCCGGCTGAAGGGGGCCCGGCCGTCGATCGTGAGGGCCTGGACCAGGGACCGGTCGAGGAGATCCAGCTCCGTATCGTTCACGGTTTCCATCATTCCAGACGGTGAGATGAGGGAAATCCGGCGTCGGATGGCTGCTGGGTGGGGGGTGCCGGGGGCGGGCTGACATCGTGTGGGAGGCGGAAGCCGCGCCCGGGCCATCCGCCCGGTGCCCCGCCCCCGCACCGCCCCACCCCTGCCCCGGACACCCCCAGGAGTACCCCCATGCGCAAATGGCTGCCGTTGACGGCGGTGTGTCTCGGAGCCTTCATGCTCCTGGTCGACGTCACGATCGTGACCGTCGCCCTGCCCGACATGGCCGCCGACATGCACACCGGGTTCTCCGGGCTCCAGTGGGTGATGGACGGCTACGCGCTCGCCCTGGCCGCCCTGCTGCTCGGCGCGGGATCGCTCGCCGACCGGATCGGCCGCCGCCGCGTCTACCTCGGCGGCCTCGGCCTCTTCGCCGTCTCCTCCCTCGCCTGCGGCCTGGCCGAGGGCCCGGCCGCGCTCGTCGCCTTCCGCGCCGTCCAGGGCATCGGCGGCGCCGCGATGTTCGCCACCACCATGGCCCTGCTCAGCTCCGCCTACCAGGGACGCGACCGGGGCGTCGCCTTCGGCGTCTGGGGCGCGGTCAACGGAGCCGCCGCCGCGGCCGGTCCGATCATCGGCGGGCTGCTCACCGAGCAGTTCGGCTGGCGCTGGATCTTCTTCATCAACCTGCCGGTCTGCGCCCTCGCCGTGTACGTCACCCTCAAGGCCGTCACCGAGTCCCGCGACCCGCACGCCAAGGGCCTGGATCTGCCCGGCATGGCCACCTTCACCGCAGGCGCCGCGGCCGTCACCTACGCCCTCATCCGCGGCGGAGAGAACGGCTGGACCTCCGCGACCACCCTGGCGCTGTTCGCCCTGAGCGCCGCCGCCTTCGCCGCCTTCATCCTGGTCGAACTGCGCAGCTCCCGCCCGATGCTGGACCTCTCGCTGTTCCGCAGCCCGACCTTCGTGGCCGTCATGGCCGCCGCGCTGCTGATGTCCGGCGCCGCCTTCGGGTACCTGATGTACGTCTCCCTGTGGCTGCAGAGCGCCGAGGGCATGAGCCCGGTCGCCGCCGGTCTGACGATGCTCCCGATGAGCCTGGCCGCCTTCGTGGTCGCCGCCGTGACCGGCAAGCTGATGCACGGGGCCCCGGCCCGGATCACCATCGGCGGCGGGCTGTTCCTGATCGGCGCGGGCGCCCTGCTCATGGGCTGGATGCTGGACACCGGGGACGGCTGGACGGCGCTCGTCGCCGGACTGGCGGTCACCGGTCTGGGTGTCGGCATGATCTCCCCGGCCCTCGCGGCCGCCGCGATGGGGGCCGTGCCCCCGGCCCGCGCGGGGATGGCGGGCGGCGCCCTCAACACCGCGCGCCAGCTGGGCATGGCCCTGGGCATCGCGGTGCTCGGCGCCGTCTTCCAGTCCGGTCTGGAGGACGGTCTGGCCGGCTCCGGCCAGCCGCACGGCACGGCCGAGGCACTGGCCGGCGGCGGGGCCGGACAGCTGTTGCACGCGGCCCCGGCGGCCCGGCACTGGGTGGAGGCGGCCTTCGCGAGCGGGCTGCGCGACACCTTCTGGGTCTCGGGGGCGATGGGCCTGGCCGGGGCGCTGATCCTGGTCGTCCTGGTCCGCCGGCCGGCCGCTGCCGCGGGTGCCCCCGCCGGCGCCGCCCCCGCTGCCGCCGGGGCTCCGGCCGCGGTGCCGGGTCAGGGCTCCGGGGCGGAGCGGGGCGCCGGACACGCCGCCGTCTGAGCGACCCGGGCGGGCGTACGGGGCCGCGCGCGAAGGCCCGTACGTCGCCCCTTCGCGCGGCCCTCGTACGCCCCGAATCTGCTCCGGATCCGGGGCGTACGCGCGTTCGGGCCAGGAGGGGACCGTGAGGGTGAACCCTCGAACGCACTGCCGTGCCGAATCGTTTCTGCGTGCGCCTCCACTCCTACGCTGCCCGCGGATGCCACCGCATCAGGCGTCCGAGGAACCCGAGGAACGGACTCCCCCATGCGTCTTCGTACCACCGCCACCGCACTCCTAGGCGCCCTCGCGCTGGTCCTGCCGACCGCCGGGCTGTCGTACGCCAACGACCACGACGACCGCGAGAGCCTCGGCACGCTGCACTACCGGTACAGCGACGAGGTTGACACGCGGTACGGCTGGATCGAGCCCGCGGGCAACGACACCTGCTACCCGCTGACGCACGCTTCGCGGAACCACCCGGCCTTCCATGTGCGCAACGAAACGGAATCGCAGGCGCTGCTGTTCGAGGGCCGTTCCTGCGGCGGCCAGGCCGTGGAGACGCTGCAGCCGGGCGAGCGGGCGGACGACCTGTCGGTCCGCTCGGTCTCCTTCCAGCCGACCGATGCCTGGGACCACGACGGACGGCACGACGACGACTGGAGCGACGACGAGGACCGCAGCATCGGCGGCCGCGCCGCCGCCGCACCGGCCGACGGGACCTCGAAGATCCTCGACTCGGTCTTCAGCTCCGTCGGCTGACCCCACCGACCGCGAAGGGCCCGGCTCCCCCTGGGGGAGCCGGGCCCTTCACCTGTCCCGGGGCCTCAGTGACCGGCGGGCCGGTCCGCGCCCGCCGCGAGCCAGCGCACCACGTCCGCGGCCGTGTACGGCTCGGCGTTCGGGGCCAGCTCCGTGAGGAAGGACAGGTCCTTGCCGATCGTCACCAGCGGGGGCTCCACCCGGCCGTGCGGCCGGCGCTGGGCCAGCCCGATCGTGGCCAGCAGCCCGTTGCACAGGCACTGGCGGCCCTTGGTGTCGGCGGCGTCGCCGCCCTTGCGGACGTAGGCCGCGACCGGCTCGGCCGCGCACCGGTACACCAGACCGCGCGGACCCCGTACCGGAGTGCGCAGGAACCCGAGGTCGCAGACCCGGCGCCGGGTCTCGGACACCTCCGGCTCGGAGACCGTCCCGGGCAGGTCCGCCACCTTGAACGGGAACGAGGTCGGGGAGGCCTCGGGGTCGTTGCGGACCGAGAGGGTGCCGGTGTGCGCCCGCTCCAGCAGCTCCTCGCGCAGGTGGCGGGCCATGCCCGACTCCTCGCACAGGGCGAACGCGCTGCCGACCTGGACCCCGGCCGCGCCCTCGGCCAGCGCCCCGGCGACGGCCTCGGGACTGGCCTGGCCGCCTGCGAGCCAGAACGGCAGCCCGAGCGCCGTCATCTTGGCGAGGTCGGGGTTGTCGCGCGGTCCGTAGACCGGCTCGCCGTCCTCGTCGAGCTTCATCGGGCCGCGCGGCGGGGCGCTGTGGCCGCCGGCCTGGCTGGTCTCGATCACGAAGCCGTCGGGGCGGGTGATCTCGTCCCGGGCCAGGTAGGTGGCCAGGACCGGGAGCGAGACGATGGCCAGCACGTGGGGGCGGCGCAGCGGGCCGGGCAGGTGCCCGGCGAGCAGGGCCGCCGGGTCGAAGAGGTGCTCGAGCGGCTCCTCGTCCCCTTCTACGTGGATCTTGCTCACGCAGCGTTCGTAGACCGCCAGCCTCGAGGCGAGGGCAGGGATCTGACCGGGGACTCCCGCGCCCACGAGCACGTAGTCGACGCCTGCCAGGATCGCGCCGAACATTGCGGGGGCCGTGGCGAGCTGGATCTTCTCCAGGTAGTTGATGCCGATGACACCGTCATGTCCCTCCTTGGCGAGCCAGACCTCGACGAAGTTGCCGAGGACGGTAAGGATCTCGGCCTGCGATCCGCCCGTCGCCCGCAGTCGCGGGGTGGTGCGCATCGCCACGCCTTCCGCGAGGCCTTCCTCGCGGAAGTAGAGGTCGAGGGCGGACTGGGCGAGCTCCGGTAGCGGGAAGGCCGCCAGCGCCCGGCGGGCGTGGCCGCCGGGGTCGCCGGTCTGCAGCACGCGGGCCAGCACGACGTCCAGGGCCGTGCCGGAGACCACGCCCAACTGACCCTCGCCGGACACGGCCTTGGCCAGCCGCCAGCCGGAGACGCCGACGCCCATGCCGCCCTGGATGAGCCAGGGGTGCTGCGCGGCGGGGGCGTTCGTGGGGGGCTGCGGCATGGGTCACGTCCTCGGAATCACCCGAACCTACGGTTCCGTAGGTTCGCTGAATTCCACTATGACGCCGGCCCGGCCGGTCGGCGGACGCCGAAGGTCCCGGCCCTGGGGGTACGTGGACCCCGGCGGCCGGGCCCAATGGAACGGTGCCCCATGGAACAGGGCCGCCCGGGGAGGTTTCCTCCCGGGCGGCCCCGTGGTCTAGCGGATCAGCTCTGGTTCACAGCCGGCCCCGGTGGGGGTCAGAAGGTGAGCTTCCAGCTGTCGATCTTGCCGGTGTCGAGGTTCGCGTTGTCGTTGACCCGGAGCTTCCAGACGCCCTGGGCGACCTCGGAGGAGGCGTTGACCGTGACGGACTTGATGATGTTGTCCGCGCTGCCGCCGGTGCGGTTGTGCAGGTTGTACAGGGTGCCGTCGGGGGCGACGAGGTCGACCTTCAGGTCACCGATGTACGTGTGCAGGATGTTCACGTCCACCTTGAGCGTGCTCGGGGCGTTGCCCGTGCGGTTCACGGTGATCGGGGAGTCGACCGTCGCGTTGTCGGCGATCGCGAAGTCGGTGGTGTTCTCGAACACCGACGGCTGCGAGGTACCGACGGTCCAGACGAAGGACGCCGTACCGGTCTGGTTCGCCGAGTCCGTCACCGTGACCGTGGTGTTGTACGTACCGGCGGTGGAGGCGGTCCCGGAGATCAGGCCGGTCGAGGAGTTGATCGACAGCCCGGTCGGCAGACCGGTCGCCGCGTAGCTCAGGGCGCCGGCGTTGGTGCTGCTGGCCTGGATCTGGAGGCTGGCGGCGCTGCCCGTGACGGTGTTCTGGTTACCGGGGTTGGTGACCGAGACACCGGCGACGATGCGGGGACCGACGTTGATGGCGGCCCAGGCGTTGGCGGCGTTGTTGTACGTGGTCGAGCCCAGGCCGTAGAGGTCGGCGGCGGCCTTCAGCGTCTGGACGCGGGCGTCGGCGTAGTTGGTGGTCGACTTGAAGTAGCCCACCGTCAGCGCGCGGAACCAGATCTTCGAGGCGGCGTCGCGGCCGATCGCGGTGACCGGCAGACCGTCGGAGGTCGGCGAGTCGTAGCTGACCCCGTTGACGACCTTGGTGCCGGAGCCCTCGGAGGCCAGGTAGTACCAGTGGTTGGCCGGGCCCGAGGAGTAGTGGACGTCGATGGAGCCGATGCCCGAGTACCAGGCGTCCTTGGACGAGCCGTCCTTGCTGGGCTTGTCCATGTAGCGCAGCGGGGTGCCGTTGCCGCGGATGTCGATCTTCTCGCCGACCAGGTAGTCGCCGACGTCCTGCGGGTTGTTGGCGTTGAACTCGACGGCCGCCGCGAAGATGTCGGAGGTCGCCTCGTTCAGGCCGCCGGACTCGCCCGAGTAGGTCATGTTGCCGGTGACCGAGGTCAGACCGTGGGTCATCTCGTGCGCGGCCACGTCGATCGAGGTCAGCGGCTTGGTGTTGCCCGTGCCGTCGCCGTACGTCATGCAGAAGCAGGAGTCGCTCCAGAACGCGTTGACGTACGCGTTGCCGTAGTGGACCCGGCTGTACGGGGCCACGCCGTCGTTGCGCAGGCCGTTGCGGCCGTGCACGTTCTTGTAGTAGTCCCACGTCAGCTGGGCGCCGTAGTGCGCGTCCGCGCCCGCGGTCTCCCGGCTGGAGGCGGCGCCGGTGCCCCAGATGTCGTCCGGGCCGGAGAAGAGGGTGCCCGAGCCGCTGCCCGTGCCCCCGTTGAGGTCGTAGGTCTTGTGGCTGCCGCGCCCGGCGTCGGTCAGCGTGAAGTTGCTGCCCGAGGGGGAGGTGCCCAGGGTGACCTGACCGCTGTACATGGTGTTGCCGGTGCCGGTCTCGATGGCCTGCCAGTCGGTGATCTTCGCGCCGGTCTTGGCGTTGGTGATCACGTGCAGCTCGCTGGGCGTGCCGTCGTGCTGGACACCGCCGACGACCGTCTCGAAGGCGAGGACCGGGATGCCGTTGGCGGCCCAGATCACCTTGCGCGCGCCCTTGGATGCCTTGGTGTCCTTGGAGCCCGCGGCCTTGGCGGAGGAGATCGCCGCGGCGTCGGCCGAGGCCGGGGTGACGGTGGCGGTGGTGTCCGCGACCTTGATGTCGGCGTTGGTGGCCTTGGTGACGCTCTTGGTGACACCGTCCTTGGCGTGGACGGTCAGGTCACCGCCGAGCACCGGTATGCCGTTGTAGGTGCGCTCGTACGTGGTGTGCGTGGTGCCGTCCGCGTCCTTGACCACGTCACGGACGATGAGCTTCTCCGTGCCGGCGAGGCCCAGGGCCTTGGCCGCCTGCGCGGTGGTGGAGTTGGCCTCGGCCAGGAGCGTCGCACGCTCCGAAGCGCTGAGTGCGCGGTTCTCCGCGCCGGGGTTGACCTGGGCGACCGAAGCGGCCTTCGACGCGGTGGCGTCGGCGTTGGCGGATCCGGTCTGGATGCCTACGGCGAGGAGAGCGGCCGCGGCAACAAGCGCGCCGGCCGTGGTGGCACGCCGCTGGGGGGTGGGACTCAACGCAGACTCCTTCTGCAAGGGGGGTTCCGGATGGCTGGGTGGGCCTCCGGGCAGATCGGGCTGGTGCGAAGAACGGTCGAAGAGTGTCACCTGAGCGACGGGATGTCAGGGCCGCGTCAAAAGGTTGGCCGGAAATCGTTCGTTGTCCGAAGAGACGTATCCGGTATGCGGAACATTCACTTTGGGATGCGAGAGGGGCGTCCGGGGTGTCCGGCGGTCGGAACGCGGACGGCCGACGCTAACGCTTGGGCAACAAGATGTCCGGTTCCCGGAAACGGCATTTAACGTACGGGCGTTTGTCGTACTGTTTCCCGGTGCGCCTGATGTCCACTGTTTGGGGAAGCCGGGGACTCGCGCCATAGTCAGAGACCACGTGCCAGGGGGGCCCATGAGGCATGTCCATATACCTGTGCAAAGAGTGGCCGGTGCGACCCGGCTGTCGGCCATGCCGGCCAGGGGCCTCGGTGACAAGGCCCGTTGGTACCTGCCCGCCGCGGTCATCGCGGACCTGATCGGCGCGGGAATCCCCGTCGGCCTGGTCTTCGGGGCCGCTCAGCAGGCCCGGCCGCTGTACTGCGCGCTCGGCGCGGCTCTTGCCTGGACCGGCGTACAACTGGTGCGCCGGCGCTATGCGGGCCGCGTGCTCGGAGAATCCCGGGGAGTCCTGCCGGTCGTACACGACTGGCTGATTCTTATCGGTGTGCTCGCCGTGGCCCGCGTGGTCACGGGCGAGAACACCCCCCGGCTGTCCGCCCTGGGCGCCCTCGTGCCCGCCCTCCTCGTCACCGTCGCCTGCCACAAGCTGACCTACCGCCACCTCTCCGCCGCCCGGCGCGAGGCCCAGGCAGTGAGCCGGGTGCTGGTCGTCGGCGAGCCCGCCGCCGCCGAGTCCGTCATCGGACACCTCGCCGCGCGCACCGACCACCCGTACGTGGTGGTCGGCGTGGTCCCAGTGGGTCCCGGCGGACTGGACAGCGGGGTCCCCGTGGCCACGCGGCTCGGCTCCGCGATGGCGCAGACCCCGAACGGTGACTCCACCGCCGTGCTCGGCGCCGTCGCCAGCCACCGCGCCGACCTGGTGCTCGTCGCACCGGGGGCGCGTCTGGCGGGCGAGCGGCTGCGGCGGATCTCCTGGGCCCTGCACGACGCCGGGCTCGAACTGGCGGTCTTCCCCGGCCTGGTGGAGGTCTCCGTCAAGAGGCTGGAGACCCTGTCCGCGGGCGGCCTGGCCATACTGCGGGTGGCGCCGCCGGTGAGCCGCGGCATGCAGCCCCTGCTGAAGTCCGTACTGGACCGCGCGGGCGCGGCGATCGGACTGGTCCTGCTGTCGCCGGCCTTCCTCGCGATGGTCCTGGCGATCCGCTTCGGCTCGCGCGGGCCGGCCTTCTACCGGCAGCGGCGCATAGGCCGCGACGGGGTCCCCTTCGTCATGTGGAAGTTCCGCACGATGGTCGTGGACGCCGATGCCCGCAAGGCCGAGCTGTCCGGGGCCAACGAGAACGACGGCCTGATGTTCAAGATGCGCCGCGACCCCCGGGTGACCCGGGTGGGCCGGCTGCTGCGCCGCACGTCCATGGACGAACTGCCCCAGCTGATCAATGTGGTGGCGGGCGATATGTCCCTGGTCGGCCCGCGCCCGCCGCTTCCGGAGGAGGTGGCGGAGTACGACGAGGTCGAACTGCGCCGGCTCGCGGTGCGGCCGGGGATGACCGGGCTGTGGCAGATCAGCGGGCGGTCCGACCTCTCGTGGGACGAAACGATCCAGCTCGACCTGCAGTACGTGGACAACTGGTCGTTCACCAGTGACGTCGACGTCATGGGCCGCACGCTCCGCGCCGTCGTCGACGGTCGCGGAGCGTACTGAGGCACCGGGGCACCCCGCTTGGGATCAGCCCTGCGCGGGGGCCTTCCCGGCGCTCTGCTCGGCGCTCTGCGCACGCCACCAGGCGTACGTGGAGGCGATGCCCTCGCGCAGCGGGATCGCGGGCTTCCAGCCGAGCCCGGTCAGCCGGGTCACGTCCAGCAGCTTGCGGGGCGTCCCGTCGGGCTTGGTGGTGTCCCAGGCGAGCCTGCCCCGGAAGCCGGTCACCTCGGCGACGGTCTCCGCGAGGGCCTTGATGGTGAGGTCCTCGCCGCAGCCGATGTTCACCGGCTCGGCGCCGTCGTACTCGCGCAGCAGCACGGCGCAGGCGGCGGCCAGGTCGTCCACGTGCAGGAACTCCCGGCGGGGCGTCCCCGATCCCCACAGCGTGACCTCCTCGCGGCCCTCGGCGGAGGCCTCGTGGAAGCGGCGGATGAGGGCGGGCAGGACGTGCGAGGACTCCAGGTCGAAGTTGTCGCCCGGGCCGTAGAGGTTCGTGGGCATGGCGGAGATGTACGAGGCCCCGTACTGCTTGCGGTACGACTGGACCTGGACGATGCCGGCGATCTTCGCCAGGGCGTACGCCTCGTTCGTCGGCTCCAGCGGGCCCGTCAGCAGGGCGTCCTCGCTGATGGGCTGCGGGGCCAGCTTGGGGTAGATGCAGGAGGAGCCGAGGAACAGCAGCCGGCCGACCTCCGCGGCGTGCGCCCCGGCGACGACGCTCAGCTGGATCCTGAGGTTGTCCTCCAGGAACTGCACCGGGAACGTGCTGTTGGCCATGATCCCGCCGACCTTGGCGGCGGCCAGGACGACGGCGTCGGGCCGCACGTCCCGCAGGTACGCCGCGGTCGCGGCGGCATCGCGCAGATCGAGGTCGGCGCGGCCGCGGGTGAGCACCTCGTACCCGTCGGCGGTGAGCCGGCGGACGACCGCGGACCCCACGAGGCCGCGGTGTCCGGCGACGAAGACGCGGGCGTTCGGGGGCAGGAACGGCGAACTTGTCATACCGCCGATGATGCCAGTCCGCTGTCCGCGGTTTTACGGGGGAGCCCCGGCGTTGCCCTTCTCGACGCGCCCCTCGCACCGCTCGGCCCTGGCGGGCCTCCCGGGCTTCGCGCCGCTGCGCCGGGCTCCGTCCGGCGGTGGCCGGTCGAGGTTGCCGCCACCGCCGCCGCCCGGCGCGGGGTCCGGTGGGCGGGTGCGGGTGTCCGGCCCTGCGGGGCGGAGTTCCCCTACCCGCCCTTCCACCGTTCCCCAGGCGCTGCCCGGACCCGGTCCTCAAGCGCCGGACGGGCTGGGAAGGGGTGCCGGGCCGCGCCCGGACCCCGTGGGGCTGCGCCCCGGGCCCCGGTCCTCGAGCGCCGGGTGGGGCCGGTTGGTGTGAGCCCGGGCCCGGAGGGTCCGTGGGGCGGGCGGATTCAGGGTGGTAACGGCCAGTCCGGTACATACCGCCCCGCAAGGGGGCGAGGGGGCTCGATCCGGCGGGAGGGGCTTCCGGTGGAACGTGTACGGTACCCATCCGGTACCCGTCTCCAGCCCCCTGGCGGCGGACCGCGCAGCATCCCGGGCCCGGCCCCACTCCGCATCCGGCGGCCGGCCCGAACACCGGGGGCGCGGCCCCGGACCGAACTCCGGAGCCTGGTCCCGACCCGGCCCCGGAGCCTCGGTCCCGAGCCGTACTCCGGTGCCCGGTCCGGACCCCGGACCGGGCTCCCGGTTCCGACCCCGGGTCTTGGTTCCGGCCCGGAGCCGGTTCCGGCCCGGAGCCGGTTCCGGCCCGGAGCCGGTTCCGACCCGGAGCCGGTTCCGACCCGGGTTTTGGTTCCGGCCCGGAGCCGGTTCCGACCCCGGGCCCGGCCCCGACCCCGCTCCGGACGAGGCCCCGTGCCCCGCCCGGGGCCCCGTATGGCGAGGTGTGACCCCGAGTCCGGTCGGGGGTGCGCCTCGAGTCACACCCCGGGGCGTCCGCCCCGAAACGAACGGCTTCGGCCCGTACTACGGGGCGCAGCCACGACCGCACCGCACCGCAACGATCCCCAGGGGGACCCAATGGGCAAGACCGCGCTGATCACCGGCGTCACCGGGCAGGACGGCTCGTACCTCGCAGAGCTCCTGCTCTCCAAGGGCTACACGGTGCACGGGCTCGTGCGGCGGTCCTCCAGCTTCAACACGGAGCGGATCGACCACATCTACCAGGACCCGCAGACGGCGAACCGGTCGCTCGTGCTGCACCACGCCGACCTCTCCGACGGCGTCGCTCTGGTGAACCTGCTCCGCGAGATACGCCCCGACGAGGTCTACAACCTCGGCGCCCAGTCGCACGTCCGCGTCTCCTTCGACGCCCCGCTCTACACCGGCGACGTGACCGGCCTCGGCGCCCTGCGCCTGCTGGAGGCGATCCGGGCCAGCGGCGTGGACACCCGTATCTACCAGGCCTCCTCCTCGGAGATGTTCGGCGCCACCCCGCCCCCGCAGAACGAGGCCACCCCGTTCCACCCGCGCAGCCCGTACGGCGCCGCGAAGGTGTTCGCGTACTGGACGACGGTGAACTACCGCGAGGCGTACGGAATGTTCGCCGTCAACGGGATCCTCTTCAACCACGAGTCCCCGCGCCGCGGCGAGACCTTCGTGACCCGCAAGATCACCCGCGCGGTCGCCCGGATCAAGGCCGGCCTCCAGGAGAAGCTCTACCTCGGCAACCTCGACGCCGTCCGCGACTGGGGCTACGCCCCGGAGTACGTGGACGCCATGTGGCGGATGCTCCAGCAGGACGAGGCCACCGACTACGTCGTGGCCACCGGCGTCGCCGCCACCGTCCGCGAGTTCGTCGAGGCCTCCTTCACGCACGCCGGTCTCGACTGGAACGAGCACGTGCGCTACGACCCCAAGTACGAGCGCCCCAGCGAGGTCGACGCCCTGATCGGCGACGCCTCCAAGGCCAACGACCTGCTCGGCTGGAAGCCGACGGTCCTGGTGGCCGAACTGGCCCGGATCATGGTGGACTCCGATATCCGGCAGGTCGAGGACCAACTGGCGGGCGCCAGCGTCCGCATCGACCGCTGAGGCCATATATTTCACCTACGATTTGCTCTGTCCCGGCCATTCGCGCAGCTAACGGCGGGTGTGGCCGGGGCAAATCTGCCGTATGTCCGTAGTGCTCCATCCACACCGGACCCGTTGATTCCAAGTTGGTATGCAATGGGTCAAGCGTGGTGACCAGGCCCTCGCGTGAGCCCTAGTCTGCGCCAGTACATATGGCTGTTCCGATAGATGCCGAACCAGCCATTCAAGCCGGGCAATTGCCCTGGGGGGCTCATGCGTAGATCCAGAGGGCTGACTGCTGCCCTCGCCGTGTCACTGGCCGGCGCCGGCACCGCGATAGGCCTGGTGCTGATACCCGAGGCGTCGGCCATCACGCAGCCGGTCGCCTTCACCGCCGACAACCTGCCGACGTGGCAGCCCAACGGAATCGTCTGGGCGATGGCCGAGGCCAACGGCACCGTCTTCGCCGGCGGCACCTTCTCGGCCGTCCGCCCGCCCACCGGCGGCGCCGGCGCGGAGCAGGAAGCCGTGAACTTCGTCGCGCTCGACGCGGCGACCGGCGCCCCCACCTCCTGCAAGCTCTCCTTCACGATCGCCGACGGCAGCGCCACCGTGCGCGCCCTCACCGTCTCGAAGGACAAGAAGACCCTGTACGCCGGCGGCTACTTCGCCGCCGTCAACGGGACCCCGGTCAACAGCGTCGCCGCCATCGACATCGCGACCTGCGCCCCCAAGGCCTCGTTCCACCCGAAGTTCCCGTCCACGGTGCGCGCGCTCGCCGCCACCGAGGGCACCCTGTACGCGGCAGGGGACTTCAGCACCGTCGAGGGGTCGACCCGTGAGCGGTTCGCCGCGGTCGACGCCAGCTCCGGTGCGCTCAAGCCCTTCGTCGCCAACGCCGACGAGCCCGGCCGCGCGCTCCAGGTCAGCAACGACGGCAAGAACATCCTGCTGGGCGGTGACTTCTTCACCGTCAACGGCT
Organism: Streptomyces sp. NBC_01264; assembly: GCF_026340675.1. NCBI lineage: Bacteria > Bacillati > Actinomycetota > Actinomycetes > Kitasatosporales > Streptomycetaceae > Streptomyces > Streptomyces sp. NBC_01264. The sequence continues at coordinate 6,605,752 of NZ_JAPEOX010000001.1, forward strand.
CCCAGAGCCACGCGCTCGCCGTCGTGAACGCCACCACCGGAGCCGTCGCCAAGACGTACGGCACCATCCCCTCGATGTCGGTGATCAAGTCCATCACGGCCGACTCCACGGGCTACTACACCGGCGCCGAGGGCACGGGCGGCTTCGACGGCCGCGTCGCGCTGGCCACCGACTACAGCGAGAAGTGGCGCGACCAGTGCCTGGGCGCCACCCAGGCCGTGCTGCCGTACGACGGAGTCCTCTACAGCTCCTCGCACGCGCACAACTGCAGCTCCGAAGGCCAGTACCCCGACGGCAAGCGCCACTTCCTGCTGGCGCAGCTGACCGACTGGGCCAACGGCGAAGCCCCCGCGGCCGTCAACGGCTTCGTGCGCAGCCCGGCCAAGCTCGGCTGGCACCCCACCGCCAACGACGGCCTCGGCGAGGGCATCGGCCCGCGCGTGATGGCCGTGGCGGAGAAGGACTCCACCAAGTACATGTGGGTCGGCGGTGAGTTCACCCTCATCAACGGCAAGGAGCAGCAGGCCCTGACCCGCTTCGCCTCCACCGGCGACATCGGCGCCCCGACCACCCCGGTCTCCAGCGTCTCCAGCGTCAAGCCCGGCGAGGTCCAGGTCCGCTGGCGCGCCAGCTACGACGCGGACGACAGCAAGCTGACCTACCGCATCTACCGCAACGGCTCCGCGACCCCGATCGCCACCGTCAGCGCGAGCTCCCTGGAGTGGCTGCGCCAGCAGGCCTCCTGGACGGACACCACGGTCAAGGCCGGCGCGTCCTACAGCTACCGGGTCACCGCCACCGACGCGGCGGGCAACACCAGCGCCCTGTCGGCCACCACCTCGGTCTCGGTCCCGACCGCGGTCAGCGCGTACCCGAACCAGGTCCGCGAGGACGGCGCCAACCTGTACTGGCGCTACGACGACGTCGTCAGCCCGTACGTGGCTGACTCCTCGGTCTCCGGCAACACCAGCGGCATCCAGCTCAACGCCCCGGCCCTGCGCCAGACCCCGGGCGCGCTCACCGGAGCCAGCACGGCCATGGGCTTCAACGGCACCAGCCAGCAGGTGTACAGCGACCACCGTCAGACGGTCGGCAGCAGCTACACGCTGGAGACCTGGTTCAAGACGAACTCCACGCGCGGCGGCAAGCTGATCGGTTTCGGCAACAACCAGGACCGCAACAGCAACGCGTACGACAAGAACATCTACATGACCAACACCGGCCGGATCTTCTTCGGGGTCAACCCGGGCTCGCCGAAGACCGTCTCCACCGGCCTGCTGGACACGTTCAACGACAACAAGTGGCACCACGTCGTCGCCACCCAGGGCCCCTCCGGCATGGCGCTGTACGTGGACGGCAAGGCCAAGGACTCCAGTAACACCACCGGCTCCCAGGCCATCGAGGGCTACTGGCACGTCGGCGGCGACAACCTCGCCGGCTGGTCCTCCCGGCCGACCAGCAACTTCTTCGCCGGCCAGATCGACGAGACGGCCGTCTACCCGAAGGTGCTGACCGAGGCCCAGGTCAAGAACCACTTCAACCTGGCGAAGGCCGCCACCGACACGGTCTCCAAGGTCACCGCGACCGAGGACACCTACATCAACCAGGGCGCCCCCAGCACCGCCTACGGCACGTCCACCTCGCTCGCCGTCCGCGGCACCGGGGCCTACGAGACGTACCTGCGCTTCGACATCCCGGCCGCTCCGGCCGGCACGGTGCTGAAGTCCGCGTCCCTCCAGGTCAAGACCACGACCGCGGCGAGTGCCGGCACCACCGACACCGTCTCCGTGGTCCCGGTCACCGGTACCTGGAGCGGTGCGGGCACGACCTTCAAGAGCAAGCCCACCCTGGGCACCAGCCCGATCGGCTCCTTCGCGGGCGTGCCGGACGGTTCGGCGGTCCAGAGCACGCCGCTGGACACCGCGGCGCTCTCCGCGGCGCTGGGCGGCAGCTACAGCCTGGGCCTGACGAGCACGGGTACCGACCCGCTGTGGATCTGGTCCTCGGAGTCCACGGCCGTGGACGCCAAGCCGCAGCTGACCCTCACCTTCGGCGCGAAGTAACCGCTTGACGGAGTGCGGGGCCCGGCCGCCTGAGCGGCCGGGCCCCGCGCACCCCTCTCATACGTACGGGAGCCACCTCATGTACCGACGCTCCGCAGCGGTCGGCGTCCTGCTGGCCGCCGCCCTGACGCTGACGGCCTGCAGTTCGGGCGGCGACGGCAAGGCCGAAGCCTCGGCCGCCTCGCCCAAGCCGCCGGCCGCCTCGTCGGCGCCCGACCCGGCCGACGCCACGGCCACCCCGTCGCAGCCCCCGGCGGACGCGAAGCCGACGGGTCCCGTCCTGCCGGACACCAAGCTCGTCCCGAAGACGGGCAGCTTCACGGCGCCGCAGAAGCAGTACCTGAGCGGTCGGGTCCCGGAGCAGATGGACCCGGCGGCCGTCCTGCAGAGCGGCCAGGAGGCCTGCCAGCGGGTGGAGCGCACGGCGAAGAGGGACAAGGACGCGGCGGTCGGCGCCCTCGTGGCCGGGGAGATCCCGGGCGCGAAGGACGCCATCACCTACCTCTGCCCCGAGCAGAAGCCGGTCCTCGACGCGGCGGCGAAGGGCTTCCCGGACGGTACGAAGCAGTCCCCGGCGGCGGGCACGTACCGCGCGCTGACCCAGAGCACCACCTGCGTCTGGGAGGCCAAGGGCAAGGACGGCGCCGCCCTCGCCTCGGGCCCGCAGACCCCGCCGAAGCCGGGTGACAGGATCACCGCCAAGATCCCGGCGGGCACGACCCAGTTCGTCTCGAACGGCTGCTACGCGTGGGTGCCTTCGGCATAACACCCCCTGCACGTGACGCTCCGTGCCAGGCGCCACGCCCCCGCTGCCCCTACCCCGGGCACCGGGGGCGTTTCCGTTCCCGCATCGGGGGCATCCGCGTTTCCACACGGCGGGGCCGCACCCCGTCCACGATGCTGGAGGAGAATTCCATGAGGGGCATCAGCGGTTGCATAGGCCTGATCGTGGTGGGGGCCATCCTCACCTTCGCGAGCGACTGGCAGCTGCAGAGCGTCAACCTCGATCTGGTCGGGGTCATCATGATGGTGGCGGGCATCATCGGCCTCGCGGTCTACGCGAGCGTCCTCAAGCGCCGCCGCGTCGGCGCCCTCCCGGTCGTCGACGAAACCCGCCGGGGGCTCTGAGCCGACCGGCGGCAGCGCGGGAACGGCCCGCTGAGCAGCGCCTTCGGCGCAAACGATTCGACCCGGCCGGGCGGCGAAGGCACCATGGGCCGATGACGTCGACCGAAGAAGCAGCGATCGCTCTGCAGGACCATGTCGCCCTCTGGAGCGTCAGCGAAGTCAGCGGGAGCGATGTCGTCAGCACCGCCTGCGAAGCGCTGGTCGCCGGACTCGACACCCCGGGCCTGCGCGTCCTCGCAGCCTGCACGCGCGCCGAGGCGGTCTACGACGTCCACGACCTGCTCCCCGCGGCGCTCCACGAACTGGGCCTCGTCTTCTACCCGGTCGACGGCGCGGCCGGCCGCGAAGCCGCGGTCCCCGCGCTCGCACGCCGCATGCTCGCCGGCGAGTTCACGCCTTCGGAGCTCACGCTCCGCGTCCACCGGCGCTACGGCCACGAGCCGCTCCTGACACGGCGGCTCGCGGAGCTCGACGACGAGTACGACACCCTCGAGTACGGCGGCCGGACCACGGACGAGATCGACGCCGAGGTCAGGGCCGTGGCCCGGACCCTCGGGGCCCACGCCCACGTCCAGGGCCGCGAGGGCTGACGGTGCCGGGCCGGTCCGCTCAGCGGGAGATGCGTTCGTAGACCGGTAGCAGCGTGTCCAGGACCGCGTCCATCGAGAAGGCGGACGAGGCCAGTTCGCGGGCGGCCTTCGAGGACGTGGCGTTCTCGGCCGGGTCCAGCAGGGACAGGACGGCTTCCGCGACGCCCGCCGGGCCCGGGTCGACCGCGCGGCCCGCGCCCGCGCGGGCGATGTCGCGGGCCAGGCCGTTGGAGTGGGTCACCACCGGCGGGACGCCCACCGACAGGGCCTCCAGGACCGACATCGGGAACGGCTCGTCCACGGAGGGCAGTACGTAGACGTGCGCGCGGCGCAGCTCCGTCAGGACCTCCGCGCCGGACAGGGCGCCGGGGACCGTGAAGCGGGAGGAGAGGCCCAGCTCCGTGATCCGGGCGCGGACCGCCGCGAGCTCGCCCTCGTCCGGGCCGGCCACCACGAACTCCGCGTCCGGGTGCGCCGCCAGGACGGCCGGGGCGGCGTCGACGAAGTCCACCGGGCGCTTGCGGGCCTGCAGGCGGGCCGAGTAGAGGATCCGCGGGGGCCCGGACAGGGCGGGGCGCTCCTCCTGGGCCGGGGTGCCGTTGACGAGCCGGACGGTGTTCGGGAGCGGCGGCGCCCCGACCACGGCGTCGAGGCCCTCGCGCTCGTGCGGGGTGAGGTACAGCAGGGCGTCGGCGCCGCGCAGGAGGCGGCGTACCGCCAGCGCGTCCAGCACCTTGGCCAGGAGCTTCCCGCTCGGGTCGACCATGCCGTGGGTCTGCAGGACCAGCGGTGTGCCGGCCCGCAGCGCCGCCAGGGCGACGGGCAGGGTGACCAGGTCCCGCGCCAGGTGCACGTGGACCACGTCCGCTCCCCGCACCAGCCGGCCCGCGGAGGCGAGCAGGGCCGGCGAGGTCATCCCGCTGAAGCCGAGGGGGAGCAGGCGCCGGGCGGGGAAGAGCTTCGCCGGGACCCCTTCCACCGAGGTCGGCCAGGGCTCCGGGAACCCCTCGCCCAGCGCCAGCAGGTTCGCCTCGTGCCCGCGGGCCCGCAGCCCCTTGGCCAGGTTCAGCGCGACCCGCACCGGCCCGCCGAAGGCGTGCGTGGGGGAGTGCAGGGTGACGGCGTGCAGGACTCTCAAAGCGGCACTCACTTCGGCTCGTCGACCGGGCGGCGGTGCCCGTCCTGGGTCTGCAGGGTCAGCGCGGGGAGGTCCTTGTGGACCACGGACCCGGCGCCCGCGACCGCGCAGCGGCCGATGGTCACGCCGGCCAGCACGGTGGCCCGTACCGCCACCCACGCGCCGTCCCCGACGGCGATCGGCGCGTTGCGGTAGCGGAAGTCGGCGGCCCGGTGGTCGTGCGAGCCGGTGCACAGCAGCGCCTCCTGCGAGAGGCAGGCGTGCGCGCCGATCGTCACCGGCTCCAGGTTGAGTATCCAGGCACCCTCGCCGATCCACGCGTGGTCGCCCACGGTCAGCTTCCAGGGCCACAGCACCCGCACCTTGTGCCGGATCAGCACCCCTTCGCCGATCCGGGCCCCGAAGGCCCGCAGCAGCGCGACCCGCAGCCGGGCGGGACACAGCCAGCTCATGAAGAGCGTGTTCATCACGGCGAACCAGAGCGCCTGCGTCAGCCGCCCGCGCCCCTTGTCGTATCCGGCCAGCGTGAAGGCAGGAAGATCACGCACAGGCACCCCTCGTACTCCGGCCCCCGACGGCGCCCCCGAAGGCGCCTCCCCGGGCGCCCGAGCGCTCAGACTAGACTGCGCCCGAATCAGGCACAGGGGGTGGGGGCAAGCGTGGCGACCGACATACGCGGGGCCGTCGCCCGGGCCGTGCCGACGCGGCCGGGGGACGAGAAGGGCTGGGGCCGGGTCACCACCCCGCGGACGCTGCTCTCGCGGGCGCTCTCCGTGCCGCTGGCCCTCGGGTTCACCGTCTTCCTGCCGCTGTTCGTCGCGGTGCAGCCCGGCGCCGGGCAGCACGACGCGGCCTTCTGGCTCCAGCTGCTGCTCACCATGTACGCGGGCGCCCGGCTCTCGGCGATGGTCCTGACCAGCCGCCGCAAGCTGCTCCAGGGCTCCTTCTGGCTCTTCGTCTACATGGCCATGGGCGTGGCCCCCCTCGCGCAGGCCGTCCTCGGCCAGGTCCCGACCCCCGTCGTCGGCCCGCGCTCCGACCTCACCGCCGCCATCGGCCTGGTGCTGCTCGGCTGCGCCGCCTTCGACGTGGGCGTGCTGCTGGCCCGGCACCGGCCGGCGGGCCGCGCGGGCGGTTCGCTGAAGGAGCCGCGCCCGGTCATGGCGCACCGGCGGCGGCTGCACCTGCTGACGGCCGTGGCGTTCCTGGGCAGCGCGGCCCTGATCGTGAAGCTCGGCGGACCGGCGGTGTTCTTCTCCAGCCGCCAGGAGATCATCGCGGGCATCGAGGAGGCGGGCGTCTCCCAGGACGGCCAGGCCGGTCAGGCCCTGCTGCGGGGCTTCGGCACGGTCCCCGCGCTGCTGGCCCTGCTGCTGTACACGCGCTGGCTGATCACCTCGAAGTTCGCCCGCCGCAAGGTGTCGATCATCGTCACCTGGTCGGCGCTCATGGTCCTCAACCTGATCGTCAACAACCCGATCTCCAACCCGCGCTACTGGTTCCTCACGGTCATGTTCGCGATGCTCTTCACCGTCTTCCCGGTGAGCGCCGCGATGTACCGGGTGGCCCTGTCCATGGCCGTGGTGATCGCCCTCCTGATCTTCCCGTTCGCGGACCGCTTCCGCTACGACGAGAAGAACTACAAGCCGGTCGAGACGACCTCGTTCCTGGAGCCGATGGCGCTCAAGGACTACGACCAGATCGGCATGTTCGCGAACACCATCACCTTCTCCGAATCCGGTCCCGGCCATTCCTACGGGCGCCAGCTCGCGGGATCGGTCTTCTTCGCGGTGCCGCGCTCGGTGTGGTCGTCCAAGCCGCGCGACACCGGCGTGATGGTCGGCCAGTGGATGGGTACGGTCAACACCAACCTGTCCTCCCCGATCTGGGCCGAGCTGTGGATCGACTTCGGGCCGCTGGGCATGGGGGCGGGGCTGCTGGGGATGGGGTACGCCGCCGCCCGCGTCGACCGGCGCTACGCGAAGCGCGCCCGGCGCAGCTCGCCGCCGGGCAGCCTGATCTCGACGGTGGTCCCGCTGGTCGCGGGGTACTCCTTCATCCTGCTGCGCGGGCCGCTGCTCCAGGCCTCGGGCCGGATCGCCATCGCGGGGATGTGCCTGGCGCTCGTGGCCACGTACCGGCAGGACAGGGCCACCTCCCTGCGCTAAAGGTGGAACCACTCAACTTGTGCACCGGATACGCAACGCCGGTACAGTGGTCCCATGACCGAGACAGTGGGGCGCCGCGAGCGCAAGAAGGCCCAGACCCGCAAGGCCCTGGCCGATGCCGCGCTGCGCCTGTTCCTGGAGCGCGGGTACGACAAGGTCGGCGTCCGGGACGTGGCCGAGGAGGCCGACGTTTCGGTGACCACGCTGTTCAAGCACTTCCCGAGCAAGGAGGCCCTGGTCTTCGACGAGGACGAGGACAACGAGGCCGAGCTCGTCTCGGCGGTACGGGACCGCGCGCCGGGGCAGTCGGTCCTGCACTCCCTGCGCGAGCACTTCGTGGAGACCCGGGCCTCCCGCCGGATCGACGATCCGGCGGTGATCGCCCACCTCACGCTGGTCCGGGAGACGCCGGAACTGGTGGAGTACTGGGACCGGATGTGGCGGCGCCACGAGTTCGCGCTCGCCGCCGCGATCGCGGCCGAGGCCGGAGCCCCCGAGGGCGACCTCAGGTCCGCGGCGCTGGCCCGGTTCGTGATGGACACCGCGAGCCTGATCCGCGGCCAGGAAGACCAGCGGCAGGCCATGCGGGACCTGTTCGACCTGATCGAAGCGGGCTTCGGCGAGACCCCGGCCTGACCCGCGGCCGGCCCAGCCTCGGGCCCAGCCTCAGACCAACCCTCAGGCTGCCCGGACCTGGTCGGACGTGGCGGCCGGGGCCGGTTCGGGGGCCGGCAGCCGGGCCACCCGCAGCCAGCCCGCCGCGGCCTTCGCGGCGGAGCCGAGGGCGAGGCCCCACGCGGCCCCCGCCACGCCCCAGAGGGCGTACCCGCCCAGCAGCAGCCCGACCGACAGTAGCGAGAAGACCACCTGGAGCGAGAGGGTGGCCTTCGGGTTCAGCACCCGCAGGGTCAGCAGCGCACAGGTGCCCAGCCCCATGACGGCGTACTGGGCGCCCGTCGCGGGCAGCAGCGCGGCCGCAGCCTCCCAGGTGTCGCCGAGCAGTTCGCGGCCGACCCGCTCCGGCAGCGCGTACAGCACCGCCCCCCACGCGGCGCCGGTCAGCGCGAGCGCGCCGCCCATCAGGGCGGTCAGCCGGACCACGCCCCGCTTGCCCGAGGCCCGGCCGACGACGGGTGGGCCGAAGGAGTTCGCGGAGTTGAACAGCACGTTCAGCGGCCCGAACAGGGTGGTGGCGCCGCGCAGCGCGCCCACGGCCAGCGGGGTCGCGAAGACGCCGAGCCCCAGGACGGCGAGCTGGCTGGAGCCGTTGCCCACGGCGAACTCCACCACGAACCGCTGCCCCAGGTACCCGCGCCGCAGGTACGGGCGCAGGTCCGTGGCGCCGCCCCGCACCGAGGGCAGCAGCAGCCACAGGCCGAGCGCGAGCGCGGGCAGGGCGGAGACCCCCCACACCAGCACCAGCCGTCCGGCCGGGGAGCCCTCGGGCTGGAGCAGCAGCGCGGTCACCACGCAGGCCAGGCGCAGAGCGTCGGCGGCCAGGGCCCGCCCGGGGGCCCGCAGGGCGGAGAAGCAGTAGCGCAGCCCGTCCTGCAGCAGCACCAGGGGCAGTACGAGTCCCAGCGCGAGGAACGCCCACCCGGTCGCCCCGGGCAGCAGCAGGCCCAGGAGGGCCAGTACGGCTCCCACCGCCGCCGAGGCGGCGCCGGTGAAGGCGAGGCCCGAGCGGCAGGCCGCGGCGAGGCGGGCGGAGCCGGGGTCGTCCTTCTCCAGCACCAGGGTCTGGCCGACGTAGGCCATGTTCAGGCCGAGCAGCACCGTGAAGGTCACGTAGACCATCGAGAAGTCGGCGAAGCCGGCCGCCGAGGAGAGCCGGGCGGCCAGCACCAGGACCAGGATGTTCGTGGCGCTGGACGCGGCCTGGTCCAGTACCGAGGCGACCGCGGCGAGGGAGCGCCGGCTCACCGCCGGCCCGTGCGGACCGTACGCAGGGCGACCGTGTCGGTGCCGTCGCCCGGGATGTGCTGCGAGGCGTCGGCGGCGGCCACCTCGTAGGGGATCGGCTGCGGCTCGCGCGCGCGGGCCGACGGAGGCGCGGGGGCCGGCCGGGGCTCCTCGGCGGCGGGGCCGCCGCCCTTGGGGCTCCGGCCGAGGCCGCGCTTCTTCTCGCCGGGCAGCGGCGCGTGCAGTACGGCGCCCAGCACCGTGCCACCGGCCCCGCTGATCAGCTCGCGGATGCGGGAGAGGTCGGTGCGGCGCACCGCACCGGGGTTGCAGACCACCAGGACCCCGTCGACGCGGTCGACGAGCGCGAGGGCGTCGGCGTAGGAGAGGACGGGCGGGGCGAGCACCACGACGGTGGCGTTGGGGGAGTCGGCCTCGGAGATCAGCCGGGTGGCCCGCTGCGAGGTCAGCGCGCGGGGCACGTTGCGCACCCGCTCGCCCGGGATCAGGTCGAAGCTGCCCGACTCCCCGGCGTCCACCAGGAGCTGGCGGCCGTCGGGCCACTCGGTCTCCGCGTGCTGCGCGCCGGCGCCGCTCTGCGACTGGCTCCAGCGCGGCCGGCCGGCGGCGTCGGTGGGCAGCTGGCTGGCCAGGACCGGGGTGCGCAGGTCGGCCTCGATGAGGAGAACGTCCTTGCCGGTCTCCGCGAAGGAGGCGGCCAGGTTCACCGCGACGGCGGCGGCGATCTCGCTGCTGCCGCGCGGGGCGACCACCAGGAGGCGGCGCCGGTCCGCGAAGCGGGCGTCGTAGGCGAGCCGGAAGGCGACCGAGCGGAACTCCTCGGCCAGCCGGGGGTCCTCCTCGCCCGCCGCGAGCAGCGGTCCGCCGTCGGCCTTGCCCCGCGGCAGGGATCCCAGGACGGGCGCGCGCAGGGCCCGGGCGACGTCGCCCTCGGAGCGCGGAGCCGGGTCGAAGACGAGCCGCACCCAGGCACCGAGCAGGCCCAGCGCGAGGCCCACGGCGGCGCCGAGCGCGAGCGACATGGCGATGCCGGGGCCGTCGGCCCCGTGCGGCGGGACGGCGGTGCTGGTGACCCGGCCCGGGGTCATGTCCAGGGCCTTGAGCTTGGCGATGTTGCCGTTGAGCGTGTTGATCTTGCTCTGCTGGTCGGTCTTGGCGGCGTACGCGGCGTCCCGTGCCGGACCGGCCGGCATGCCGGCGGTCTGCTTGGTCAGGTCTTCGAGCTGCTTGGCCACCGGATCTCGCTGCTCCTGGTAGCCCTTGACCATCTTGTCGCGGGTGACGTCGAGGGCCTCCTGCCGCTTGAGCAGGTAGGCCTCGGTCATCGCGTTGGCGCGCCTGGCGGCCTCGGCGGGGGTGGCGGCGGTGTAGGTGAAGCGCAGCACCATCGTCTGCGGGGGGTTGGTCACCTGCAGACCGGCGCGCAGGGCCGAGAAGTCGGTGGCCGAGACCCCGAGCTTCTTCGCGGCCTCGTTGGCTATGGAGCTGGAGAGCGCGACCTGCCGCTCCGAGCCGATGTTGATCGCCTTGTCGGGGGCGAGGCTCGGGTTGAAGGGGTCGTCGGTGGGCGCGCGCAGCACGATGTCGGCGGTGGCCACGTAGGTGTCCGCCGTGGAGACGCCGAGGTAGACCCCGCCGAGCAGGCCGACGCCCACGCCCGCGGCGAGGAGCCGGCGGTAGCGCAGGAGCTGCTTGAACTGATCCCGGAGCAGGTCCGGTTCGTCCTCGGCCGGAGCCGCTGCCGGGCGGTTGGTCTCGATCACGGCCGGGGACCCCCAAGTGCTTCGTCCATCAGTGCGTCGATGCGGGCCAGGCCCGCCTCACGGCTCAGGTGCGCCGCCACGTGGCGCGGCCCGGCCGCGCCCAGCGCGTCCGCGCCCGCGGGGTCCTCGGCCAGTGCCCGTACGGCCTTGAGCAGGGCCTCCGGGTTCTCCGGCGGTACGAGCACCCCGGCGCCCGAGCGTTCCACCTCCTGGGCGGTCCCGCCCAGCGCCGCGACGGAGGCGACGACGGGACGACCGGCCTGGAAGTACGAGGTCAGCTTGGACGGCACGCTCATGTCCATCACGGCGGCGTGCTGCGTGACCGCGAGCACGTCCGCCGCGGCGAGGATATCCGGGAACTCGCCGTCGGCGGCAGGGGGGATGATGTCGAGGTTGGGAACGTCGGCCGCCAGATCGGCGAGGGCGGAGCGCTGGCTGCCGTCACCCATCAGTACGAACCGGACGCTCGGGTCGAGCCGGGCGGCGCCGACGAGGACCTCCAGCCCCTGCTTGAGCCCCATGTTCCCGGAGTGCAGGACGACGGTCTGGTCGGGGGCCCATCCGAGGTGGTGGCGGGTCCGGCCGCGGGGCTTGGTGGGCAGTGCCACGTGGGACCAGTTCGGGACGAGCCGGATCCGCTGGGGGTCCACGCCCATGGCGACGACCCGGTCGACGAACGTCTCGTGGATCACACCGACGAGGGCGGCCCGCTTCAGGGCGTGGGCCTCGGCCCGCCCGGCGAACGCGGCCGCCTTGTCCCCGCCGCTGATCCCGCTCTGCGCGGCGGCGGCGCCCATAAGGTCCTGGACGACCGGGACGAAGGGGACCTTCCAGCGCGCGGCGAGGCGCGCGGCCACCAGGCCGCCGGCCAGGCTCGGCATCTGGGCCAGGACCGCGTCCGGCTTCCCCATCCGGGGCGGGGCCACGGAGCCGTGGAGCAGAATCGATCCTTCGAAAAGGGCCCGGCGGACGGCGGTCTGACGCGGGGGAACGGTGTGCGCGCGCCGGTGCACGGTCACGCCCGCGCGCTGTTCCGTGCGCCGTAGCGCCCCCTTGTACTCCGGCTCGACGGACCACGCCGGGTAGTGGGGCATGCCCGCCAGGACGTGGGTCTCGTGACCGAGATCCGCCCAGTGCTCAGCGATCTGAGTGGCGTACGGGCCGATGCCCGTGTGCTCAGGGGCGTAATTCGTGGAAACCAGCAGTAGGCGCCGCTGACCGGATTTCGACACTGGACGTCCCCCTCTCACCAGGATGATGCGCACGTCACCCTATTCGTTCACCGGCAACACAGGGAACGTGCACGCTATTGTCTGCTAATCCGCCACACCGAGGTGTGCGGCTTCTGGGGGATATCACGTGACGGAGAAGGATATGTCCGAATTTGTTGAGTCTGGGCGGAGGTCCCACCGGATCGGCTACGCGCCGGGTGCCTACGACCTCTTCCATATCGGACACCTCAACATCCTTCGCCACGCCCGGAGTCAGTGCGACTACCTGGTGGCGGGGGTCGTGTCCGACGAAATGGCGGAACTCGCCAAGGGGCGCCGCCCGGTGATACCGCTCGTCGAGCGGCTCGAGATCGTCCGCAGCGTCCAGTATGTGGATGCCGCTTTTGTCGAGACCGTCCCGGACAAGGTCGAAACGTGGAAGCAAGTCCGTTTCGACGTCATATTCAAGGGCGACGACTGGCGCGGCACCCCCAAGGGCGACCAGCTGGAAAAGGACTTCGCCGTGCACGGGGTCGAGGTCGTCTACTTCCCGTACACGGTCCACACCTCCAGCACCCAACTGCGCCGGGCCCTGGACGTGCTGTCGGAGCCGCTCGCCACCGAACAGCGGGGCTGAGCGGACCGACGGCCGGCGCCTTCCCGGGCTACCTGGGGACGGCGCTGAGCTCCCGGAACCACTTCGCGAGGAACGCCACCAGGAACAGCGCGGCCATCACGCCCGCCCCGGCGTACGCCCAGCGGAACACCCCGCTCCCACCGAGGAGCAGGAACACCAGGCAGAACACCCCGTAGTCCACGGGCAGCAGCGCCACCGCGCGCAGGCTCGACGGCGCGGCGGCCGCGCTTCCCGGTGCGGGCTTCGGCTTGAGCTTCTCGGTCAGCAGCCCGCCGAAGAAGGTCACGACCGCGGCGAGCTGGAAGCCCAGCGGCACCAGCAGCCAGCCGGCCGAGGCGGCGCCGTCCGGCCCGCCGCCGATCCCGTAGGCCTCGGGGAAGCGGTAGAAGGCGATCAGTACGCAGGTGTGCAGCGAGGTGAGCTTCGCGCAGTCCACGACGTGGTCCAGCCACTCGCCCGCCGCGCTGCCGCCCCCGCGCAGCCGGGCGAGCTGCCCGTCGGCGGAGTCGAAGGCGAAGCCGACGGCGAGCAGGGCCCACACCGCGACCCCCAGCCCCCACGAGGGCGAGGCCAGGGCGACGGCGGCCGCGCCCGCGAAACTCAGGGCGGCGCTGATCAGCGTCACCTGGTTCGGGGTGAGCCCGAGTGCGTACGACCCGGCGGCCAGGTACCGCCCGACCGGCCGGTTGACGAACCGGGAGTACAGCGACACCCCCTTCGCCGACTTCTGCGCCCCGCGCAGCTCCCGCAGCGCGGTCCCGACACTCGCCATCGACACAACCCCTCGAACATCCGTATACGCGTGTGTGCGTACGAAGGGCACATCATCGCAGGAGGTCCGGGAACTCCCGCCCCGGGTCCGTCCGGCGCCGGAGCCCCGGACACGGCGCCGGAGCCCCGGACACGGCGCCGGACGCCCTACGCGTCCCCGCCCACCACCTTCAGCAGCAGCACCGAGCGGGCCGGTACGGTCACGCTCCCGCCCCCGCGGTGCACGGTGGCGGGCGCCGCCGCCTGGTCCTCCCGGGAGGTGTCCAGGACCAGTTCGTACGCCCTGCCCCACGGCGCCCCCGGCAGCGTCCAGGCCACCGGCCGGTCCCCGGCGTGCAGCAGGGCCAGGAAGCTGTCGTCCGTGACCTGCCGCCCGCGCTCGTCACGGCCCGGGATGTCCTGCCCCGACAGGTACAGGCCCACCGACCCGGCCGGGGCGTACCAGTCCCGCTCGGTCATCTCCGCCCCCGCCGGGGTGAACCAGGCCAGGTCGCGCAGCCCGTCCGCCCCCTGCGAGCGCCCCGAGAAGAACGCGCGGCGCCGCAGCACCGGATGGTCCCGGCGCAGTGCCAGCAGCCGCCGGGTCAGCGCGAGCAGCGCCTGCCAGGACGGATCCTCCAGCAGCGACCAGTCCACCCAGCTCGTCTCGTTGTCCTGGCAGTACGCGTTGTTGTTGCCGCCCTGCGTCCGGCCGAACTCGTCCCCCGCCACCAGCATCGGCACCCCGGTCGACAGCAGCAGCGTGGTCAGGAGGTTGCGCAACTGCCGCCGGCGCAGCGCCGCGATCCGCGGATCCGTGCCCTCCTCGGGCTCGCCCTCCACCCCGCAGTTCCAGGACCGGTTGTCATTGGTCCCGTCGCGCCCCGCCTCGCCGTTCTCCTCGTTGTGCTTGGACTCGTACGAGACCAGGTCGCGCAGGGTGAAGCCGTCGTGCGCGGTGATGAAGTTGACCGAGGCGTACGGCCGCCGCCCGCCCCACGCGTACAGGTCGCTCGACCCCGACAGCCGGTACCCGAGGTCCCGTACGTCGGGCAGCGCGCCGCGCCAGAAGTCCCGTACGGCGTCCCGGTAGCGGTCGTTCCACTCCGTCCACAGCGGCGGGAACGCCCCCACCTGGTACCCGCCCGAGCCCACGTCCCACGGCTCGGCGATCAGCTTCACCCGCCGCAGCACCGGATCCTGGGCGATCACCGCGAGGAACGGCGAGAGCATGTCCACGTCGTGCATCGAGCGGGCCAGGGCCGCCGCCAGGTCGAAGCGGAAGCCGTCCACGCCCATCTCCGTCACCCAGTACCGCAGCGAATCGGTGATCAGGCGCAGCACGTGCGGGCGCCCCGCGTGCAGGGTGTTGCCGCAGCCGGTGTAGTCCGCGTACCGCCGCTGGTCCGACTGGAGCCGGTAGTACGCCCGGTTGTCGATCCCGCGCAGCGACAGCGTCGGGCCCAGCTCGCCGGCCTCCGCCGTGTGGTTGTAGACCACGTCGAGGATGACCTCGATCCCGGCGGCGTGCAGCGCCTTGACCATCCGCTTGAACTCGCCGACCTGCTGGCCGGCCGTACCGCTGGAGGAGTACGCGGCGTGCGGGGCGAAGTAGCCGATCGAGTTGTAGCCCCAGTAGTTGCGCAGGCCCCGGCGCAGCAGGTGGTCCTCGTGCGCGAACTGGTGGACCGGCAGCAGCTCCACCGCCGTCACCCCGAGCCCGGTCAGGTGCTCGATCGCCGCCGGGTGGGCGAGGCCCGCGTACGTGCCGCGCAGGTGCTCGGGGATGCCGGGATGGCGCATCGTGAAGCCGCGCACGTGCAGTTCGTAGATGACCGAATCGGCCCACGGGGTCTTCGGCCGGACGTCGTCCGCCCAGTCGTCGTCGTCGTGGACCACGACCCCCTTGGGGACGTGCGGGGCCGAGTCGCGGTCGTCGCGCACGGTGTCGGCGATGTACTGCTGGGGCCAGTCGCGGACGTGCCCGTACACCTCGGGCGGCAGCAGGAAGTCCCCGTCCACGGCCCGCGCGTACGGATCCAGGAGCAGCTTCGCCGGATTGTGGCGGGCCCCCGTCCACGGGTCCCAGCGCCCGTGCACCCGGAATCCGTACCGCTGCCCGGGCCGGACGCCCGGCAGGAAGCCGTGCCAGATCTCGTGGGTCAGCTCCGTCAGCGCGCAGCGGCTCTCGGAGCCGTCCTCCGCGAAGAGGCAGACCTCCACCGCCTCCGCGCCCTGGGCCCACAGCGCGAAGTTGGTACCGGCCGTCCCGCCCGGCCCCTGGTGGAACCGCGCCCCCAGCGGATGCGAGGACCCGGGCCACACCGGTGGCCCGGGAACCCCCCGGCCCACCGCGGCATGCCCCCTGACCTGCGGTTCCATCAGCCTCTGGGCCTGGCCGGCCGGATGCCCGTTCCCGTTTCCGTTCCCGTTCCCCGACTGGGTCCCGTTCCCGGCTTCGGTTCCGGGCTCGGTTCCGGCCTCGTCCAGGGGCCCGGCCCCGGATCCGGTCCCCACCCCGGCCAGGGGCTTCGCCTCTTGCTCGGCTGCGCTCGACACTGCCCGCCTCCACGGCTCTCGGTACCTGCGGGGGTGGGGGAACTGCGACCCCGGCGTCCCTGCCGCGGCCCGCCCCCGTCCGGTCCTTCCCACTGTTCTGCCCGGACTGTCCTGCCTGGAACGTGGGCCGCCCCCACGTTTCCCCCGGAGGGGCCCGGTCGTTGGAGGAACGTGACTCTTCTGACGAGGCGGGCAGGGGCGGGCTTGGCCGCCGTGGCGGTATGGGCGGGCCTCCTCGGAGGCCTGGCCGGATGCACCGAGAACGGCGGCTCCCCGATCGAGATCCAGCTGCCCGGCAAACCCCGGTCGCCGGACGAGGCGATCAGGATCACCCCCGGCGACAACGCCAAGGGGGTGCCGGCCGAGGGCCCGCTGACGGTCACCGTGCCCGAGGGGCGCCTGGAGCGGGTCGTGGTCACGAAGGTGGAGGACGCGCAGCAGGAGCAGGTGCCCGGCGCCATCGCCGTCGACGGGCTGAGCTGGAGCCCGGACCCGGCACAGGGCCGGCTCGCGCTCGCCGCCAAGTACACCGTGGACGCGGTCGCGCTCGACGGGCACAACCGCCGCCAGGCACGGCACACCACCTTCACCACCTACGTTCCCGAGGAGCGGTTCATCGGCTACTTCAAGCCGGAGAACCGCTCGACCGTCGGCACCGGCATGATCATCTCCTTCGGGTTCAGCCAGTCCATCGAACGCCGCGCCGACGTGGAGCGGGCCATCAAGATCACCTCCGTCCCCGCCGTGGAGGTGGTGGGTCACTGGTTCGGCGACGAGCGCCTGGACTTCCGGCCCAAGACCTACTGGAAGCCCGGCACCGAGGTCACCGTCAAGATCGGCCTGCGGGACGTCGAGGGAGCGCCCGGCTCCTACGGCATCCAGGACAAGACCCTGCGCTTCACCGTGGGCCGGTCCCAGATCTCCACCGTCGACGCGGCCGCGCACACCATGGAGGTCCGGCGCGACGGCGAACTGCTGTCCACCGTGCCGATCACCGCCGGGGCTCCGAAGAACATGACCTACAACGGGAAGATGGTGGTGATGGAGCTCTTCGACGTCACCCGGATGAACGGGCAGACCGTGGGCTTCGGCGGCGAGTACGACATTCCCGACGTCCCGCACGCCATCCGCCTCACCCGCTCCGGGACCTTCCTGCACGGCAACTACTGGGCCAGTCCGGACACCTTCGGCTCCACCAACGTCAGCCACGGCTGCATCGGCCTGCGCGACAACAAGGGCGGCGGCTCGGACACCCCGGCCGGCTGGTTCTTCGACCGGACCCTGGTCGGCGACGTGGTGGAGGTCGTCAACTCGCAGGACAAGACGGTCGCTCCGGACAACGGGCTGGGCGGCTGGAACATGTCCTGGCCCGCCTGGGTCGCGGGCTCCGCGATCGGCTGACCCGCCGCGGTCCGCCGTCCGCCCTGCGCCGTCCGCCGTTTCCCGCACGTGCCGCCGCCCGCACCCGACACCCCAGTCGAGTGATTGTCGTACCGGAATGCCGCAGTGGGGGAGTGTCGGTCCGCCCGGCTCGCCGGGGCCCGCCGCCAGCCTGTACGGGCCTGCCCGCACGCGGCGGCGGGCAACGGACGGAGCGTCATGTCAGCAAGGAAGTGGACCCTCGGACCCCTGGGGCTCGCCCTCGGGGCCGTACTGGCCGCAGGCGCCCCGGCCGTCCTGGCGGCGCCGGCCGCGCCGGGCCCCGGCGGGCCGCAGCCGACGCCCGCCCGGCACACCGCCGCGGCCCTGCGGGCCCCGCTGCCCGGCGGGCTCGGTCCCTGCCTCGGGGCGGGGTGTCCGCCCGTGTTCCCGCCGATCGACGTCGGCACCGATCCCAACGGCTACGACGAGGCCGTCAACATCTTCGTCGGCGCCGACTTCCTGGTCCGCGAGCGCGCCGCCGAGGCCGAGGGCAAGGTCGTCGTCCTCGGCAGCTTCGACCAGAACAAGAACCTGGCGGCCACCGGCGGCGGGTACAACATCGGCATCGTCGGGGCGGGCTCGCTCGTGCGGCCCCCGGCAGGCTCGGACTTCCTCACCACCGGCCGCAACGTCACCATCGCCGCCCGGCAGCAGCTGATCTCGGACGGCGGCGTCGTCCGCCACGCGGGCACCGCCCCCGGGCCCGGCACCGTCACCGGCCCGCTGGTGGCCGACCCCGCCGCGATCACCCCCTACGCCGCCCTGCGCGACCAACTCACCTCGGCCAGCCGGTGCTACGCCCGGGTCGACGGCAGCCCGCGCCCGGCCACGGGCACCGCCGTCAACCAGGACGGCACCACCGTCTTCACCGGGGACAACACCTCCGCGCTCCAGGTCTTCAACGTGAACTTCGACCTGGTGAGCGCGCGCGACGGTGCCGTCGGCATCCGCTTCGACCGGATCCCGGCCGACGCCACCGTCCTGGTCAACGTCCTGGGCGCCAGCCGTACGATCAACACCTACAGCGGCGGCATCAACGACACCGGGCCGGGCGCGGACCCCTGGAACGGCTACCGCACCCGGCTCCTGTGGAACTTCCCCGACGCCACCGCCGTCCAACTGGCCGGCACCGGACAGTTCCAGGGCAGCGTGCTCGTCGGCGAGCAGGCCTCGCGCACCACCGTGACCCTGCCCGGCACCAACGGCCGCTTCTTCACCACCGGCGAGCTCGTCCACACCAGCACCGCGGGCGGCGGCCAGGAGCTCCACGCTTACCCGTTCGACGGGGACCTGCCCGACTGCGGGAACACGGCGCCGGTCACGGGCGCCGTCTCCCTCACCAAGCGGGACGACGCGGACAAACCGCTGGCCGGAGCCACGTACGAGCTGTGGCGGGAGACCAACGGCACCCCCGGAGCCCAGTTCACGAGCCCCGGCGGGGACACCAAGGCCGCCGACTGCGTGACCCCGGCGAGCGGCGTCTGCTCCCGCACCGTCCCGCTCGGTACGTACTACTGGCGCGAGACCCAGGCACCGGACGGCTACCGGCTCGAGGACAACCCCGTCGCCGAACTGACGCTGACCGAGCGGAACGCCACCGCGGGCGTGAGCGTGAGCGTGAGCAACGCGAAGCTCCCGGGCAGCGCCGAGGTGGTGCTGCGCAAGTCCGACGCGGCCGGCGGGGCCCTGCTGTCCGGCGCCCGCTTCGAGCTGTGGCGCGAGGCCAACGGCCGTAGGGGCCTGCAGACCGGCGGAACGGACCCCGACGCGCAGCTCGCCGGGTCCTGCACCACCGACGCGCAGGGCAGCTGCACGGTCCAGCTCCCCATCGGTGAGCTCTACTACTGGCGGGAGACGCAGGCACCGGCCGGCTACGACCTGCCGGCGGACCCGGTCACGCCCTTCGACCTCGACGAGGGACACGTGACGACGGGCCTCGTCGTCGGTTCACGGACGAGCGGACCGAGAAGCCCGACCACGAGGGCTCGATCGAGGTCCTGAAGAAGGACGCGAAGACGAAGCGCCCGCTGCGCGGGGCGGTCTTCGAGGTGTGGAAGGAGACCAACAGCACCCAGGGCCTCCAGACGCGCGGCATCAACCCCGACCGCAAGGTGACGGAGGGCTGCGCGACCGACCGGGACGGGGTCTGCACGTTCCCGGGCCTGGAGGAGGGCTGGTACTACGTGGTCGAGACGGCCGTCCCGGAGGGCTACGTCCTGCCGCGGAACCGGGTCAGGGGTCCGCTCCACCTGGAGGAGAGCACCCCGGACCACCTGCTGGTGATCACCCTGGAGAACAAGCGGGACGACCAGGGCAAGGGCGGCAAGGGCAAGGGCCCGAAGCGGCCCGCGGAGTAGCCCGCCCGGGTAGCCCGCCCGCGTAGCCCGCCCGGGTGGGCCGGTGACCCTGCCGGCCGACCCGCCGCGCCGGGGCCGGGCCGGTCCGGTTGGCTCGGAGCCGACGGCCCGGCCGGCGGGCCCGAGGAGGTCCGTATGCGCGCAAGGGACACGGCCGAGGCCGTAGGCGCGATCGGCAGGGCGGCCGCGACGGCCGCGATCCTCGCGGCGGCCGTACTCGTCCCGCCGCAGGCGGCAGCCGTGGCGGCTCCCTCCCCGACCCCCTCGGCCCCTGCCGAGGGGGCGTGCACCGCCGGGACCGGCCCCTACCAGCGCGAGCTGGAGGGCCACCTGCGCCGGACGGCCGACGGGAGGCAGGACGCCGGGGACTGCGAGGCGATCCGCACCTTCCAGCGGGCCAACGGGATCCGGCCCGCCGACGGCTACGCCGGGCTGGTCACCTACCGCACCATGGTCGCCGTCGCCGCCCGTGCGAACCCCAACGCCGGCGGCGGATGTCCGGTCCGTTCGCACCGGGTGACCTGCGTGGACCTGGAGCGCCAGCTCCTGTGGGTGCAGCGCGGCCGCACGGTGGTCCTCCCTCCCGTGCCCGTCCGCACCGGACGCGACGAGGAGGAGACCCGCCGCGGCTGGCACGAGGTCTACTGGCGCAGCGAGGGCCACGTGTCCACGCTCTACGACTCCCCGATGCCCTACGCCCAGTTCTTCGACGGGGGCCAGGCCCTGCACGGCCGCCCCGGCAACCTGTACGCCCACGGCGGCTCGGCCGGCTGCGTCAACCTCACCGTCCCCGACGCGCGGCGCCTGTGGGACCTGCTCACCGAGGGCGACGCCGTCTACGTCTGGGGCACCAAGCCCGGCACGGAGGACTGACTCCCGGCGCCCGCACCACTCTTGGGACGGAACGGTGACACGACCGTACTGTCTCGTGATCCCCCATGTGATTTCCTGGCGATTAAGCGCGCGACTGTCCGTGCGCGGGGGACATGGGGAGAACAAGAGTGAACCTGCAGCCGATACGCGGCCGCGCCCGCACCGGCCTGCCGGCCCTCCTGCTGGGCGCGGCCCTGCTGTTCACCAGCGCGTGCAGCGGTGGCGGAGACGCGGGCGGCAAGGGCGGGAGCGGTGGCGGAGACGGGGTGACCGGCACGACCGGGACCGAGGCGTCGAAGGCCGTCGTGAGCGTCAAGCCGGACGACGGGGCCAAGGAGGTCGCGACCAGCGGCATCCTCAAGATAACCAGCACCGGCGGCAAGCTCACCACGGTGACGGTCGCCGACACCAAGGGCAACGCGGTGGACGGCAAGCTCGCCGCGGACGGCGCGAGCTGGGAGCCCGTCCGCAACCTCGCCTCCGCCACCGAGTACAAGGTGCACGCGGTGGCCAAGGACGAGGCCGGCCGCGAGTCCGCGAAGGACACCACCTTCACGACCCTCACGCCCGCCAACACCTTCATCGGCCAGTACACCCCCGAGGACGGATCGACGGTCGGCGTGGGCATGCCGGTCTCGATCAACTTCTCCCGCGGCATCACCAACCCCGAGGCCGTCGAGAAGGCGATCACGGTGACGGCCGACCCCGCCGTCCCGGTCGAGGGCCACTGGTTCGGCAACGACCGCCTGGACTTCCGCCCCGAGAAGTACTGGGCCGCGGGCACCAAGGTCACCCTGAAGATGTCGCTCGACGGAGTTGAAGGCCGTCCGGGGGTCTACGGCAAGCAGACCCGTACGGTCACCTTCAAGGTCGGCCGCTCCCAGGTCACCACGGTCGACGCCGCCGAGCACCAGATGAGCGTGGTCCGCGACGGCGCGGAGATCAAGAACATCCCGATCACCGCCGGCGCCCCCGCGAACACCACGTACAACGGCCAGATGGTCATCAGCGAGAAGTACAAGGTGACCCGGATGAACGGCGCCACCGTCGGCTTCGGCGGGGAGTACGACATCTCCGACGTCCCGCACGCGATGCGGCTGACCACCTCCGGCACCTTCGTCCACGGCAACTACTGGGCCTCGTCCGGCACGTTCGGCTCCGAGAACGTCAGTCACGGCTGCGTGGGCCTGAAGGACGTCCGCGGCGCCGGTGACGGCAGCCAGCCCGCTGCCTGGTTCTTCAACGAGTCGATCATCGGTGACGTGGTCATCGTGAAGAACTCCAAGGACAAGACGGTCGCCCCCGACAACGGCCTCAACGGCTGGAACATGGACTGGGCGGAGTGGATCAAGTAATCCCGGCCGGTACGTAGTTCAGCGGGCCCGGTGCTGTGACCCACAGCACCGGGCCACTCGCCGTTAACCGGCGCTAACCTTCCCGTATGACCATCTCTCTCGAAGTCTCCGAAGGCGTCGGCGTCATCCGGCTGGACCGGCCGCCCATGAACGCCCTGGACATCGCCACCCAGGACCGGCTGCGCGAGCTCGCCGTCGAGGCGACCGACCGGGCGGACGTCCGTACGGTCGTCATCTACGGCGGCGAGAAGGTGTTCGCGGCCGGCGCGGACATCAAGGAGATGCAGACGATGGACCACGCGGCCATGGTCGCCCGGTCCCGCGGCCTGCAGGACGCCTTCACCGCCGTGGCCCGGATCCCCAAGCCCGTGGTCGCGGCCGTCACCGGCTACGCCCTGGGCGGCGGCTGCGAGCTGGCCCTGTGCGCGGACTACCGGATCGCCGGCGACAACGCGAAGCTCGGCCAGCCCGAGATCCTGCTCGGCCTGATCCCCGGCGCGGGCGGCACCCAGCGGCTGTCCCGGCTGATCGGCCCCTCCAAGGCCAAGGACCTCATCTTCACCGGCCGCATGGTCAAGGCCGACGAGGCGCTCGCCCTCGGCCTGGTGGACCGTGTCGTACCGGCCGCCGAGGTCTACGAGCAGGCGCACGCGTGGGCCGCGAAGCTCGCGCAGGGCCCGGCCCTCGCGCTGCGCGCCGCGAAGGAGTGCGTGGACGCGGGGCTGGAGACCGACATCGACACCGGGCTGACCATCGAACGGGGTTGGTTCGCGGGCCTGTTCGCCACCGAGGACCGCGAGCGCGGAATGCGCAGCTTCGTCGAGGAGGGGCCCGGGAAGGCGAAGTTCTCGTAGGTCCTGCAGATCGCGCCGATCCTCCCTGCGGGTGGATTAGCCAGGCCTTAAGGCAGCCTTAAGGTGAGCTGGTGATCCACTCTGGGTGATCGCCGTTGCGCGGTGCGTCACCGCAGGTCAGAGGCGCGCAACCGGCTCCGGGTTGCCGATCGCATATGCCAGGACGACCCCTCGGGATCCACGCTCCCGAGGGGTCTTTTCCTGCGGAACGGCCCGAACGGCCTGGGTGGCCCTCCATGATGGGTGCATGGCGGGTCTGGAGGGTGTGGAACAGCCGCGGCAGCGCAGTAGCGCTTCCGTCGTACGGCTCACGGCGGCCCTGGAGGATGAACTGGGCCTCAAGGCACTGGAGTTGTACGGGAATCCGGCCGAGGCGGAAGTGACGCTGCCGTCGATGCCCGAGTCGGCGAGCACCGCCCGCCGGCTCACGCAGTGCGTGGTCGTACGCCTGTGGGGGCTCTCGCCGCAGATCGCCGAGCACACGGTCCTGCTGGTCTCGGAGCTCGTGGGCAACGCCGTCCGGCACACCGGGGCCCGTTCCTTCGGTCTGCACATGGTCAGGCGGCGCGGCTGGATCCGGGTCGAGGTGCGCGACCCCTCGCGCGGGCTGCCCTGTCTGATGCCGGTGCACGAGATGGACACCACCGGGCGGGGGCTGTTCCTCGTCGACAAGCTCTCGGACCGCTGGGGCGCGGACCTGCTGCCGCGCGGAAAGATCACCTGGTTCGAGATGCGGGTGGCGGACCGCTAGGAGCCCCCTGGAACGCCAGAAACCCCCTGTCGCCGTTGTGGGGCGCTGCGGGGGTTTCATGGGTGTGCCGAGGATCGAAGGGGGTGTGATCCTCGGCAAGGACTTCGCTCGGGTCAACGGGAAGCCGTGGTTCCGACTATGGCAGACGAGGGACCAAATGCCAAAAGTCCCAAGTTGGACATAAGTGTGCATATCCTAAGACTTTCTACCTAAATCTTAGGTGAGATGGGCCACGGGCCTCATAATCATTGAATAAGCATCGACCGCTCTGAGTGAATCGTTGATCACATAGCGGACGGTTGCCGTCTGGTACCGGCTCGGCCGAAGGTCCTGAATTGGGTCACTCCCTACCTACCCGGGCATCCACCCCTTAAATGGGCGGGTGCTCTGCTACCCGGACCGCCGATCCGCTCTCCGTGCCGGCGCGGCGGTCGCCGCCGGTGCCCTCGCCGCGGCCTGTAGTGCCCCCGCCGGCCCCGCGGCCCCGGCGAAGGCCGCCCCGGACAGACCGGCGGCCCCGGCCAAGGCGGCCCCGGCGAAGGCGGCGCCCGCCCCGCGCCGGTTCGCCGGCCAGCCCGTCGAGATCGCGCACGGTCCCCGCGGCGGGTCCGGCGTCGCGCTCACCTTCCACGGCAACGGCGACCCCGCCATCGCCAAGGCGGTGCTCGCCGAGGCGGAGCGGGCGGGCGCGCGGGTGACCGTACTGGCCATCGGCGCCTGGCTCGACGCCCACCCGGAGATGGCCCGCCGGATCCTGGACGGCGGCCACGAGCTCGGCAACCACACCCAGCGCCACCTCGCGATCAACACCATGCCCGAGGAGCAGGCGTACGCCGAGATCACCGGCTGCGCCGACCGGCTCAAACGGCTGACCGGGTCCATCGGCACCTGGTTCCGCCCGTCGCAGACCCAGTACGCCACCCCCCTGGTGCGAAAACTGGCCCAGCGGGCGGGCTACCCGCACGTCCTCTCGTACGACGTGGACTCCCTCGACTTCACCTCGCCCGGTGCCGCGGCCGTCATCCGCACCGTCATCGGCCCGATCCAAGGCGGATCGGTGGTGAGCCTGCACTTCGGCTACGCGGACACGGTCGACGCGATGCCACCCCTCCTCGAAGAACTCGCACGCCGCAAACTGCGCGCGGTGACCACCACGGAGCTGCTGACCCCATGACGACCACTCGCCTTCCCCGGAAGGCCACCGCATTGCTGGCCGGACTGGTCCTCGCCGCCCTGACCGGCTGCGGAGCGGCCGACAAGGGACCTGCCGAGGCCCTCGGCACGAAGGGGCCGGCCGCGCCCGTCAAGGCCGTACCGGCCGCACCGCCGGGGCTCGCCGGCATGCCGCCGCTCCTCGATCCGAACGACGTCTACGCGGCCGACCGGCCGAACAAGCTCTCCCCGGTGGTCAAGGACTTCCCGTCCCGCGTCTACGTGCCGAACACCAACTCCAACACGGTGTCCGTCATCGACCCGGTGACGTACAAGGTCATCGACACCATCCCCGTCGGGATCCAGCCCCAGCACGTGGTCCCCTCCTGGGACATGAAGACCCTCTGGGTCAACAACAACCGGGGCCACACGCTCACCCCGATCAACCCGGCCACCGGCGAGGCCGGCAATCCGGTGGAGGTGCACGACCCGTACAACCTGTACTTCACGCCCAACGGCAAGTACGCGGTGGTCATGGCCTCCATGGACAAGGAGCTGGTCTTCCGCGATCCGCACACGATGGACCGCGTGAAGACCGTCCCCGTGACCTGCTTCGGCGTCAATCACGCGGACTTCTCCGCGGACGGCCGCTACTTCATCGTGAGCTGCGAGTTCTCCGGTGAACTGCTCAAGGTCGACACCGAGAAGATGGAGGTCGTCGGCCAGCAGAAACTCCCCTTCGAGGGCGCGATGCCGCAGGACGTGAAGGTCTCGCCGGACGGAAAGACCTTCTACGTCGCGGACATGATGGCGCACGGCATGTGGGTGCTCAGCGGCGACAAGTTCGAGACCCCCAAGCTACTGCCCACCGGAAAGGGCTGCCACGGACTGTACGTCAGCCGCGACTCCAAGGAGATGTACGTCTCCAACCGCGGCGAGGGATCCGTCTCCGTCTTCGACTTCACGCAGAACAAGCTGACCAAGAAGTGGGAGCTGCCCGACGGCGGCAGCCCCGACATGGGCGGCGTCTCCGCCGACGGCAAGGTGCTGTGGCTCTCGGGCCGCTACAACTCCGAGGTCTACGCCATCGACACCACCACCGGCAAGCAGCTCGCCAAGATCCCGGTGGGCGGCGGACCTCACGGCCTGGCCGTCTACCCCCAGCCCGGCCGCTACTCCCTCGGCCACACCGGCATCTTCCGGTAGACCGCCGGCGTGCGCGTACGTACGACGCGGGCGTGCCCCGGGAGCTCGCACAGCTCCCGGGGCACTCTCACCTGCTCACCGACGCCTCCTCACCAGGCGACGGGGAGCCGCTCGGGAAGCCGCTTGATGAAGCCGGTGCGCCACACGAGGTTCTCCGCAGGCACCGCGAGACGCAGCTCGGGCAGCCGCTCGACCAGCACCTCCAGCGCGATCTCGGCGTGCGCCCGGCCCAGTGCGGAAGCCGGGCAGAAGTGTCGGCCGGCGCCGAAGGCGAGGTGGGCGTTGGAGCTCTCGCGCCCCAGGTCCAGCTCGCCGGGGTTCTCGAAGGCCTCGGGGTCGAAGTTGGCCCCCTCCAGCAGGACGAGCACCAGCTCGCCCTCCTCGACCAGCACGTCCCCGACCTGGATGTCCGCCATCGCGATGCGCGGCAGGCCGTCGCCCACGGACAGGTTCCAGCGGAGCAGCTCGTCCACGGCCTTGCCCATGCGCTCCGGATGCTTGCGCAGGTACCCGATGAGCTCGGGCTTCTGGAGCAGCGCCAGGACCGCCAGGGTCAGGAACGCGGAGGTGGAGACGGCTCCGGCCCCGAAGAGCGACACGGCGACGGTGGCGAACATGTCGTCGGTCAGGTGCGCCGACTCCGGGTCCGCCTCCTTCAGCTCGGCGAACTTGCCGAGGAGCCCCGTACGCTCCTCGGCAGGCAGCGCCAGCTGCGCCTTCAACTGCTCCTCGAAGTAGCCGACGTCCTTGTACCAGTTGAGCGCGGAGTCGGCGAACGGCTCGCGCGCGGTCATGAACGCGACGTCCAGCCCCGACATCAGCCGGCGCCAGTCCTCGAACGGCACGCCCAGCACCTGGCAGTGCATGGCCGCCGAGAAGGGATCGGCGAAGCCGGCCCGCAGGTCGGCGGGCCCGCCCTCGGCGACGAGCTGGTCGATGAGCTCGCCGGCCGCCCGGCGCAGCCGGTCCTGAAGGCCCTTCTGGCGGGGGTTGAGCGCCTTCATGACCGCGTTGCGCAGTCCGGCGCTGTTGATGTTGCCCATGTTGTTGACGACCTCGGGCGGGATCGTCAGCGCGTACTGGCGCGGGACGCCGGCATTGGCCGTGTCCTTGAGGCTGAAGCGCTCGTCCTCCAGCACCTGCTTGGCCAGCGCGTAGCTGCTCACCAGCCAGGCCGGATCCCCGGTGAGGGTGCGGACCTTCGCGACGGGCGCCTTCTCGCGCAGCCAGGTGCACTCCTCGGGGAGCACGTCACCGCGCCGGGACAGCGGGAAGTCGATGAGGGGCTCGGTGGTCTGTCCGTCCCCCTGAGCGGAATGGGCCTCAAGCTGCTCGACGCTCATCGACGGTCCCTTCGGTCGGTGCGGTGTGCGCGTTTTCGGCCGCCTCGGGGCGAACCACGGCGTATGCCTGGTTCCTCGTCGCGCGCAGTCCCCCACCGCGCGCGAAGAGGACATCGGTCATCGGCATCTTGACGTGGTAGGCCGCCACGGAGGACGGCACGTCGAGAATGCTCGGGGTGTCGATGAAGAACGGCAGCTCGGCTGCCATGTAATCGAAACACACCTGCAACTGTGCGTCGGTGATGGATTCACCTTCCGGCAACTTCGAACCCACAAAGTGCAGGGCCATTTCCTCGCAGCCCTTGCGGAATTCGTCGTCGGTCTCCAGGAAATGGAGTACGCGTCGGTGCAGAAGTTGGTAGACGGAGTTCGTCCGGAACTCCGACAGTGCTCTCACTCGGATCTCGGCATTCGGAGGTCCTGATTCCTCCACGCCCTTGAGAATCCTTCGCCGGACTGCCTTGATTTCCTTCGTCGCACGCTTCTCCGCGTGTTCCCGGGTGTAGCCGAAGGCGGCGAACATCCCGTCCACGTGGAGGTCTGCGTAGACGAAGTCGACCTGTGCGAAGCGGGTCGTGGCCCATCGGGTGAGGCTGGATATGCGCTCGGAGGTGAAGTAGCTGTTTCCGGGACTCACTCCGATGAGCACATGGTCGCCGTCTTCCCAGATGTGGTGGCAAGTGCGGGTGAAGGGCAGAACTTCGAATGATGCGTCAGCTGTGATCGTCACCTGTGTGATCGCCCTTGTTGCCGCTTGTCCCTGGGGGCCCTGCGCTCCCGGTGTGGCGGCAATGTCGCTACGTTATGCGGTGGTCCCGGAGCGTGACAAGTAGGGGCTTGAATTGTTGGCTGGAATTATCGCTTCCGCACTACGGAAGAGTAATTGAATTTCTATCTGCCGCTCGAACGGGACCCGGGGCGTGAGGGGGGCGGGCCTGCCGCTACCCTGAGCCGGTCAACAAGCACCAAGAAGGGGTGGACCCAGTGGCGGACATCGAGAGCGCACGGACGACGTTCGGCAAGTTCGACGTGAACGGTGACGGCTTCGTGACGGCGGACGAGTTCCGTTCGGCGATGGCGGAGATGGGCGACCCGTTCGTCACCGGCCCGGTCGCGGAGGCCGTGATCGCCGCCAAGGACTCGAACGACGACGGCCTGCTGAGCTTCGACGAGTTCTGGGCCTCCCTGAACAAGTAAGCCCCCGCGCCGCCCCCGGCCCCCGCCGGGCCGGGGGTGCGCGCGTCAGGCCTGCCGCGGCCCGCCGGCCATGCCCTCCACCTCGGCGAGGGCCTCCTCCAGCCAGCGCAGCCAGAAGGTCTCCAACCCGGTTCCCGCGTGCAGCACGACACGCCGCAGCCGGTCCTCGTCGGAATCCCGGCCGACCGGGAAATCCTTCTCCTCGATGCCCTCGTACACGGCCAACTGGGCCCGGTGCAGCTCCAGATGCCGCCGCAGTTCGGCGCCCAGCCCCTGCGGCCCGACCACCGCGGCCGCTCGGATCCGCAGCAGCAGCGGATCCCGCACCGGCTTGGGATCCTGACGCTCCCCGACCCACCGCGCCAGCTCCCCGCTCCCGGCGGGCAGCACCTCGTACTCCTTCTTCTGCCCCCGTACGGGCCCCTCGCTGGGCAGCGCCCGGATCAGCCCTGCCTCCTCCAGCCGGCCGAGCTCCCGGTAGATCTGCTGGTGCGTCGCGGACCAGAAGTACCCGATCGACTTGTCGAACCGCCGGGTCAGCTCCAGCCCCGACGAGGGCTTCTCGAGCAGGGCGGTGAGGATGGCGTGCGGGAGCGACATGCGGCCATCCTAGGTTTGCGGCAGATCGAGCACGCGGATCCCGCCCTCCTGGGCGACGGCCAGGCGGATCCCGTCGGGGTGCAGGGCCACGACCGGGGTCGGGACATGGGGGACCCCGTACGATCCCACCCGGTGCGACACCGGGACCTCGGGCCACTCGGCCAGGACGGAGCCCGTACGGGCATCCACGAGGCGGGGGTGCCCGCAGAGGCTGACCACCCGGTCCCCGCCGCAGGCGAGCAGGGTCCCCGCGGTGAACCCGAGCGGGCTCCGGTGCAGCCACCGCTCCTCGGCGGCGGACCACACGCCGATCTCCTGCGGGCCGAGGGCCGCCGGTTGCTCGCCGCCCTCGTCGTGGAGCACCACCTCGCCGGTGGCAACGGCGACGCGATCCCCGTCCAGCCAGCAGGCGGCGACGACCTCGCCGCCCTGCCCGTCCGGCTGGGACACCCGTCCCCGGCAGTCGAGTTCGGCGGCGCCGGCCACCGCCGCGGCCAGGTCGAAGACCTGCAGCGCGCCGAACGGATACCACTCCCACCCCGCGGACAGCAGCCGCCGCCCGTCCGGGCTCACCGCGAGCCGGGAGTGGAAGATGTCCTCCGGGTACCGGGCGGCGGGGGTCAGCCGTTCGCCCGTGGCCGCGTCCTCGGTCACGGGGGTGTCGTACGCGTCCGGGCAGTGCACCAGCACCTCACGGCCGTCCGGCAGCGCGCCGAGCGCGACCGGGTAGTCGTACTCCTCCGCGTGGTAGAAGCTCCGGTCCAGCTCGCGGATGATCTCCACACCTTCGAGGAGGAGGGCCTTGGTGCCGCGCTCCTCGTAGATCACCGTCCAGCGCCCCGAGGGCGAGCGCACCGCGTGGTCGAACCGGTAGGAGAGCACGGGGCGGAAGTCGTGTTCGCGTCCGTCCGGCGCCCAGCGGCGGAAGCCGCCGAGCGGGTCGACCAGGTCCTCGCCCTCCCAGAAGAGGGACTTCGGCTCCGAGGTTGCCTTCAGCGTCTTCATGGACGCGCAACCTACCTACCGCCAGGCGGCCAGCGCCTCCGGGTTTCGGGGGCCGGGGGCGTCCGCCGCCAGCAGTCCGTGGGCCCGCAATAGCGCGGCCACCGCCGGGGACCAGGCCGGGCGCAGCCCCGCCGAGGTGAGCAGGTCCGGGTCGGACAGGAGCGCCTCGGCCGGGCCGAAGCGGATGCCGGACGGGGTCAGGACCGCCGCGTCGTCGGCCCAGCGGACCGCCAGGTCCACGTCGTGGGTGGCCATCACCACCGTCGTGCCGGCGGCGCGCAGGCCCGCGAGGACGTCGAGGAGCCGCTCCTGGCCGTCCGGGTCCAGTCCGGCCGTCGGCTCGTCCAGGATCAGCACCCGCGGGGCCATCGCCACCGCCCCCGCGATCGCCGAGCGCTTGCGCTGGCCGTAGGAGAGCAGGTGGGTGGGGCGGTCGCGGAGCGCGGTGATGTCCAGGGCGGCCAGCGCCGCGTCCACGCGGGCGCGGACCTCCTCCGTGCGCAGGCCCAGGTTCATCGGGCCGAAGGACACGTCCTGTTCGACCGAGGCCGCGAACAGCTGGTCGTCGGGGTCCTGCACCACGAGCTGGACGGACGTGCGCAGCCGGGTCAGGCCGGCCCGGTCGTACGGGACCTGCGTGCCGTCGAGCCGCAGCGAGCCCGAGCCGGGCCGCAGGCCGCCGCTCAGCAGCCGCATCAGCGTGGTCTTGCCGCTGCCGTTGCGGCCCAGCAGGGCCAGCGCCCGGCCCGCCGCGATGGCGAAGTCGACGCCGGTCAGCACCTCGGGGCCGTCCTCGTAGGCGTAGCCCGCGCCGGACAGTTCCACCACCGGCTTCGGCGACGGGTTCACAGGAACATCTCCTTCAGGGTGAGGGTCAGGGTGATCAGGGCCGCCAGCAGCGCGGCGGTGGCCGTCAGGAAGCGCCACGACAGGGTCGCCTCCGGTACGAGGACCCGCAGCGCGCCGTCGTAGCCGCGTCCGGCCAGTCCCGCCTGGAGCTTGGCCGCGCGGTCGAAGGCCCGTACGAAGGAGGTGGCGGCGAGCCCGGCCAGGGAACGCCAGACCGCCGCCCGGCCGGTGTGCCCGAGCCGGGCCGCCTGGGCCCGGCGCACCTGGGCCATGGAGTCGAGCAGCAGGAAGCCGATCCGGTACATGACCAGGGCCACGTCCACCACCGGGGCCGGCACCCCGGCCCGGACCAGCCGGGGCAGTACGTCGGAGACCGGGGTGGTGAACGCGAACAGCAGCAGTCCGAGCGAGGCGGCCGAGGTGCGAAGCAGCAGTTCGGCAGCGAGCCGGGGGCCGTCGGGGGCCAGGGAGACCGGCCCCGCCGGGCCGCCGACCGCGAACAGCAGCGGCAGCGCCCCGGTGAAGCAGAAGCCGAGCGGGATCCGGAAGGCCCGCCAGAGCTGCCGGCCGGCCACCCCGGCCGGGCCGAGCAGCACGGCGAGGGTGGCGGCGGCCACCAGCGGCCCGCCCGGCCAGGGCGGCAGGCACACGGCGGTGACCGTCAGCCCGATCCCGAGCAGGGCCTTCTCCAGCGGGTGCCGGCCGCGCCAGCGACTGCTGTGCGCGGCCACGTCGATCGGCAGCACCGCCTAGGCCTCCGGGGCGGTGGCGGCAGTGGCGGCGGCCGCTCCCTGGCGGCGGCCCTTGCGGACGCCGAAGTAGTACGCGAGCACGCCCGCGCCCAGTGCCGCCTGCAGGGCGAACAGTGCGGACTCGATCTCGCCCGACGGGGGCTCGTACAGCGGGGAGAACCAGGGCTCGTAGTCCGGCTTCAGCTCGGTGATCGCCGTCTCGGCCTGCGCGTCGGCGCCGGCGAAGGGCTCCTCCTTGTGGTCGCCCATCCCCAGCGCGACCGGCAGCACGGCCAGCGCCGCCACCAGGAGCAGCAGCAGGCCGTTGATCTTCGTGTTCCGGGACATTCCGCTCATCAGGCCGCCGCCTTCTCTCCGGTACGGGTGGCGGTCAGCTTCGCGACGCCGAGGCGGACCAGGTCCGACTTGCTCGACGCCATCAGCAGCCGCATCACCAGGACGGTCAGCAGCCCCTCGCTCACGGCCAGCGGGATCTGCGTGACCGCGAAGATCCCCCCGAACTTCGCGAGGGAGCCGACGAACCCGGAGGCAGGGTCCGGGAAGGCCAGGGCGAGCTGCACGCTGGTGACGCAGTAGGTGACCAGGTCGGCGAAGAAGGCGCCGAAGAACACGGTGACCATCAGCGGGAGGTCGAACTTCCGCAGCAGCCGGTAGACGGCGTAGCCCGCCCAGGGGCCGGCGATGGCCATCGAGAAGACGTTGGCGCCGAGGGTGGTGAGCCCGCCGTGCGCCAGCAGCAGGGCCTGGAACAGCAGGGTGATCGTGCCCAGCACCGCCATGATCGGCGGCCGGAACAGGATCGCCCCGAGCCCGGTGCCCGTGGGGTGTGAGCAACTGCCCGTCACCGAAGGGATCTTCAGTGCGGACAGGACGAAGGTGAAGGCGCCGGACGCTCCGAGCAGCAGGGTGCTCTCCGGGTTGGACTTCACCTCGCGGGTGAGCGCGCGGACGCCGTGGACGACGAAGGGGGCGGACGCGGCGCCCCAGGCGACCGCGTGCAAAGGGGGCAGGAACCCCTCGGCTATATGCATGAGTAGGGAGACCTCTCCAGCACCTCGTGGATGGACAACGCGCCCCGGCCGGTCTCCTGGCTCACGGGTTGACGTCCATGCTCCGCCTTCCCGGGCAGCGCGGAACCTCCCGCGCAGCCCAGTGGCTTTCCCGCAGGAGTGGAGCCGGACTTCCCGATCACAGTGGCGAGGGCCGCACCGGTTTCCCACCGGTTTCCCGAACACCAAGGCCCGCTGACCCTAGTCGGACGCACGGACCGGTAACAACCCGCCCCAATCGCGCCGACCTCCGTCCGGATTCCGCTTCGTGGTGACGCTCCGTGACCGAGCTCGCGGTGTCGTCGCCAAGGGTGGTGACCGGAGGGGGAGTTCCGCATTTCGGAGACCGCCGGTGACCGGGCGATCCGCCGCACCCGGCCGTTCCGTACGGTCGCTGGGTGCCCGGACGGGTGCGGTCCGCTGGCGGGCCCGTCCCGGGGCGCCGAGGCTGGTGGGGTGACCGCCGAATCCGATGCCGCGCCCGCCTTCGACTACTCCGACCTCACCGCCGTCTACGTCAACTGCACGCTCAAGCGATCGCCCGAGCCCAGCAACACCGAGGGCCTGATCGGCAGGAGCCGCGCGGTGATGGAGGCGGCCGGGGTCCGGACCTCGCTCATCCGGGCCGTCGACCACGACATCGCCACCGGAGTCTGGCCCGACATGACCGACCACGGCTGGGAGAACGATCAGTGGCCGGTGCTCTACAGCCAGATCATGGACGCGGACATCCTCGTGCTGTGCGGCCCGATCTGGCTCGGGGACAACAGCTCGGTGATGAAGCAGGTCATCGAGCGGCTCTACGCCTGCTCGTCGATCCTGAACGACCAGGGCCAGTACGCCTATTACGGGCGCGTGGGCGGGGCGCTGATCACGGGCAACGAGGACGGCGTCAAACACTGCGCCATGAACATCCTCTACAGCCTCCAGCACCTCGGCTATGCGATCCCGCCGCAGGCCGACGCCGGATGGATCGGCGAGGCCGGACCCGGGCCCTCGTACCTGGACCCCGGATCCGGCGGCCCCGAGAACGATTTCACCAACCGGAACACGGCCTTCATGAGCTGGAACCTCATGCACCTGGCCGCCCTGCTCAAGCGGGCCGGCGGGATGCCGGCGCACGGAAACCAGCGCTCCCTGTGGGACGCGGGCTGCCGCTTCGACTTCCCGAACCCCGAGCACCGGTAGCCGCGCCCCGTCTCCCGCCGGCGCGTGCCTGCTCAGCAGACGTTCGGGTGCGCCACGTCCAGGACGAAGCGCTCCGGGGAGTGCAGCGTGGACGAGGTGTAGGCGGGCTTGGTGTCGAAGGCGGCGCCGAAGGTGACGTACCCCTCGTAGTCGCCGGTCAGGGCGAGGCCCTTCAGCTTGGGCAGGTAGATCTTGATGAGCTTGGGCCCGAGGTAGACGTTGCGGCCCGCCTCGTCGTGTCCGGCTGCGGGATGCAGGCGGATCTCCAGGAAGTACCGCCCGGCCAGCGGGACGGGCTTGCCGGACCCGTCGTAGACCAGCTCCGGGACGGGGGTGACGGTGACCTCGGGTACGTATCCCTGCAGGTCGATGACCACCCGGTCGTACGTGCAGTGCCCGCCCCAGCGGGCATTGACGACGAGCGGAGTGGCGGTGGCGGTGGTGGTGGGCGTTGCGGTCGTGGCTGCGGCGGAGGCCGGTGCGGCGAAGGCGAGCATGGCGGCGAGCAGTGCGCCCAACCCCAGTGCGGTGGCCTGCCGGCGGCGTGGACGGTTCATTGCGTCCCCTCGATTCCGAGAGACGGGGAACGGTGTCACCCGTGAAGACGCGCCCGGTACGGCAGCGGTTGCACCGGGTTCACCCGGTCCGGCGGGTCCCGCCCGTTGCGCCCGGTTCAGCTGGGCAGGAGGGCGTTCAGCTCGGCGTCGAGGTCGTAGTGCAGGTGTTCCTGGCCGCGCGGAACGAGCTCGGTCATCCGGCGGCACAGCGCGTGCACGTCCTTGGCCCGGGCGGACATCACGCAGGACTGCGTGCCGTTGCTGAAGGCGAAGAAGACCCGCGGCTCGGTGCCCCTCCAGCGCGGCCACACCTGGATGTCGCCCTCACCGGTGGCGCAGACCTGGCCGTCGAGCAGCAGCTCCCGGGAGAAGACCCAGCGGGCGAGGTGCATTCCGGCGCCCTCGAAGTCGAGGGAGATCTCGTAGGGCCGATCGGTGCGGTACACGAAGACGCCCCGCACCGGGACGGGCTCGGGAGCGGCCTCCAGGCGGAGCGGGAGGACGCGGTGTTCGGTGCCGGTCATGCGGGCGCCTCTCTCTCGGGGTGGGGTCCCCGCCGGCGCATGTGCGCAGGGCCCACTCGGGCAAGCTAGCCCACCCCCGGGCCGCCCCGGCGCGGCCAAAGGTCCCCTTCGCCCGGGCCGCTCGGCCCGTCTTCGCCCGACGCGCCGAGCCCCGCCCTCCGGGGGGAGGGCGGGGCTCGGTGGAAGGGCGTGCGCGGCCGGGGCGGGGCCCCGGCCGGAACTACGGGAGCGGGTTGTAGATGAAGGACTCGTGGGAGTTGGACTGGCCGATCGCGGTGAAGCCCGAACCGTTGGCCTGGGCGCCGTTGTTCTGGTTGGAGGCACCGAAGCCCGAGGCGACCTGCTGGGCGGTGGAGGAGTTGCCGGTGTTGCTGCCGCCGACCCCGCTTCCGAGGACACCGGCGAGGGCCGCGTTCGACGCGGTCCCGGCCGCACCGGCCCCGTTGTCGGCCTGGGCGACGCCCGAGAGGAGCGCGAAGGCGAGGGGGAGCGATGCGGCGGCCGCCATCATGCGGATGCTGCGAGTGCTTGCCATGTTTCAAGTCCTCCAGTTAAGCAAAACGGCTGTGGTCCAAGACGGTTGGCCGAACCGCCGGGGGTGTGGACGCGACGTCGTGCCCCCACCCTGGCGCAGGTGATCATCAAGAAACCAGCCCAGAGTGCCTTGTTCCCCCTCAAGCGTGATCAACCCACCGCCAAACCTCACAACCCACTCAATCTCGAACGAAGTTACTGGCGTAACCCACCTGCCCGGCAGGGGGAACGACGAAGGCCCCGACGCGAAGCGTCGGGGCCCGAATCGTTCAGCTGGTGCAGGTCAGCACTCGATGACGTTGACCGCCAGGCCGCCGCGGGCGGTTTCCTTGTACTTGACCTTCATGTCGGCGCCCGTCTCCTTCATGGTCTTGATGACCTTGTCGAGGGAGACCTTGTGGCTGCCGTCGCCGCGCATCGCCATCTTGGCCGCGGTGACGGCCTTGACCGCCGCCATCCCGTTGCGCTCGATGCAGGGGATCTGGACGAGGCCGCCGACCGGGTCGCAGGTGAGGCCGAGGTTGTGCTCCATGCCGATCTCGGCCGCGTTCTCGACCTGCTCCGGGGTGCCGCCCAGGACCTCGGCCAGCGCGCCGGCCGCCATCGAGCAGGCCGAGCCGACCTCGCCCTGGCAGCCGACCTCGGCGCCGGAGATCGAGGCGTTCTCCTTGAAGAGCATGCCGATCGCGCCTGCGGCGAGGAGGAAGCGGACCACGCCGTCCTCGTCCGCGCCCGGCACGAAGTTCATGTAGTAGTGCAGGACCGCCGGGAGGACGCCCGCCGCGCCGTTCGTCGGGGCCGTCACGACCCGGCCGCCGGCCGCGTTCTCCTCGTTGACCGCCATCGCGTAGATGGTCGCCCACTCGCTGCGGTGCATCATCGGGTCGCCCTCGGTGCGCAGCTGGCGCGCCGTGGAGGCGGCCCGGCGCTTGACCCGCAGGCCGCCGGGGAGGATGCCCTCGCGGGACATGCCGCGCGCGACGCAGGACTGCATGACGCGCCAGATCTCCAGCAGGCCCTCGCGGATCTCGTCCTCGGTGCGCCAGGCCTTCTCGTTCTCCAGCATCATCGAGGAGATCGACAGGCCGGTCTCGTTCGCGAGGCGCAGCATCTCGTCTCCGCTGCGGAAGGGGTACTTCAGCGGGGTGTCGTCGAGCTTGATCCGGTCCTCGCCGACCGCGTCCTCGTCCACGACGAAGCCGCCGCCGACCGAGTAGTAGGTCTTCTCCAGCAGGGGGGTGCCCGCCTCGTCGTACGCGAAGAGCGTCATGCCGTTCGCGTGGTACGGGAGCGAGCGCCGGCGGTGCAGGATCAGCTGGTTCGGCTCGTCGAAGTCGATCTCGTGGCCATCGCCTATCTCGGTGCTCAGCAGGCGCAGGCGGCCCGTCTGGCGGATGCGCTCGACCTCGGCGTCGGCGGTCTCCACGTTCACGGTGCGGGGCGAGTGGCCCTCCAGGCCCAGCAGCACCGCCTTGGGGGTGCCGTGGCCGTGCCCGGTGGCACCGAGGGAGCCGAAGAGCTCGGCGCGGACCGAGGCGGTCTGGGCGAGGACGCCGTCCTTCTT
The DNA here is from genome assembly GCF_026340675.1 of Streptomyces sp. NBC_01264. Lineage (NCBI taxonomy): Bacteria > Bacillati > Actinomycetota > Actinomycetes > Kitasatosporales > Streptomycetaceae > Streptomyces > Streptomyces sp. NBC_01264. The sequence continues at coordinate 6,642,814 of NZ_JAPEOX010000001.1, forward strand.
GAGCCGGGTCACGAACATGCGCGCGGCGCGCATCGGTCCGACGGTGTGGGAGGAAGAGGGACCGATGCCGATCGAGAAGAGATCGAAGACGGAGATGGCCACGGTTGCGGACTCCTATGTCTGCTCGTGGGTGGGAAGCGTGGGCAGGAGGGGCTGATCGGGTTGATCGGATTGATCGGGGACGATCTGCGGATTTTGTCCGGCAGCCGAGCTTAACGCGGTGAGGTGAACGGCTCGGCCGCCGGACGGGTCGGGAAGGGGATGCTCAGGCGTGGCTCAGTTCGCGCTCCGGAGCGTCGGCCGTGTCGGCCGCCTCGGCGGGGGCGTCCAGGACCGGGTCCGGGCCCGGCAGGCCCGCGTAGTGGGCCTTGACCCCGGACCGTACGGCCCAGAAGTAGAAGCCCAGGGCGGAGACGGCCACGATGGCGATGTCCACGCCGCCGGGGATGAATCCGCTGCCGCCGAACTCGCTGCTGCCGAGCGCCGACAGCGTGCCCAGCCACAGCAGGAAGGCGATCATCCACCAGGCCGGGGCGAACTGCTTGGCCATGTTCTTCTCGCCCTTGCGCTTGAGCACGATCGCCGCGATCGGGGCGGCCACCAGGGTGAGCAGCACCACCTTGCCGGTGTCCGGCCACTTGGACCAGTACAGGGCGCAGGCGGCGAAGGCGAAGGTGATCGGGCAGAGGATGCTCGCCGCCGGGAGGCGGAAGGGGCGCGGCAGCTCGGGCTTGGTCTTGCGGAAGACGCCGACCGCGATCGGGCCGATCAGGTACGAGACCACCATCGCGGCGGAGACGACGCTGGCCAGGGCCTCCCAGCTGTGGCCGACGGTGACCAGCAGCAGGATCGAGAAGCCGAGGTTCAGCCACATCGCGGGACGCGCGGTGCCGTACTTCGGGTGGACCTCGCGGATCTTCTTCGGGAAGAAGCCGGTGTCCGCGAGGTTCTGCGCCATGTACGAGGCGGAGGCGACGTTGCCGATGTTGGCACCGGACGGGGAGATGAAGGCACCGAACTGGAGCATCGTGACGACCCAGTGCAGCATCAGCATCTTGGCGAGGTCGGCGAACGGCGAGGAGAAGTTGATGCCGTTCCAGCCGCCGGCCTCGGCGAGCTTCTCCGGCGGGACGCCGCCGATGAAGGCGATCTGCAGGGCCAGGTAGATGACCAGGCCGAGGGAGAGGGCGCCGACCAGGGCCAGCGGAATGGCGCGGCCGGGGTTCTTGGCGGCGCCGCCGAGGTTGACGACGGCCTGGAAGCCGTTGAAGGCGAAGACCACGCCGGAGGTGGTGACGGCGGTCATGACCGCGGACCAGCCGTTGGGGGCGAAGCCGCCGTGGTCGGTGAAGTTGCCGGTGTGGAAGCCGGAGGCGATCAGGGCGATCACGGCGAGGACGGGGATGGCGAACTTGACCAGGGTGAGGAGGTTGTTCGCCTTGGCGAGCAGCGCCACCGACCAGTAGCAGGCGAGCCACAGGGCCACGGTCAGGAACAGGGCCATCGCCATGCCGGAGGTGGTCAGGCCGCCGTTCTCGACCAGGCCCTTGGCCCAGCCGAAGTTCCAGGAGGACATGTACTGCGTACCGGCGATGGACTCGATCGGGATCAGCGCGGCGATGGCGATCCAGACCGCCCAGCCGGTGATGAAGCCGAGGACGGGGCCATGTGAGATGGTGCCGAAGCGGGCCATCGAGCCGGGCAGCGGGTAGGCGGCGCCCACCTCCGCGTAGGACATGGCGATCATGCCGATGAAGACGGCGCCGATGACCCAGGCGATGATCGCCGCGGGCCCTGCGACGGCTGCCGCCTGACCGGCCCCGAAGAGCCACCCCGATCCGAAGATCGAGCCGAGGCCGATCATGATCAGGGCGAAGAGACTGAGTCCCTTCTTGTTCGCTGCGCTCATGTCCATGGGGTGTGCTGTCCGTCCTGCCAGGGGGTGCGGTCTTTCCTTTATCCGGAGCCTATTTGCCATTTATTGGCAGATTCAGCGGCACTAGGTCGCCTCCACCTGGGGCTTTGGTCATGAAAGAGGCCCGGCCCTGTGCAAAACAAGGCCGGGCCCTCTCAGGCCGGCGCCTAGAGCGTCGGGTACAGCGGGAACTTCGCGGCGAGCGCGGAGACGCGCGCCTTGAGGTCGTCCGCGTCGTAGGCGGGCTTCAGCGCCTGCGCGATGATCTCGGCGACCTCGGTGAAGGCCTCGGCGTCGAAGCCGCGGGTGGCCAGCGCCGGCGTACCGATCCGCAGACCCGAGGTCACCATCGGCGGCCGCGGGTCGTTCGGGATCGCGTTGCGGTTGACCGTGATGCCGACCTCGTGGAGGCGGTCCTCGGCCTGCTGACCGTCCAGCTCGGAGTTGCGCAGGTCGACCAGGACCAGGTGCACGTCGGTGCCGCCGGTGAGGACGTCCACGCCCACGGCCTTGACGTCGTCCTGGACCAGGCGGGCGGCGAGGATCTTCGCACCCTCCAGGGTGCGCTCCTGGCGCTCCTTGAACTCGGGCGAGGCCGCCACGAGGAAGGAGACGGCCTTGGCCGCGATCACGTGCTCCAGCGGGCCGCCCTGCTGACCCGGGAAGACCGCGGAGTTGATCTTCTTGGCCAGCTCCTGCGTCGACAGGATGACACCGCCGCGCGGACCGCCGAGGGTCTTGTGCGTGGTGGTGGTGACGACGTGGGCGTGCGGCACCGGGTTCGGGTGCAGACCCGCGGCGACGAGGCCGGCGAAGTGCGCCATGTCGACCATCAGGTACGCGCCGACCTCGTCCGCGATGCGGCGGAAGGCGGCGAAGTCGAGCTGGCGCGGGTAGGCGGACCAGCCCGCGACGATCAGCTGCGGCTTGGACTCCTTGGCGAGGCGCTCGACCTCGGCCATGTCGACCTCGCCGGTCTCGTCGACGTGGTACGGGACCACGTTGTAGAGCTTGCCGGAGAAATTGATCTTCATGCCGTGGGTCAGGTGACCGCCGTGGGCCAGGTTCAGACCCATGATCGTGTCGCCCGGCTTGATCAGCGCGAACATCGCGGCCGCGTTGGCCTGCGCGCCCGAGTGGGGCTGCACGTTCGCGGCCTCGGCGCCGAAGAGCGCCTTGATGCGGTCGATCGCGATCTGCTCGACCACGTCGACGTGCTCGCAGCCGCCGTAGTAGCGGCGGCCGGGGTAGCCCTCGGCGTACTTGTTGGTCAGGACCGAGCCCTGGGCCTCCATGACGGCGACCGGAGCGAAGTTCTCCGACGCGATCATTTCCAGGGTGGACTGCTGGCGCACGAGTTCGGCGTCGACGGCGGCGGCGACGTCCGGGTCGAGCTCGTGGAGGGGAGTGTTCAGTACAGACATCAGGGTTCCCTGGGTCAGTTGCCGGCGGTGAGCTTGGCGTACTCGTCGGATGAGAGCAGGTCGGCGGGCTCCTCCGTGACGCGCACCTTGAAGAGCCAGCCACCCTCGAAGGGAGCCGAGTTCACCAGCGCCGGGTCGTCGATGACGTCCTGGTTGAACTCGACGATCTCGCCGGTGACGGGGGAGTACAGGTCGCTGACCGACTTGGTCGACTCCAGCTCGCCGCAGGTCTCGCCCGCGGTCACCGTGTCACCGACCTCGGGAAGCTGGGCGTAGACGACGTCACCGAGCGCGTTGGCCGCGAACTCCGTGATGCCGACCGTCGAGACGCCGTCGACGGCGCCCGACAGCCACTCGTGCTCCTTGCTGAAACGCAGCTGCTGGGGGTTGCTCATGACCTGATTCTCCTGGATGCGGGGGAGTGGATACGAACGGAGGTCGTGCGGGACGGCGGGATGCGCCGGTCAGCGGTGAGGCGTGGTGCGGTGCGGGTACGGCGTTACTTCTGCCGCTTGTAGAACGGCAGGGCCACGACCTCGTACGCCTCATGCGTACCGCGAATGTCCACGCCGACGCCGGAGGTGCCGGGCGCGGCGTGCGCCGCGTCGACATAGGCCATCGCGATCGGCTTGCCCAGCGTCGGGGACGGGGCGCCCGAGGTGACCTCGCCGACGACCTGGCCGTCGAAGGTCACGGAGAAACCGGCGCGCGGAACGCGGCGGCCCTCGGCGATCAGGCCGACCAGCTTGCGCGGCGCCTTGGAGGCGGCGCGCTCGGCGGCGGCCTCCAGGGCGGCGCGGCCGACGAAGTCGCCCTCCTTCTCGAACTTCACGACCCGGCCCAGACCCGCGTCGAACGGGGTCAGGGCGGTGGTCAGCTCGTGCCCGTACAGCGGCATGCCCGCTTCCAGGCGCAGGGTGTCGCGGCAGGACAGGCCGGCCGGGACCAGGCCGACGCCCTCGCCCGCCTTGGTCAGCGCCTGCCACAGCTCCACGGCGTGCTCCGGCGAGACGAACAGCTCGAAGCCGTCCTCGCCGGTGTAGCCGGTACGCGCGATCAGCGCGGGCACCCCGGCGACCGTGCCGGGCAGGCCGGCGTAGTACTTCAGCCCGTCCAGGTCGGCGTCGGTGAGGGAGGCGAGGATGCCGGGGGACTCCGGACCCTGCACCGCGAGCAGCGCGTACGCGTCGCGGTCGTCGCGGACCTCGGCGTCGAAGCCGGCGGCGCGCTCGGTGATCGCGTCCAGGACGACCTGGGCGTTGGAGGCGTTCGCGACGACCATGAACTCGGTCTCGCCCAGGCGGTAGACGATCAGGTCGTCCAGGATCCCGCCGTCCTCCTGGCAGATGTGCGTGTAGCGGGCACGGCCGACGCCCACGGTGGAGATGTTGCCGACCAGCGCGTAGTCCAGGACCTTGACGGCCTCCGGGCCGGTCAGGGTGATCTCGCCCATGTGGGAGAGGTCGAAGAGACCGGCCTTGGTGCGGACGGCGTTGTGCTCGTCGCGCTCGCTCCCGTACCGCAGGGGCATGTCCCAGCCCGCGAAATCGGTCATGGTCGCACCGAGGGAACGGTGCAGCGCATCGAGGGCGGTCAGGCGGGGGGCAGTGCTCATGGGTGTGGCTCCCGGGTCCCAGGGAATGACATGACGAGGAGGAGTTCCTCCCCATCTGTCATCGGAACCTGAGAGGTTCGCCGAGAGTTCCCCGCTTCCAGGGGAGGCCTCGACTTGCACCTTGGGTGGAGCCGTCGCCCGTGCCCTCACGGGCGGTGGCGCGGCTCGCTTTTCAGATCTGCCTCATCCACGCGGTACGGGGCCTGAGAGATTCAAGGGAGGTACTTGCTCCTTCGGCGCCCGGGCACCGCCTTGCGGCGTGCCGGGACTCTCCCGCGCGGATTCAAGCGGCCGGTATGCAGTTAGGTGTCCAGATGGCGCACATCATTGCACGAGGTGCGGCCGAATGGGGGAGGGGGTCCGCAAGCGGAGCGGAACCGGAGCGGAACCGGACACCCCGGATTACCGTCTCTTTACACTCAGGGGGAACGGGTCCAGGTGACCCGGCCCGGGGGAGGCGAGCACTGTGCGGAGATTCGGACCACTTGCATCGACGAGTACGGCCGCCGTCGAGGACGTGATGGCCGCGGTGCCGACCCAGCGCGCCGTCGTACGGGATCCGGCGGCGGGGGCGCCCGGGGAGTGCGCAGAGCCCGGAGCGGTACGGGACCTGCGCGGAGCCGAGGGACCGCGGCGGCTCCGCTTCGCCGCCGGGGACGTCGTGGTGGTGTCCGGACTGCCCGGCGGCGGCAAGAGCACCCTGATCAAGCGGGCCGCCGAGGGCGGCGGCATCGACTCCCAGGACGCCCGCGAGCGGTGGGAGCGCCGGATGCCGGCCGCCCTGCCCTACGCGGTGTACCGGCCGGCGGTCCGGATCGCGCACTACTGGGGACTGTGGCGGGTGCTCCGCTCCGGGGCCCCGGCCGTCGTCCACGACTGCGGTACGCAGAGCTGGGTCCGGGCGCTGCTGGCCTCGGCTGCCCGGCGGCGCGGCCGCTCGCTGCACCTGGTGCTGCTGGACACCACCCCCGAGGAGGCCCGGGCCGGACAGGCGGCGCGGGGCCGCGGGGTGTCGGCGTACGCCTTCGCCCGGCACCGCGGCGCGGTGACCCGGCTGCTGCGCGAGGCCGAGGCGGGCCGCCCGCCGGCCGGCTGCACGTCGGTGACCCTGCTGGACCGCCCGGCGGCGTCGCGGCTGACGTCGATCGGCTTCCGCTAGCGGCGGCGGGGCGCCGCGCGAGGCCCGTACGGGCTCCCGTACGGGCGGCCCCCGGAGGGGGTGTCGCAGGCGCCCGTTAATCTCGGGAATCTCGGGTCGAGAACCTCGGGTCGAGACCAAGGCAAGCGAGCGGAGACGTACATGTGGCCGGGTAACGAGCTGGAGCAGGTGCTCGGGGCGGCGCTCGGACAGGCGGACGCCGGGGGGCGGATCATCGAGGTCCTCGGACGGAGCGACCTGTGGATCCCGCTGCCCGGCGGGGTGAACAGCCTGAGCCTGCCCACCATGGAGATCGACGGCGCCGCGTACGTGCCCGTCTACAGCTCCGAGGAGCAGTTCCGCGCCTGCGCCGGACCCGCCATGGACTTCGCCGTCGCCCCCGCCGCGGACTTCGCCCGGGGCCTGCCCCCGCAGCTCGGCATCGCGGTCAATCCGGAGGGATCCGTAGGCGTGCCGCTGCCCCCGCCGGCCGTCGCGGAGCTCTGCCGCACCGGCGGCGGCCCGCTCGACGGCCCGGCCACCGGCGGCCGGGTCCGGCTCTACGAGCCCGACTGGCAGGAGGACCCGGTCGATTTCCTGGCCGCCGCCGCGGAGGAGTTCAGCGCCAGCGGAGTCGTCGCCTCCGCGCACCGCTGCCTCGCCAGCGTCGAGGGCGGCTCGCCGGAGCTCTACATCGGTGTCCGCCTGCTGGGATGGGAGCCCGAGATGCGAAACGCCCCGATGGACGCCCTGGGCCGGGCCCTGACCCGCGTACCGCCGCCCTGGCCGGTGCAGTTGATCCTGCTCGACGCCGCGGAAGACCCGGTCGTCGACTACATCACCACGCGCGTACGCCCCTTCTACCTGCCGTAGTGACGCTTAAGCTGGTGGCCGACACGCGTGGACGACGGGCGGACGAACAGACGAAGAGGGGTACCGGGTGAGTGCGTCAGGCACGGCCGCGGTCGGGCAGGTCGAGCACATGCTGCGCCAGGTGACTCCCGGGCGCTACGAGAGCTACGAGTCCCTCCTGCACGCCCTGGCCGAGGGACGGCTGTGGATGCTCCTCTGGCAGGGGCAGCCCGGCTCCCCGGAGACCCAGTACGGCGGCATGGAGGTCGAGGGCCTCGGGTACGCGCCCTGCGTGACCTCCCCGCAGGAACTGGCCGCCAGCGGCTGGAACCGCGGGTACGAGGTGGTCACGGGCCGGGACATCGCCCGCGCCCTCTACCCCGACCGCTGGGGGCTGTGGCTCAATCCGCACGCCCAGGGCGGCGGCGTCGGCATCCCCTGGGCCGACCTGCGCCGGGTCGCCACCGGGCTGGACCGGATGCCGGCCGGCCCGCTGCGGCTGTCCGAGCCCGCCATCGAACTGCCGCAGTTCTACGGGCTGCTCACGCAGCACGCCCACCGCACGCCGGCCGTCCGCTCGCTGCGCCGCGCCTGGGTGCAGCCCGCGCTGGGGTCCCCGTACCTCGCCGTCGGGCTCGACCTGTACGACGCCTCCGCGCACGCCCTGGAATCGGTCCGGGAGATGATGCGCCAGTCGGTCGGAGCGGTCCCCGAGGGGGTTCCCGTGTGCACGGTCGCGCTCGCGGACGAGCACGATCCGGTGGCGATGTGGCTGCGGGCGCAGACCCGGCCCTTCTACGACCGCGAGGGTCAGGCACCCGCCTACTGAGACGTCCCGCTTGTTGAGACATAGGCACCAAGGCCGCACGGAACAGTCGTTCCGTGCGGCCTTTGCGTTGTCCTGATTTCGACGCTGATGTACGCCCAATAGGCATGCTCGTAGGCCGAGTTGGGCGCCATGTCCGATTCCGTACCGAACAGGATGTCTTGCTCCGCTGAGGTGACAGTGAAGTCCGGATAACGGGAACTCGACCCTCAGATCACGGTTGCGCATCCATTCACCTGCGGGTCTGGCGGCTGATCGAGCGCCCGATGAAGACTCCCCACCCAAGAGCGGGTCAGTCTTCCGAAGGCGAGCTCGTCGCGGGAACTTCGCTTGTTGTTTCGTACAGCACCATGCGCATCACCAGCAATGCCCGTAGCGCACAGCCCCGGCAGTAACCGTTCCGCAGACAGACCGCAACCGCACCTCGCACTCCGAGCGCCACTCCGCACCAACGCCGCCACAGCGGCGGGCATGGGCCGGCTCACCCGTCGGCCGAGAGGGGTCCCCACCACGATGACGGCACCACTGCATGACACGAGCGCGGAGACTCCCGCTCCCGTGTCCGTAGCCGACGTCCCAGCCAAGGCCATCGAAGGCCGCTCGCCCGGCCGCATCGCCTGGATGCGGCTCAAGCGCGACAAGGTCGCGCTGACGGGCGGCGTGGTCGTGATCCTCCTGATCCTGGTGGCGGTCTTCGCCCCGCTGATCGTGAGCCTGCTGGGCCACCCGCCCAACGAGTTCCACGAGGATCTGCTCGACCCGGAGTTCGGGACGCCGCTCGGATCCTTCGGAGGCATCAGCTCCGACTACCTGCTGGGCGTGGAGCCGACCAACGGCCGCGACGTCTTCAGCCGGATCGTCTACGGCGCCCGCATCTCCCTGACCGTCGCCTTCCTCGCCGCCTTCGTCTCCGTCGTCCTCGGCAGCCTGCTGGGCGCCCTGGCCGGGTTCCTCGGCGGCTGGGTCGACGGTGTCATCAGCCGCACCATGGACCTGCTGCTGGCCTTCCCGCAGCTGCTGTTCACCATCTCGCTGGTCTCCGTCGTTCCCAACTCCCTGTGGGGATTCACGGGTTCGGGTGTCCGGATGGGCGTGCTGGTGGTCGTCATCGGCTTCTTCGGCTGGCCCTACATCGGCCGCATCGTGCGGGGCCAGACGATCTCGCTGCGCGAGCGCGAGTACGTCGAGGCCGCACGCAGCCTCGGAGCCGGCCGCGGCTACATCCTGATCAAGGAGCTGCTGCCGAACCTGTTCGCGCCGATCCTCGTCTACACGACGCTGATCATCCCGACGAACATCCTGACGGAGGCGGCCCTCAGCTTCCTCGGAGCCGGCGTCAAGCCGCCGACGGCCTCCTGGGGAAAGATGCTGTCCGACGCCATCCCCATCTACCAGGACGACCCCATGTACATGGTCGTTCCCGGCATGGCGATCTTCATCACCGTCCTGGCGTTCAACCTCTTCGGGGACGGGCTGCGTGACGCACTCGACCCCAAGGGCAGCTGAACCGCTTCATCGATTCCCCCACCAATGGAGGTTGAACAACGTGATCCGCAGAAAGAAGGCGCTCGCGATCACCGCGGTGGTCGCTGCCCTCTCGATGTCCGCCGTGGCATGTGGCAAGGACGAGGCCAAGACCCCGTCCAAGGACAAGCCGGCCGCGACGGGCTTCAACGCCGCGACCACCGGCGTGGTGAACCCGTCCACCACCAAGGGCGGAGAGCTCAAGCTCTGGTCCCCCCAGGACGTCGACTACCTCGACCCGGCGCGCGCCTACTACGGCTTCGTCTGGAACCTGCAGCGCCTCTACATCCGCCAGCTGTTCGCGTACGACAGCAAGCCGGGCGCCGCGGGCACCAAGCTGGTCCCGGACCTCGCCGCGGGCGACCCGGTCCTGAGCAACGACGGCAAGACGTACACCGTCAAGATCAAGGACGGCGTCAAGTTCGAGGACGGCACGCCGATCACCTCGAAGGACTTCAAGTACGGCATCGAGCGCGTCTTCGCGCAGGACGTGCTGTCCGGTGGTCCCACGTACCTGATCGACATCCTCGACCAGGGCCAGAAGTACCCCGGCCCGTACAAGGACACCGACCCCGACAAGATGGGTCTGAAGTCCGTCCAGACGCCGGACGACAAGACGATCGTCTTCAACCTGGCGAGCGCCAACTCGGACTTCAAGTACCTGCTGGCCATGCCGTCCTCCTCCCCGGTCCCCGCGGGCAAGGACACGGGCGCCACCTACACCAACAAGCCGGTCTCCACCGGTCCTTACAAGGTGTCGGAGTTCACGGCGAGCAAGGGCGCGACCTTCGTCCGCAACGAGAACTGGGACCCGAAGACGGACACGATCCGCACGGGCCTGCCGGACAAGGTCAGCTTCACGGTGACCACCAACCCGGACGACATGGACCAGCGTCTGATCTCCGGTGACATCGACCTCGCGGTCGACGGCACGGGCATGCAGGCCGCCGGCAAGAACAAGGTCCTCAAGGACGAGGCGCTCAAGGCCAACGCGGACAACCCGTTCACGGGCTACATCCGCTACTTCGCCTTCCCGACGGACGTCGCCCCGTTCGACAACATCGAGTGCCGCAAGGCCGTCATCTACGCGGCCGACCCGAAGTCCCTGCAGACGGCCCGAGGCGGCCCGACCAGCGGTGACCTCGGCGCGAACATGCTGCCGCCCGGCATCCCCGGCTCCGACAAGAAGTACGACCCGTTCGGCCTGACGAAGGGCGAGCCGCAGGCCGACAAGGCCAAGGAAGCGCTCAAGGCCTGTGGCAAGCCCGAGGGCTTCACCACCACCATCGCGGTCCGCAACAACCGTGCCCCCGAGGTCAAGTCCGCCGAGTCCCTGCAGGCGGCCCTCGACAAGGTCGGCATCAAGGCCACGATCGACCAGTACGACGGCAAGCTGTCCTCTTCCGTCATCGGTTCGCCCGAGAACGTGAAGGCCAAGGGCTACGGCATCATCGTCATGGGCTGGGGCGCCGACTACAACTCCGGCTCGGGCTTCCTGCAGCCGCTGATCGACGGCACGTTCATCCTGAAGAACGGCAACAACAACTACACGATGACGAACGACCCGGAGATCAACGGGCTGTTCAAGACCGCCGCTGCCGCTGCCACCCCGGACGCCGCCGCGCCGTTCTACACGCAGATCAACCAGAAGATCATGGAGAAGGCCCTCTACCTGCCGATCAACTTCGACAAGGCCTTCGTCTACCACAACCCGCGCCTGACCAACGTCTACTTCAACGACTCGATGGGCAAGATCGACCTTGCCACCATCGGCGTCATGAAGTAGTCGAAGCCGCCGAGGAACCCAGGCCGCCCGGCCCCGCCGGGCGGCCCAGGGCCCGCGGCACGTCAGACACAGCTGGTTCGCCTTCACCGCACATGCGCTAGTCCGAAGGGCAGGTGAAGGCCGCAGGCGGCGGCTGCCGTCCCCACAAGGGGCGGCGGTCGCCGGCCCGAGCGGCCGACTGCAGTGCTCGTCTACCTCATACGGCGACTTTTCAACGTCGCCGCAACGCTGCTGGTGGTCTCCGCGGTCACCTTCGGCATCTTCTTCGCGGTCCCGAAGCTGACCGGCAGCGACCCGGCGCTCATGTACGCCGGACGCGAGACCAACGCGACCGCCCTGGCGGGCATCCGGGTGAAGATGGGCTTCGACAAGCCCATCTCCGAGCAGTACCTGATCTTCATGAAGGGCATCTTCGCCGGCCGGGACTACGACGGCGGCACAGAGATCACACACTGTGCGGCCCCGTGCTTCGGCTACTCCTTCAAGACCGAGGTGCCCGTCTGGGACACCATGGTCGACCGCATGCCGGTCACCCTCTCGCTCGCTCTCGGCGCTGCCGTGATCTGGGTGATCGCGGGTGTGGCCACCGGTGTGATCTCGGCGCTCAGGCGCCGCACCGTGGTCGACCGCACCGTCATGATCGGCGCGCTCGCCGGTGTGTCCCTGCCGATCTTCTTCACCGGCATGGTGGCCCCAGCGATCTTCGTCTACGGCCTCGGCTGGCTGGACGTCTCCAACTACAAACCCATCACCGAGGATCCGGTGGCCTGGCTCAACTCCCTGATCCTGCCCTGGGTGACCCTGGCCTTCCTCTTCGCCGCCACCTACGCCCGCATCACCCGCGCCACGATGCTGGAGGTCCTCGGCGAGGACTACATCCGCACCGCCCGGGCCAAGGGCCTCAAGGAGGGCGTGGTCATCCGCAAGCACGCCCTGCGCTCGACCCTCACCCCCGTCGTCACGATGTTCGGCCTCGACCTCGGCGGACTCCTCGGCGGCGCGGTGCTCACCGAGACGACCTTCAACTTCCAGGGCCTGGGAACGGCCGCCGTCGCCGCCATCAGCGCGGGAGACCTCCCCGTGATCATGGGAGTCACCTTGCTCTCCGCGCTCTTCGTGGTGCTGGCCAACCTGATCGTGGACATGCTGTACGCCGTCATCGACCCGCGCGTGAGGCTGACGTGACCGAGAACCACCCCACCGCAGACGCAGCCGCCGCTTCCGCGTCCGCCACGGCATCCGCCCCCGTGCCGACCCCCGCCTTCGTGCCCGAGCAGGGCGGGGCCCGGGACCGGGCCTTCCTCTCGGTGCGCGACCTCAAGGTGCACTTCCCGACCGACGACGGCCTGGTCAAGTCCGTCGACGGGCTCTCCTTCGACCTGGAGCGCGGCAAGACCCTCGGCATCGTGGGCGAGTCGGGCTCCGGCAAGTCGGTCACCTCGCTCGCCATCATGGGCCTGCACCGCACCGGCCACGTCCGCAACCGCCCGCAGATCTCCGGCGAGGTCGTGCTCGACGGCGAGGACCTCGTCCAGGCCGACGCGGACCGCGTCCGCACGCTGCGCGGGCGCAAGATGGCGATGGTCTTCCAGGACCCGCTGTCCGCGATGCACCCGTACTACTCGGTCGGCAAGCAGATCGTCGAGGCCTACCGGACCCACCACGACGTCGACAAGAAGACCGCGCGCAAGCGTGCGGTTGAGATGCTCGACCGCGTCGGCATCCCGGAGCCCCAGCAGCGCGTGGACTCGTACCCGCACGAGTTCTCGGGCGGCATGCGCCAGCGCGCGATGATCGCGATGTCGCTGGTCAACAACCCCGAGCTGCTCATCGCCGACGAGCCGACCACCGCACTGGACGTCACCGTCCAGGCACAGATCCTGGACCTGATCCGGGACCTGCAGAAGGAGTTCGGCTCCGCCGTCATCATGATCACGCACGACCTCGGTGTGGTCGCCGAGATGGCCGACGACATCCTCGTGATGTACGGCGGCCGGTGCGTGGAGCGCGGCAGCGCCGAGAAGATCTTCTACGAGCCCCGCCACCCCTACACCTGGGGCCTGCTCGGCTCGATGCCCCGCATCGACCGCGAACAGACCGACCGCCTCATCCCGGTCAAGGGCTCGCCGCCCAGCCTCATCAACATCCCCAGCGGCTGTGCCTTCCACCCGCGCTGCCCGTACGCCGACCTGCCCAAGGGCGGCATCACCCGTACCCAGCGGCCCGAACTGGCGCTGGTCGAGGGAGCCGCGGAGGGCGACGGCCGGCACTGGGCCGCCTGCCACCTCTCGCCGGAGCAGCGGAACCGGATCTGGACCGAAGAGATTGCGCCGAAGCTGTGACCGATATGAAGAAGACGGCAACGGGCACGGTCCCCGCACAGGCGGACTCGTCCCCCGAGCCGCTGCTGAAGGTGACCGGGCTGGTCAAGCACTTCCCCATCACCAAGGGCCTGCTGCGCCGCCAGACCGGCGCCGTGAAGGCCGTCGACGGCATCGACTTCGACGTCCGGCGCGGTGAGACCCTCGGCATCGTCGGCGAGTCCGGCTGCGGCAAGTCGACCATGGGCCGGCTGATCACCCGGCTGCTCGAACCGACCGGCGGCAAGGTCGAGTTCGAGGGCAGGGACATCACGCACCTGAGCGTGTCCGGCATGCGCCCGCTGCGCCGCGACGTCCAGATGATCTTCCAGGACCCCTACGGCTCGCTGAACCCGCGGCACACGGTGGGCACCATCGTCAGCGCCCCGTTCAAGCTCCAGGGCGTCGAGCCCGAGGGCGGCCTCAAGGCGGAGGTCCAGCGGCTGCTGGCGCTCGTGGGACTCAACCCGGAGCACTACAACCGCTACCCGCACGAGTTCTCCGGCGGTCAGCGCCAGCGCATCGGCATCGCCCGCGCCCTGGCCCTGAAGCCGAAGCTCGTCGTGGCCGACGAGCCGGTCTCGGCCCTGGACGTCTCCATCCAGGCCCAGGTGGTCAACCTGCTGGACGACCTCCAGGAGGAGCTCGGCCTCACGTACGTGATCATCGCCCACGACCTGTCGGTCATCCGGCACGTCTCGGACCGGATCGCGGTCATGTACCTCGGCAAGATCGTCGAGCTCGCGGACAACAAGTCCCTGTACACGGCGCCCATGCACCCGTACACCACGGCCCTGATGTCGGCCGTCCCGGTGCCGGACCCGCGCCGGCGCGGAGCGAAGAGCGGCCGCATCCTGCTCAAGGGGGACGTGCCCTCCCCGATCTCGCCGCCGAGCGGCTGCCGCTTCCACACCCGGTGCTGGAAGGCCACCCAGATCTGCACCACGCAGGAGCCCCCGCTCCTCGCGCTGAAGACCGGCCACCAGGTCGCCTGCCACCACCCGGAGAACGCCCCCGACCAGGCCCCGGGCGACCCGGCCCTGCCGGGCGCGGCGGAGGTCGTGGCGAAGCCGACGGTCTGAGCCCACCTCAGGCGGCGCCGGCCGGGTCCGGCGCCGCCGGGGGAGATCCGGCGCCACCCCGGAAGGCGCCGGGGCGCCGCTGGGTGACGTCGGAGCTGCCCGGTGGTGCATTGCCGCCGCCGGGGCGGCACCGTCCCCGCCGGCACCCTGCGTCCCGTGCCGGCCGACTGCCCGGGGCCCCACCGGGCCAAATCAGCCCCGCCGGCGTTTGAGTCGCGGGGGTTCGGGGGCGGAGCCCCTGACGGCGGCGCCGCACCCGGCCGCGGTCCGGACCCCCACGGGGTGCGGTCCCGACCTGGCAGGGCCTGCCGCCCCTTCGCAGCCGTGGCCGCGCCACACATGTTCGAGCCCGCCGCGGGCGACCGGCACAATGAGCCCGTGCTCCACGATCTCTTCCCGCCCGGAGTCCAGCACAGCCTGGACCTCGCGGGCATCTTCGTCTTCGCCACGGCCGGCGCGCTGCTCGCCGTACGCAAGAACTTCGACGTCTTCGGCATCGTCGTCCTCGCGCTCGTCACCGCCCTCGGCGGCGGCCTGTTCCGCGACATCGTCATCGGCGCCACCCCGGCCGCGGCCTTCAGCGATCTCGGGTTCTTCGTCACGCCGCTGGTCGCCGCCGCGATCGTCTTCTTCCTGCACCCCGAGGTCCAGCGGATCAACCGCGCCATCAACGTCTTCGACGCGGCCGGCCTCGGGCTGTTCTGCGTGACGGGCACGACCAAGGCCTACGAGTACGGCCTCGGCCTCACCGCCTCCGCCGCGCTCGGCCTGGCGACCGCCGTCGGCGGGGGCGTCCTGCGCGACGTCCTGGTCAACGAGGTGCCCTCGCTGCTGCGCGACCGCGAGATGTACGCCGTGCCGGCCGTCATCGGCGCCTCGATGGTGGCGCTGTTCATCAGCTTCGACAACCTGAACGCCCTGACGACGGGCCTGGCGATCGTCACCACCTTCGTGCTGCGGCTCCTCGCCATCCGTTTCCACTGGCGGGCGCCGCTCGCGTGGAACCGCCGCTCGTCGGTGGCGGAGGAGCCGTAGGGCGGCCGGGAGGGGCCGTAGCGGTCGCCACAGTCGCCAAAGCTACCGCTTAGTAGGGGTCGGGTGTACGGTCGTTCCATGTCTCACGCAGCTGCCAAGGCCTCCATCGGCGACAGCGAGTTCGACCGCGACACCGCCGTCACCGCCCGTGCGGGCGAGCCCGGGGTGTACGACGCGGAGCTCTCCGCCGGGTGGACCATCATCACCGCCGTCAACGGTGGATACCTGCTGGCCCTCGTCGGCCGCGCCCTCTCGTCGGCCCTGCCGCACCCGGACCCCTTCACGGTCTCCGCGCACTACCTGACCTCCTCGGTTCCCGGCCCCGCCGTGATCCGCACCGAGGTCGTACGGGTCGGCCGCAGGCTCTCCACCGGGCAGGCCTCCCTCTTCCAGTTCGACGAGAGCGGCGCCGAGGTCGAGCGGATCCGCGTCCTGGCCTCCTACGGGGACCTCGCGGCGCTCCCCGACTCCGTCCACACGACGGCCCTCCCGCCCGTCATCCCCGCCTACGAGGACTGCCTCGGCCCCGAGGCCGGCCCGGCCCCGATCCCCGGCAGCTCGGCGATCGTGGACCGGCTCCGGCTGCGGCTGGACCCGGAGACGGCCGGCTGGGCCGTCGGGCAGCCCTCGGGCAAGGGGGAGATGCGGTCCTGGTTCGAGCTCGCGGACGGCCGCGACGCGGACCCCTTCTCCCTCCTCCTGGCGGTGGACGCGCTCCCGCCGACTTCCTTCGACCTCGGCCTGCTCGGCTGGACCCCGACGGTGGAACTCACCACCCACATCCGCCACCGTCCGGCGCCCGGTCCGCTCCGGGTGTCGATCACCACGCGGAACTTGGCGGGGGGCTTCCTGGAGGAGGACGCGGAGGTCTGGGACTCGGCGGACCGACTGGTCGCCCAGTCCCGCCAGCTGGCGAGTGCCCCCCGGGGGGCGGCCGTTCCTGCCCCTTCTTGATGCGTCCCTCGCACCGCTACGCGGGCTTCGGGCCGCTGCGCCGGACTCCGTCCGGCGGCGGCTGGGCGGGGCTGGCGCCACCGCCGTCCCGGCACGGGTGGGCGGGTGCGGCTGGGTCGGCCCTGCGGGGCGAGGTCCCCTACCCGCCCTTCGCCCGTTCCCCGGGCGGTGCCCGGACCTCTGTTGTGTGCGGCGCCGTTGCCAGGGGCCAGCCCCCGGAACCCCCGCTCCTCAAACGCCGGAGGGGCTGATTTCGCCGGGCCGGGGCTGGATTGCCCGCAGGGCAATTCCAGCCCCTCCGGCGTTTGAGGAGCGGGGTCTGGGGCGGAGCCCCAGGGGCTCGGGCGGAGCCCGGGGCCTGACGGGTCAGGGCGGAGCCCTGGGAACGGTGGAAGGGCGGGTAGGGGAACTCCGCCCCGCGCAGCGGCACACCGGCGAGCCCCGCGCCCCCCGGGGCCGAGGGGGCCGGGCCGCACGCACGGTGCCTCGGACTCGCCGGGCGCCCGGCGAGGGTCAGGGGTGTCGTGCCCCAGGCACGGGTCGCCCAGGGCGCCCCGCGCACGGTGAGGGGCAACGGGGCCGCGCCCCACGCACGGTGCCCGGCGGGTCGGACGGATCCGTCAGGGGGTGTGAGGGGACGGCGGGGGAACCCGGGTGCGGGGGACTCGTAGAATCGGGGGATCATGGCCTACCTCGACCACGCCGCCACCACCCCGATGCTGCCGGAGGCCGCTGCGGCGATGACCGCGCAGTTCGCCGTCACGGGCAACGCGTCCTCCCTGCACGCCGCCGGCCGCCGCGCCCGCCGCACCGTCGAGGAGGCCCGCGAGGCCCTCGCCGACGCACTCGGGGCCCGTCCGAGCGAGGTGGTCTTCACCGCCGGTGGTACGGAGGCCGACAACCTCGCCGTCAAGGGGCTCTACTGGGCCCGCCGCGACGCCGATCCCGCCCGGACCCGCGTCCTCGCCAGCCCCGTGGAGCACCACGCCGTCCTCGACGCCGTGCACTGGCTCGCCGAGCACGAAGGGGCGCAGGTCGAGTACCTGCCCGTGGACCGCTACGGGCGCGTGCACCCCGAGGCCTTCCGCGAAGCGGTCGAGCGGGGCCCCGACGACATCGCGCTGGCCACCGTCATGTGGGCCAACAACGAGATCGGTACCGTCATGCCGGTCGCCGAACTGGCCGCCGTCGCCCGCGAGTACGGCATCCCGCTGCACTCCGACGCCGTCCAGGCCTTCGGTCAGCTCGACGTCCGCTTCGGCGACAGCGGCCTCGCCGCGATGACCGTGAGCGGCCACAAGGTCGGCGGACCCTACGGGATCGGCGCCCTGCTGCTCGGCCGCGACCAGAGCCCCGTACCCGTCCTGCACGGCGGGGGCCAGGAGCGGCACGTCCGCTCCGGCACCCTCGACGTCCCGGCCGTCGCCGCCTTCGCGGTGGCAGCCGTACTCGCCGCCGAGCGGCGCGAACGGTTCGCCACCGAGATCGGCGCCCTGCGCGACCGGCTCGTCGCCGCCGTGCTCCACGAGGTGCCCGACGCGGTCCTGGGCGGCGACCCGGCCGGCCGGCTCCCCGCCAACGCGCACTTCAGCTTCCCCGGCTGCGAGGGGGACTCCCTGCTGCTCCTGCTCGACGCCCAGGGCATCGAGTGCTCCACCGGCTCCGCCTGCACGGCGGGCGTGGCGCAGCCCAGCCACGTGCTGCTGGCCACCGGCACGGACCCGCGACTGGCCCGGGGGACCCTGCGCTTCTCCCTCGGCCACACCTCCACGCAGGCCGACGTGGACGCGGTCGCCGCCGCCATCGGCCCGGCGGTGGCCCGCGCCCGCACGGCGGGGCTGAGCTAGGGCGTCCGGGGCGATCAAGGCGGCCAGGGCGGCTAGGCCGTCTTGGCGCCCGCCGTGCCGGCTTCGTTGACCATGCGGAGGTAGCGGTCCCAGTCCCAGTGGCGGCCCGGGTCCGTGTGGTCGGCTCCGGGCACCTCGGAGTGGCCGAGGAAGTGCTTGCGGTCGGCGGGTATCCCGTACCGCCTGCACACGTCGGCGGCGAGCCGCGCCGAAGCCGCGTACATCGCGTCCGTGAAGTCCTTCGGCCGGTCCACGAAGCCGACGTGCTCGATGCCGATGCTGCGCTCGTTCATGGACCGGTTGCCCGAGTGGAAGGCGACGTCGAGCTCGCGCACCATCTGCTCGATGTGGCCGTCCTGGCCGACTATGTAGTGCGCCGACGCCCGGTGGAACGGATTCTTGAAGGCGTCGACCGAGGACTTGAAGCCGCCCTGGGTGACATGCACCACGATCCGGTCCACCCGGTAGTCCGCGGGCCGGTCCGCCAGCCGCCAGTTCGCCGGAGAGGCAGCCGTCCAGGAAGCCCCCGCGTGGTCCAGCTCGCCTTCCTTGCGCGGCTTGGACACCCCGGGCACCAGCCACCAGGCCCGCCCGATCTCGTCGCGCCCCACGACCGCCGCGGCCGCCAGCACCCCGAGGCCGCCGAACAGCACCGCCCTGCGGGTCCGCCCGGGCCGCCCCTTGTTGCCCGTACCGCCCTTGTCGCCCTTGCTCGCCATGGTGATCCACCCCCTGCCACCGAGAACGCGCTGTGACCCCGCGCGGTTCCCCCGTACCCTGGAAGGTGCTATGACTGAGAACCTGCCGAGCGTCCCCCGCCCCCTCCGCGTCCTGGCCGCCATGTCCGGCGGTGTGGACTCCGCCGTCGCCGCCGCCCGCGCGGTCGAAGCCGGGCACGACGTGACCGGCGTCCACCTCGCCCTGTCCGCGAACCCGCAGTCCTTCCGGACCGGGGCCCGCGGCTGCTGCACGATCGAGGACTCCCGCGACGCCCGCCGCGCCGCCGACGTCATCGGCATCCCGTTCTACGTCTGGGACCTCGCCGAGCGCTTCCGCGAGGACGTCGTCGAGGACTTCATCTCCGAGTACGAGGCCGGGCGCACCCCGAACCCCTGCCTGCGCTGCAACGAGAAGATCAAGTTCGCGGCGCTGCTCGACAAGGCCCTCGCCCTCGGCTTCGACGCCGTCTGCACCGGTCACTACGCCACCGTCGTCCTGAACCAGGACGGCACGCGCGAGCTGCACCGCGCCTCCGACATGGCCAAGGACCAGTCCTACGTCCTCGGCGTCCTCGACGAGAAGCAGCTCGCCCACGCGCTGTTCCCGCTCGGCGACACCCTCACCACCAAGGAAGAGATCCGCGCCGAGGCCGAGGAGCGGGGCCTGGCCGTCGCGAAGAAGCCCGACAGCCACGACATCTGCTTCATCGCCGACGGCGACACCCAGGGCTTCCTGGCGAACCGCCTGGGCAAGGCCGAGGGCGACATCGTCGACGAGGCCACCGGCGAGAAGGTCGGCACCCACGAGGGCGCCTTCGGGTTCACCATCGGCCAGCGCAAGGGCCTGCGGATCGGCCACCCGGCCCCCGACGGCAAGCCGCGCTACGTCCTGGACATCTCCCCGGTGAACAACACGGTCACGGTGGGACCGGTGGAGGCGCTCGACGTCACCGCCCTCACCGCGATCCGCCCCCGCTGGTGCGGCTCCACCGCCGCCGCCCCGGGCACGTACACCGCGCAGCTGCGCGCCCACGGCGGCGAGACCGAGGTCTTCGCCGAAATGGTCGGCGGTGAACTGCGGGTCGCCTTCACGGAGCCGGTCCGCGGCGTGGCTCCCGGCCAGGCGATCGTCCTCTACGACGGCACCCGCGTGGTGGGCTCCGCCACGATCGCCACGACCACCCGCGCCTCGGCGTCCGCGTCCGTCTAGTCCGAGCTCAGACCACCGTCAGGACGATCTTGCCGGTGGTCCGGCCCCGCTCGACGATCTCGTGGGCCTTCGCGGCCTCGGACAGCGGCAGCACCGCCTCGATGACCGGGCGCAGCCTGCCCTCCTCGACCAGGGCCGCGATCTCCACCAGGCCGCGGTGGTCGGGCTCGACCAGGGTCCAGCCGGTGTGGACCCCGTCGGCGTCCCCGGCGTCCGGCACGTCGTCCGGGGAGGGCAGGGTCACCAGGTGCCCGCCGGGCTTCAGGACCTTCAGCGAGCGTGCTCCGGCGTCGCCGCCGAGGGAGTCGATCACCACGTCCACGTCCGACACCGCCTCGGTGAAGTCGGCCGTGCGGTAGTCGATCAGTTCGTCGGCGCCCAGTTCGCGCAGCAGGCCGTGCTTGGCCTCGCTCGCGGTGCCGATCACGTATGCGCCGCGCGCCTTGGCGATCTGCACCGCCAGGTGGCCGACGCCCCCCGCCGCCGCGTGCACCAGCACCCGCTGCCCGGGGGTGACCCGGGCCGTGTCCACCAGTGCCTGCCAGGCGGTCAGCGCCGCCAGCGGCAGGGCGGCCGCCTGTACGTGGTCGAGCGAGGCGGGCTTGCGGGCGAAGTGCCGGGCCGCGCCCACCACGTACTCGGCGTAGCCGCCCGCCTGGCGCGGGAAGCCCGGCATCCCGAACACCTCGTCGCCCGCGCGGTAGAGCGTCACGCCGGGGCCGACCGCCTCGACGGTGCCGGAGACGTCCCAGCCCACGATCGGGACCTCGCCCCAGGCGATCAGGGCGCCGCTGGCCCGGGTCTTCGCGTCGACCGGGTTGACCCCGGCCGCGTGGACGCGTACCAGGATCTCGTTCAGGCCCGGCTCCGGCCGCTCGATCTCCCGCTCGACCAGGGTCTCGGGGCCGCCCCACTCGCTCACGACCATTGCGCGCATGTCTGTTCTCCTCAATCCGTCCGACGGCGTTGCACGGCGCCGGGCCCGTTCCGAAGCCGGGGTCTTCCCCGGCGACACGTCCCAGACTCGGGCACCGAGGCGGCCGCCGGTGTTGGCCGTCCGGCCACCATGTGACAGAATCTGGCCATGATGAAGGCGTCGCAGACATCGCAGGCAACCGGGGCATCGCGGACAGCGGGGGCATCAGAGATCCCGGCGGCGCCGCAGGTCCCGATGTCGGCGTGCGCGGCCTCGCCCGGCGGCCCCGCGCCGCATCCGCGTCGGCACCGGATCGCGGTGCTGGCCCTGCCCGGTGTCCCCCCGTTCGAGCTGGGCATTCCGTCCCGGGTCTTCGGCAGTGCCGTGGACCATTCCGGGGCCGCCCTGTACGAGGTCGTCGTCTGCACGGCCGACGGCGGCCCGGTGCTCAGTGACGCGGGGTTCGGCATCCAGCCCGCCGCCGGGCCCGAGGCGCTCGCCGAGGCCGACACCGTGATCGTCCCGCCCACCCACGCCATGCCCGAGCTGGCGCTCGGCGGCCCGCTGCCGCCCGAGGTGGCCGCCGCGATCGCCGGCATCCGCCCCGGCACCCGGCTGGTCTCCATCTGCACCGGCTCCTACGTGCTGGCCGCCGCGGGCCTCCTCGACGGGCGTCCCGCGACCACGCACTGGAACCTGGCCCCCGAGTTCCGCCGGGCCTACCCGAAGGTCAAGGTCGACGAGGACGTCCTGTTCGTCGACGACGGCGACGTCCTGACCTCCGCGGGGGTCGCGGCCGGGGTCGACCTGTGCCTGCACCTGATCCGTTGCGACCACGGGGCGTCCGTGACCAACCGGGCCGCCCGGACGTGCGTCGTACCGCCCTGGCGCGACGGCGGGCAGGCCCAGTACATCGACCGGCCCGTCCCCGAGCCCACCGTCGCCACCACCACGGCCACCAGGGCGTGGGCCCTGGAGCGGCTCGCCGAACCGATCGCCCTCGCCGAGCTCGCCGAGCACGCCCGCATGAGCCTGCGCACCTTCACCCGGCGCTTCCGTGACGAGGTCGGCATGACCCCGGTGCAATGGCTCACCGCCCAACGCCTGGACGTCGCGCGCCATTTGCTGGAGACCAGCGATCTCGCGGTCGACCTCGTCGCCCACCGCTCCGGCTTCGGATCCGGGAACTCCCTTCGCCAGCACATGCGCGCCTCCCTCGGCGTCTCCCCGATCGCCTACCGCCATACCTTCCAGCTCAACTCCTCAACTGGTACGCATCATTGATGGGCCGTCAGTCCCTCGGCATACTGCCTGGTTCCTGCACTCTTCTCTCAGGGGGAACCACGTGCGCAACCACCACGCCAGGGCGGGGGCGGCGGCCTCGGTCGCGGCGGCCGCCGCCCTCGCGCTCGCGGCGGGGCTGACCACCCCGGCCGCCGCGGCGCCCGCGATCGGCTCGTTAGCCGCTGCGACCGGCTCGTCAGGCAGCGGGACCGGCGCGAAGTCCGCCGCCCCGTCGGCCCCGACCGCCCGCGTCACCCTCGTCACCGGCGACCGCGTCGTCCTCGCCGCCGACGGCAGACCCGTCTCCCTCGAACGCGCCGCGGGCCGCGCGCACATCCCGTTCTCCGTGCACACCGAGAACGGCCACACCAGCGTCGTCCCGTACGACGCCCAGGCGCTGATCCGTGCCGGGAAGCTCGACCCGCGCCTTTTCGACATCACCGAGCTGAGCCGCCCCGAGTACCTGGCGGCCCGCTCCTCCGGCCGGCTCCAGCTGATCGTCGGCTACGAGGGCCCCGCCACCGCCGCCCGGTCCGCCCTGCGGGCCACCGGCGGACCGCAGGTCACCCGGACCTTCCCCACCCTCGACGCCGAGGCCGTCAGCGCGGCCCCCAAGGACGCCGCGGCCCTCTGGGAGGCGCTCACCGACCCCCGCGGGGACGCGGGCGGCCGGGCCGCGGCCCCCGGCGTCGCCACGGTCTGGCTCGACGCCGTGCGCACCGCCACCCTCGACCGGAGCACCCGGCAGATCGGCGCCGACCGGGCCTGGGCCGCCGGGTACGACGGCGCCGGAGTCAAGATCGCCGTGCTCGACACCGGCGTCGACGCCACCCACCCCGACCTCGCGGGCCAGGTGGTCGCCGAACAGAACTTCTCCCGCTCCGAGGACGCCGCGGACCGCTTCGGCCACGGCACGCACGTCGCCTCCATCGCCGCCGGTACGGGCGCCCGCTCGGCCGGCGCCTTCAAGGGCGTCGCGCCCGGCGCGAAACTGCTGAACGGCAAGGTCCTGGACGACCGCGGCTCCGGCAACGACTCCGGGATCCTGGCGGGCATGGAATGGGCCGTCGCCCAGGGCGCCGACATCGTCAACCTCAGCCTCGGCGGCCCCGACGCACCGCAACTCGACCCCGTCGAGGCGGCCGTGAACCGGCTCAGCGCCGAGACGGGCGTGCTGTTCGCCGTGGCCGCCGGCAACAGCGGCCGCCGCGGCCCCGGCAGCATCCAGTCCCCGGGCAGCGCGAGCGCCGCGCTCACCGTCGGCGCCGTCGACGACGCGGACGCCCTCGCCCCCTTCTCCAGCACCGGCCCGCGCCTCGGCGACGGCGGAGTCAAGCCGGACGTCACGGCGCCCGGCGTCGACATCACCGCGGCCGCCGCCCCCGGCAGCGTCATCGACCGCGAGAACGGCCAGGACCCGGCCGGATACCTGACCATGTCCGGCACCTCCATGGCCACCCCGCACGTCGCGGGCGCCGCGGCCCTGCTCAAGCAGCAGCACCCCGACTGGAAGGGCGCCGAGCTCAAGGGCGCGCTGACCGGCTCCGCCAGGGGCGGCGCGTACACCCCGTACCAGCAGGGCACCGGCCGGATCGCCGTCGACGGCGCGCTGGGTCAGAGCGTGGTCGCCCAGGAGCCGGCGCTGACCTTCGACATGCAGCCCTGGCCGCACGCCGACGACACCCCGCAGAGCCGGAAGATCACCTACCGCAATCTCGGCGCCGCGCCCGTCACCCTCGACCTCGCCGTGACCGGCACCGGCCCCGGCGGGGCGCCCGCGCCCGGGGGCTTCTTCACCCTCGGCGCCGGGCAGCTCACCGTCCCGGCGGGCGGCACCGCCGAGACCACGCTGACCGTGGACACCCGGCTCGGCGGAACGGCGGACGGCACGTACAGCGCGTACACCACCGCCACCGCGACCGGCGGCGGTCAGCGGGTGCGTACGGCCGCCG
The DNA here is from genome assembly GCF_026340675.1 of Streptomyces sp. NBC_01264. Lineage (NCBI taxonomy): Bacteria > Bacillati > Actinomycetota > Actinomycetes > Kitasatosporales > Streptomycetaceae > Streptomyces > Streptomyces sp. NBC_01264. The sequence continues at coordinate 6,667,253 of NZ_JAPEOX010000001.1, forward strand.
TGGCCGAACGCGAGGCCGAGTCCTACGACCTGACGCTCCGCCACCTCGGACGCGACGGGAAACCGGCCAAGGACCACGCCACCACCGTCCAGGGCGTCCGGGACGGCGCGGCGGGCCGCCGCTTCGAGGCGCACGACCCCTCCGGCACCGTCACCCTGCGCGTCCCCAAGGGCGGCTACCTCCTCGACGCCGCCCTCGTCGTCGACCCGCTCGACCTCACCCGGGGCGCCGACTGGATCGTCCAGCCCCGGCTCGACGTCACCGCCGACACCACGGTCACCCTGGACGCGCGCACCACCCGGCCCGTGGAGATCACGGTCCCCTCGAAGTCGGCGCAGGCCCAGTTCGTGATGCCCACCTACACGCTGAGCGAGGGCGGGGCCTCGTACGACTTCGGCTTCTGGCTCGACTCCCTCACCGGCTTCCGCACCCGGCAGCTCGGCCCGGATCCCGCGGCCGGCACGCTGCGCCAGCAGTGGGACGTGCACTGGCAGGACGGCGCCTCAGCGGAGTACCACGCGGTGCTGGGCGGCCCCGTACGGAGCCTCGCCACCGGCTACACCCGCCGGCTGAAGCCCCGCGACCTGGCGGCCCTCGTGGTCGCCCAGGGCGCCTCCGCCCCGGGCAAGGAGGGCGCGGTCGTCGCGATGGGCGCCCTCCCGGGCAGCCGCTCCGGGAGCTCGATGTCCGCCCGGCGGCCACTGCCGGCCACTGCCACGCTCTACGTCTCCACCCTGGACGGGGCGACCTGGGACCTCCTCTTCAGCCAGAGCTCCGGCCACGACGACAACGGCTTCCCGCGCGAGGAGGCGGCCTACGCGGCGGATCCCGGGCGCACCTTCGCGGGCGGCCGCACCTACCGCGAGCGCTTCAACACGGCGGTCTTCGCACCCCGCACCGACGCCGCCCACGGGGTGCTGCGCGAAGGCAACGCGATCGGGGGCTCCGTACCGCTCCTGGCCGACGGAGCGAACCACGCGGGCGGCTTCTACGAAGCCACCGGCAGCACCGTGCTGCGCCGCGACGGCGTCGAGGTGGGCCGCAGCGAGGCCCCGCTGGAGTCGAGCGACCCCTTCCCGGTCCCGCCGGGCGAGGCCTCCTACGAGCTCACCACGACCGCCCGGCTGAGCCGGGAGCTCTCCGCCACATCCTCCGAGACCACGGCCACCTGGCGGTTCCGCTCGAAGGAGACGGCCGGACCGACCCCGCTCCCGGTCTCGGTGGTCCGCTTCGACGCCCGCCCGGCCCTGGACGGCACCCTGCCGGCGGGCCGCACGGTGAACTTCCCGGTCACCGTCCAGGGCCCGGCGGCCGACGCCCGGGCCGCCCTCCGGGCTGAGGTCTCGTACGACGAGGGCCGCACCTGGCGCCCGCTCCACGTCCACCACGGCAGGGTGGACGTCCGCACCCCCGCGAAGGGCGGCACGGTCTCCCTGCGCGGCACCGTCACGGACCGCTCGGGCAACCGGTCGCAGGTGACGGTCCTGCGCGCCTACCTGGCCGGCTGACGCCGCCCGCCCGCCGATGACCCCGGAGGTAATCGCTTCCGGGGTCACCGGCGGGCAGGATCGGATCAACCAGCCGATCCCGCACGGAAGAAGAGGCCCGAGATGACCGCCTACGCCATCGGCCACATACGCCCCGAGACCATGAACGAGGACATCCTCCGCTACATCGGGGAGATCCAGGCCACCATGGACCCCTACGAGGGCCGCTTCCTCGTCCACGGCCGCCAAGTGGAGGTCATGGAGGGCACCTGGCCCGGCACGATCGTGCTGATCGGCTTCCCCGACATCGAGCGCGCGCGGGGTTGGTACGCGTCGGAGGCCTACCAGGCGCTGATCCCGCTGCGCGCCGATCACATCGCGGGCGACATCATCCTGGTCGACGGCGTCCCCGCGGACTACGACGCCTCGAAGACCGCGGCCGCCCTCCGCGAAGCCGCGGGCCTCTGACGGTGTCGAACCACGCCACCTTCCTCGTCGACCGCCGGCGCTACCAGTCCTCCTTCGGCGCGGTCGGCCTGGACCTCGACCTCCTCGCCGGGCCGCGGGCGTTCGTGCCGTTCGCCGAGGCCCACGCGGAGGCGAGCGGGTCCTGGTACGACGACGACGCGTGCGAAGCGGGCGCGCTCGTCGACGGGGACGCGAAGGTCCTGCTGGTGTTCGCCTGGGAGGGCGTCTTCGCCTCCACGCGCACCCGCGCGGCGGCCCTGGACCTGCTGCGGCTCGCCTGGCCGGGCTGGCGGGTGCGCTGGCTCTACGACGGCCAGCGCGGCCTGCGCGCGTACGTCGGGGCCGAGCCCTGCACGTACCCGGGCAGGGCGACCGCCAGCCCGGTGCTGGAGCCGGGCGATCCGGAGCTCGCCGAGCCCGACCCGTCGGTGCTGGTCGTCACGGTGGGCGGGCGCTGCCACGTGCTGGGGATGGTCGGCGACCACCCGGTGGACGAGGGCCCGGCCCTGCTGGACCGGCTGGCGGGGGAGCCGGAGCACGCGGAGTACGCGGGTGCCTGCGAGGGCGGGCTCCACGTGGACCCGCGGCTGCGGCGGGTGGGGTGGTGGCACACGACCCGGCAGCCCGGGCTGCCGGAGGTGGCCGGGCTCTGGCCGGGGTGGACCGTGGAGTTCTGGGAGGACCGCTGGGCGGAGCACGTGCGGCGGGCTCCGGCGGTGGCCCTGCGGGAGCCGGACCGGGCGGCGGCCCTGGCGGAGGTGCGCGACGCCGCCCTCGCCCGCTGGGCCGGACCCCGGCGCGACGTCCGTGCGGCGGTCCGCGCCGCCGCTCCCCGGGCCCTGATCGGCCCGGGCCTGGCCCCGCCGCTCCGGTCCGCCCGTGCCGCGGAGGCACGCGAGGCGATCCTCCGGGCCCACGCCGAGGCCCTCTGACGGCAGTCGGCCGATCCGGCGGCCCCGCGCCGCCGGAGCCGCACCGGGTGCCACGACCTGAGCCGCAGCCGCGACCTGAGTCGCCGCCGCAGCCGCAGCCGCCGCCGCAGCCGCCGCCGCAGCCGCCGCAGCCGCGGCGGCGGCTCCGGCCGCGTACGTGGGTGCGGCGTGGGTGGGGTGGGGCACCTGCGAGCATGGGAGGCATGGCCACTCACCTCATCACCGGCGCCGGCTCCGGCATCGGCAAAGCCGTCGCGGACCGCCTGCACGCCCGCGGCGACGACCTCGTCCTCCTCGCCCGCGACGCCGCCCGCGCCCGGCAGCTCACCGACCGCTACCCCGGCTCGAGCGCGCTCGTCGGGGACCTCGCCGACCCCGACCGGCTGTCGTGGGCCTTCTCCAAGCAGGCCGTCCCGGAGCGGATCGACTCCCTCCTGCACATCGCCGGCATCGTGGATCTCGGCCCGGTGGGGGAGCTGCGCCCCAAGACCTGGCACCAGCAGCTCAACGTCAACCTGATCGCCCCCGCCGAGGTCACCCGGCTCCTGCTCCCCACCCTGCGGGCCTCGCACGCCACCGTCGTCTTCGTGAACTCCGGCGCAGGGCTCGCCGCCCACGCCGACTGGAGCGCGTACGCCGCCTCCAAGCACGGGCTCAGGGCGCTGGCGGACTCGCTCCGGGCGGAGGAGAAGGAGAACGGCATCCGCGTCACCTCCGTCTACCCCGGCCGCACCGCCACCCCCATGCAGATGAAGGTCCGCTCGCAGGAGGGCGAGTCCTACGACGCCGCCGACTGGATCGACGCCGAGTCCGTCGCGACCACCATCGTGATGGCCGTCGACCTGCCCCGCGACGCCGTGGTCAGTGACCTCACCGTCAGGCCCGGACGATGAGCGCGAGCCGCACCGGCGGAGCCACCGGGGTCGGCTCGCTCCCCGGCGGCGACGCCCGCGAGGCCGCCAAGACCGTCACCGGCTCCTTCGAAGAGTTCCCGTACCTCGCCGAGCTGCCCGCCCGGGGCCCCGGCTCGGACATGATCGGCCGCTCCCTCGGGCTGCTCGTGGACATGTACGCGCACGTCGAGCCCAGCGGCTGGCGGATCAGCGACCGCCCCGGCCGCGACAGCAAGCGGGCCCGCTCCTGGCTGGGCGAAGACCTGGACGCCCTGGAGGAGTTCACCCAGGGGTACGAGGGCCGGCTCAAGGTCCAGGCCGTCGGCCCGTGGACGCTGGCCGCCTCCCTGGAGATGCACGGCGGCGAGTCCATGCTCCAGGACCCTGGGGCCTGCCGGGACCTGGCCGGGTCCCTCGCGGAGGGCGTCCGCGAGCACCTGGCCGACGTACGCAAGCGGATCCCCGGCGCCGAGATCGTCCTCCAGTACGACGAGCCCTCGCTGACCGCCGTCCTGCTCGGGCGGGTGCGCTCCGCCAGCGGCTACCGCACGTACCGCGCCGTCGACCGGCAGGTCGTCGAGGGGACCCTGCGCGAGCTGTTCGCCGTCCACGACGGAGAGGTCGTCGTCCACTCCTGCGCCCCCGAGGTGCCCTTCGGTCTGCTGCGGCGCGCCGGGGTCTCGGGCGTGTCGTTCGATTTCTCCTTGCTCACCGAGCGCGAGGATGACGCCATCGGGGAAGCCGTCGAAGCCGGTACGAAACTCTTCGCCGGAGTGGTGCCCGGGACCGACGGCCCGTTGTCGGACCCGGGCGGTAGCGTCATGGGTGTCAGGAAGCTCTGGCGCAGGCTGGGGCTGACCCCGGGGACTCTGGCGGAGTCCGTCGTGGTCACCCCGGCGTGCGGTCTGGCGGGCGCTTCGCCCGCCTACGCACGGGCGGTTCAGGCCCACTGCGTCAGGGCGGCGAGGTCGCTCGCCGACAACCCTGAGTGATGGATCGAGACGGGTCACGGGAGGACACGGCATGGCAGCCGAACAGAAGCAGGGCAGCGAATCGGCCGTACCGGCGGAACTGCGCGAGCAGCACGCGCTGATCGCCGAGCAGGTCGAGGAGCACCGCTTCCGGTACTACGTGAACGACCAGCCGGTCGTCAGCGACGCCGAGTTCGACACGCTGCTGCGCTCGCTGGAGGCGCTGGAGGAGCAGTACCCGGAGCTGCGCACGCCCGATTCGCCCACCCAGAAGGTGGCCGGGGCGTACGAGACGGACTTCGCCTCCGTGGTACACCGCGAGCGGATGCTCTCCCTCGACAACGCCTTCGACGACGAGGAACTGGCGGCCTGGGCCGAACGCGTGGCCCGGGACGCCAACACCTCCGACTACCACTACCTGTGCGAGCTCAAGGTGGACGGCCTCGCCGTCAACCTCACCTACGAGAACGGCCGCCTGACCCGCGCCGCCACCCGCGGCGACGGCCGCACGGGCGAGGACATCACGCCCAACGTGCGCACCATCGCCGACATCCCCGACCGGCTGAAGGGCGACCGGATCCCCGCCCTGGTCGAGATCCGCGGCGAGGTCTACTTCCCGATGGAGAAGTTCGAGGAGCTCAACGCCCGGCTCGTCGAGGCCGAGGGCAAGCCCTTCGCTAACCCGCGCAACGCGGCGGCCGGTTCGCTGCGCCAGAAGGACCCGAAGGTCACCGCGAGCCGCCCGCTGCACATGGTCGTGCACGGCATCGGCGCCCGCGAGGGCTTCGAGATCGAGAACCAGTCGCAGGCGTACGAGCTGCTGCACGAGTGGGGCCTGCCCACCGCCCAGCACAACAAGGTGGTGTCCACGCTCGCCGAGGTCCGGGAGTTCATCGCGTACTTCGGCGAGAACCGCCACTCGGTGGAGCACGAGATCGACGGCGTCGTCGTCAAGCTCGACGAGATCGCCCTCCAGGGCCGGCTCGGGTCCACCGCGCGCGCCCCGCGCTGGGCCATCGCCTGGAAGTACGCGCCCGAAGAGGTCAACTCCAAGCTGATCGACATCAAGGTCGGCGTGGGCCGCACCGGACGCGTGACCCCGTACGCCCAGGTGGAACCGGTGACGGTGGCGGGCTCCGAGGTGGAGTTCGCCACCCTGCACAACCAGGAGGTCGTCAAGGCCAAGGGCGTGCTCATCGGGGACACGGTCGTGCTGCGCAAGGCCGGCGACGTCATCCCCGAGATCCTCGGACCGGTGGTCGACCTGCGGGACGGCAGCGAGCGGGAGTTCGTCATGCCCGCCGAGTGCCCGGAGTGCGGGACGAAGCTGCGGCCGATGAAGGAGGGGGACATCGACCTGCGCTGTCCCAACGGGCAGACGTGTCCCGCGCAGTTGCGCGAGCGGCTCTTCTACCTCGGCGGCCGCCAGTCCCTGGACATCGAGAACTTCGGCGCGGTGGCCGCGGCCGCGCTCACCCACCCGCTGGAGCCGGCCGAACCGCCGCTGCGGGACGAGGGCGACCTCTTCGACCTCACCATCGAGCAGCTCCTGCCCATCAAGGCGTACGTGGTCGACCCGGACAGCGGGCTGCCCAAGCGGGACCCCAAGACGGGCGAGGAGAAGATCGTCACGGTCTTCGCCAACCAGAAGGGCGAGCCGAAGAAGAACGCCCTGTCGATGCTGGAGAACATCGCGGCCGCCAAGGACCGCCCCCTGGCCCGCATCATCAACGGCCTGTCGATCCGGCACGTCGGCCCGGTCGCCGCGGAGGCGCTGGCCCGGGAGTTCCGCTCCATCGAGCGGATCGAGCAGGCGACCGAGGAGGAACTGGCCGCCACCGACGGCGTCGGCGCGATCATCGCGGCCTCCCTCAAGGAATGGTTCGCCGTCGACTGGCACCAGGAGATCCTGCGCAAGTGGCGGGCGGCCGGCGTCCGGATGGAGGAGGAAGGTTCCGGCGAGGACGAGGGGCCGCGCCCGCTGGAGGGGCTGACCGTCGTCGTCACCGGAACTTTGCAGAGCCACACGCGCGACGGTGCGAAGGAGGCCCTGCAGAGCCGCGGCGCCAAGGTGACCGGGTCCGTCTCGAAGAAGACCTCCTTCGTCGTGGTCGGCGACAACCCCGGCTCGAAGTACGACAAGGCCGTGCAGCTGAAGCTCTCCGTCCTCAACGACGCCGGATTCGCCGTCCTGTTGGAGGAGGGCCCCGACGCGGCGCGCGAGGCGGCGCTCCCGTTGGACGGCGACTCCGCGGCGGAGTAGCGAAGGCGAACGGATGCGTGGCGTGCGGCCGTACGAGCGGGCGCGCGCCGGGCGCGGCCGGCGGTGGGACCCGGTGGGCCGCGGCCGGTACCGGGTCCCCGCGAGGCCGGTACAAGGCTGGTGGTGGGCCCGCGGCCTGTCGGATCATCGGACGGGCGGCCAGGGGCCTGGTCCAAACTCACCCGTTCGGCGGATACCGTACTGATGAGGATGGCTGGGTCGTATTCGGGCAACCGCCGCCGACCGCTGCCCCTGGGCGCCTCCCGCGTCCTACTGTTGTGGGGTGCGCCTGTCGTGCACGGCTGCTTGACGCGCTTCCAGCCGTGATGGCATGACATCGGGGCCATCGCGTGGCATCGGCATCGCCGGCTGTGAGAGGGACGGGCATGAAACCCACCGAAAGCGCCGACCCGTCACCAGATTTCGGCGGGGAGTTCCCGTCCATGCGGACGGGCCGGCTCGGTGTCCTGGGTTCCAGGACACCGCAATCGCGACCACTCGACACCGGAGTGGGCGCGGGCGGGGCGGACCGGAACGCGGTGCTGCCCTTCGCCATCGTCACGCTCGCCGCCGTCGTGCTGGGCGTCGGCGTCGTCTTCGCGCTGACCGGCCGTCACGCCCTGTTCCCCGGCGGCCCGGTCGGCTGGGCGCTCGCCCTGCTCACCGGCATCATCGTCGGCCACCTCGTCGCCCTCGGCCGCGACCGGTGGTGGGGCGGCACCGGATCGGGCGCGGCCCTCACCCTCGGCGTCCTCATCCTCTACGGATGGGTCCCCGCCGGCCTGGTCTCCCTCGCCGTGGTCTCCCTGGTCGGCGCCGCCCGCAGGCACCGCTGGCGCCAGGGCCTGCTGCACGGAGCCACCGACATCCTCGGCATCGGCGCGGGCGCCCTCGTCCTCGCCGCGTTCGGCGAGTCGCCCTCCGTCGAGGCCCCGTGGCGGCCCACCGGCTGGGAGCTCGACGCGGTACCCGAAGTCGTCCTCGTCGCGCTCGCCTACCTGCTCGTCACCCGGGTCCTGCTGTGGCTCGCCCTCGCCCCGAGCGGCGGGGGACTGCCCACGGTCGCCCGTACCGCGCTGCTGCGCCAGGCGCTGGTCGCCGTCGCGCTCCTCGGCATCGCCCCGCTGATCTGCGTGGTCGCCGAATCGCAGCCGGTGCTGCTGCCGCTGTTCGCCGTACCGCTGATCGCCCTGGACTCCACGCTGTGGATCGCCCGCGCCCGCGCCGAGGAGCAGCTGCGGGACCCGCTCACCGGGCTGCCGAACCGCCAGTGGCTACTGGAGCGCGCCTGGAGCGCGCTCGACCAGGCCGAACGTTCCGGCAACCGGGCGGCCCTGGTCCTGATCGACCTGGACCGCTTCCGCGCGGTCAACGACACCCTCGGCCACCTGGCCGGCGACCGGCTCCTCCTGCAGATAGCGGACCGGCTGCGCCAGGCCCTGCCCCCGGACGCCGAGGCGGCCCGCCTGGGCGGAGACGAGTTCGCCGTCCTCCTCCCCGTCGCCGACTCCACCACCAGCGCCCAGCGGATCGCCCGCCACCTCGTCGCCGAACTCAGCTCCCCCCTCGACCTGGACGGCCTGACCCTGGTCCTGGAGGCCAGCGCCGGCCTCGCCGTCTTCCCCGACCACGCACTGGACGCGGAGGGACTGCTGCGCCGCGCCGACGTCGCCATGTACCAGGCGAAGCGGGACCGCACCGGGGTCGAGGTGTACGAGTCCAAGCGCGACAGCAACACCCCCGACCGGCTCGGCCTGCTGGGCGACCTGCGCAGGGCGCTGGACGCGGGCGAGGTGGAGCTGCACTACCAGCCGAAGGTCCGCTTCGACGGCAAGGTGGCCGGGCTGGAAGCACTGGTGCGCTGGGTGCACCCGGAACGCGGGCGGGTCCCGCCGGACGAGTTCATCGCGATCGCGGAGACCTCCGGGTTGATGCCGCACCTGACGGAGTACGTACTGGAGACCGCGCTCGCGCAGGTCGCCCGCTGGCGGGCCCAGGGCCTCAAGGTCCCGGTCGCCGTCAACGTGTCGCCGCGCGACGTCCACACCCCCGGCTTCGCGGGCGCCGTGGCCGCGCGCCTCGCCCGGCACGGGGTCCCGGCGAGCGGGCTCCAGCTGGAGATAACGGAACACGTCCTGCTGGAGGACCCGCAGCGGGCCGCCGACACCATGGCCGGGCTGACCGGGCACGGCGTGAAGATGTCCCTGGACGACTTCGGTACGGGCTACTCCTCCCTCGTCCACCTGCGGCGGCTGCCCGTCAGCGAGCTCAAGATCGACCGCTCCTTCGTGGCCCGCCTCGCGGTGGACGCCCAGGACGCGGAGATCGTCCGCTGCACGGTGGACCTCGCACACTCCTTGGGCCTGCTGGTCGTCGCGGAGGGCGTCGAGGACGACGAGACGTGGGAGCGCCTGCGCGACCTCGGCTGCGACGCCGTCCAGGGCTGGCTGGTCGCCGCCGCGATGCCTCCCCAGGAGGCCACGGCCTGGCTGCTGGCCCGCGGCGAGCGCGGCTGGCGGCGGCCGGCGGACATCACGGCGGAGCTCGCGGCGGAGGCGGCGTCCGCGGCGGCGGCGCAGGCCCCGTGAGGTAGGTGGAGGCACCGGCGGTGCACGTGCCCGTGCCGGGCGATCCGCCGTCGGTCTTCCGCGCGGGCGGGATCACGCACGGCCCGAGCCAGCAGCCGGAGGCGGCGCTCGACCCGCGGCGGATGGACCCGTCCCTCACGGTCCAGCCGATCACCCTCGACAAACGCCGGAGGGGCTGGATGTGGCCGGTGTGGGCTGGATGGCGCGGAGCGCCATTTCAGCCGTCCGGCGTTTGAGGACCGGGGTCTGGGGCGGAGCCCCAGGGTCTTTCGGGGTCCGGGCAGCGCCCGGGGAACGGTGGAAGGGCGGGTAGGGGAACTCCGCCCAGCGCAGCGGCAAGGGTCGCAGTGGGGAACTCCGCCCCGCGCAGCGGAACCCGAGCCGGGGCGGGCTGCGGACAGCCTCGCCGCGCGGCGGAAATCGGCCCGCGTGGGGGCTTCGTACCGCCCCGGGGGGAAACCGGGGCGCCGGGCAGGGGCGGGGCCCCATAGGATTGGGGCCGAAACCTACACACCCGAACCCCCAGAGGATCGCTGCATGCCTGGCATCACGCGCGAGGAGGTCGCCCACCTCGCTCGGCTGGCACGTCTGGAGCTGAAGAGCGAAGAGCTCGACCACTTCGCTGGACAGCTCGACGACATCATCGGCGCGGTCGCCCGCGTTTCCGAGGTCGCCGACCAAGACGTCCCGCCGACCTCCCACCCGCTGCCGCTGACGAACGTCATGCGCGCGGACGAGGTCCGTCCGTCGCTCACCCCCGAGCAGGCGCTTTCCGGCGCTCCCGCCCAGGAGCAGCAGCGTTTCAAGGTGCCGCAGATCCTGGGGGAGGACTAATCACCATGGCTGACATCAACATCATCAAGCTCACGGCCGCCCAGACCGCCGAGAAGATCGCCTCCGGCGAGCTCACGGCCGTCGAGGTCACCGAGGCCCACCTGGCCCGTATCGGGGCGACCGACGAGAAGGTCCACGCCTTCCTGCACGTCGACCGCGAGGGCGCGCTGGCCCAGGCGGCCGCCGTCGACGCCAAGCGTGCGCGCGGCGAGGAGCTCGGCCCGCTGGCCGGCGTACCGCTCGCGCTCAAGGACATCTTCACCACCGTCGGGATCCCCACCACCGTCGGTTCGAAGATCCTCGAAGGCTGGATCCCGCCGTACGACGCCACCCTGACGCGCAAGCTGAAGGAAGCCGACGTCGTCATCCTCGGCAAGACCAACATGGACGAGTTCGCCATGGGGTCGTCGACGGAGAACAGCGCTTACGGGCCCACCGGCAACCCCTGGGACCTCTCGCGGGTCCCCGGCGGCTCCGGCGGCGGCTCCGCGGCCGCGCTGGCCGCGTTCCAGGCGCCGCTGGCCATCGGCACGGACACCGGCGGTTCCATCCGCCAGCCCGCCGCCCTCACCGGCACCGTCGGCGTGAAGCCCACCTACGGCGGCGTCTCCCGCTACGGCATGGTGGCCTTCTCCTCCTCCCTCGACCAGGGCGGTCCCTGCGCCCGTACGGTCCTGGACGCGGCCCTCCTCCACGAGGTCATCGCCGGCCACGACCCGATGGACTCCACGTCCATCGACGCCCCGGTCCCGCCGGTCGTCGAGGCGGCCCTGAGCGGCTCCGTCGCCGGCATGCGCGTCGGTGTCGTCAAGCAGTTCGCCGGCGAGGGCTACCAGGCCGGCGTCGTCCAGCGGTTCAACGAGTCCGTCGCCCTCCTCAAGGAGCTCGGCGCCGAGATCGTGGAGCTGGACTGCCCGTCCTTCGACCTCGCGATGGCCGCGTACTACCTCATCGCGCCGTCCGAGTGCTCCTCCAACCTGGCCCGCTTCGACGCCATGCGCTACGGCCTGCGCGTCGGCGACGACGGCACCAAGTCCGCCGAGGACGTCACCGCCCTGACCCGCGAAGCCGGTTTCGGCGACGAGGTCAAGCGCCGCGTCATCCTCGGCACGTACGCGCTCAGCTCCGGCTACTACGACGCGTACTACGGCTCCGCCCAGAAGGTCCGCACGCTCATCACGCGGGACTTCGAGAAGGCCTTCGAGCAGGTCGACGTGATCGTCTCCCCGACCACGCCCACCACCGCCTTCGCGATCGGTGAGCGCACCGACGACCCGCTGGCGATGTACCTCGCGGACCTGTGCACCATCCCGACCAACCTGGCCGGCAACTCCGCCATGTCGCTGCCCTGCGGCCTGGCCCCGGAGGACGGTCTGCCGGTCGGGCTCCAGATCATCGCCCCGGCGATGAAGGACGACCGCCTGTACAAGGTGGGTGCCGCAGTCGAGGCCGCCTTCGTCGAGCGCTGGGGCCACCCGCTGCTTGAGGAGGCTCCGTCGCTGTGAGTTCCAATACGAGTGCGCTGTCCAAGGCCAAGGGCTTCAGGAAGTCCAAGTCCGGTACGTACCTGTCGATCGGCACCACCGCGTTCGGTGCCCTCAGCGTCGTCAAGCAGGCCAGGAAAGCCCGCAGCGAGCACGACACGCTGAAGCTGATCGACGCCGTCGTGTCGGCCGCCGCCATCGTCACCGGCCTCGCGATCCTGTACCGCGAGCTGAAGCGTCTCGGCGACGACGACGTCCTGCTGGGCTGAGAGGGAATTTCCACTGTGACTGCCATTGAACTGCTGTCGTACGAGGACGCCCTCGCGTCGTACGACCCCGTCATGGGCCTCGAGGTCCATGTCGAGCTCGGCACGAAGACCAAGATGTTCTGCGGCTGCTCGACCGAGCTGGGCGCCGAGCCCAACTCGCAGACCTGCCCGGTCTGTCTCGGCCTGCCCGGCGCGCTGCCGGTCGTCAACGAGATCGGCATCGAGTCCGCTATCAAGATCGGTCTCGCGCTGAACTGCGAGATCGCCGAGTGGTGCCGCTTCGCCCGGAAGAACTACTTCTACCCGGACATGCCGAAGAACTTCCAGACCTCCCAGTACGACGAGCCGATCGCCTTCAACGGCTTCCTCGACGTGCAGCTGGAGGACGGCGAGATCTTCCGCGTGGAGATCGAGCGCGCCCACATGGAGGAGGACACCGGCAAGTCGCTGCACGTCGGCGGCGCCACCGGCCGTATCCACGGCGCGTCCCACTCCCTGCTGGACTACAACCGCGCCGGCATCCCGCTCATCGAGATCGTCACCAAGCCGATCGAGGGCGCCGGCGAGCGCGCCCCCGAGGTGGCCAAGGCGTACGTCGCCGAGCTGCGCGAGGTCATCAAGGCGCTCGGCGTCTCCGAGGCCCGCATGGACAAGGGCCAGATGCGCTGCGACGTCAACCTGTCGCTGCGCCCCACCCCCGAGTCCGAGTTCGGCACCCGCAGCGAGACGAAGAACGTCAACTCGCTGCGCTCCGTCGAGCGCGCGGCTCGCTTCGAGATCCAGCGCCACGCGGCGGTGCTCTCGTCGGGCGGCTCGATCGTGCAGGAGACCCGGCACTTCCACGAGGAGGACGGCTCCACCACGGCCGGCCGCATCAAGGACAACGCCGAGGACTACCGGTACTTCCCGGAGCCCGACCTGGTCCCGATCGCCCCGGCCCGCACCTGGGTCGAGGAGCTGCGCTCCGGTCTGCCGGAGATGCCGCGCGTGCGCCGCAACCGCCTCCTGGAGGAGTGGGGGATCAACGAGCACGACATGCAGTCGATCCTCAACGCGGGCGCGGTGGACTCCATCGTCGCCACCATCGAGGCCGGCGCCGACTCCACGGCCGCCCGCAAGTGGTGGATGGGCGAGCTGGCGCGCAACGCCAACGAGCAGGGCGTCGTCGTCGACGAGCTGCCCATCACCCCCGTCCAGGTCGCGCGCGTCGCGGCCCTGGTGGCGGCCGGTGAGCTCAACGACAAGCTGGCCCGCCAGGTCCTCGAAGGCGTCCTCGCCGGCGAGGGCACCCCGGACGAGGTCGTCGAGAAGCGCGGCCTGAAGGTCGTCTCGGACGAGGGCGCGCTCGGCGCGGCCGTGGACGAGGCCATCGCGGGCAACGCGGGCATCGCCGACAAGATCCGCGGCGGCAAGGTCGCCGCCGTCGGCGCGCTGGTCGGAGCGGTCATGAAGACCACCCGCGGCCAGGCCGACGCGGCCCGCGTCAAGGAGCTCATCCTGGAGCGCCTGGGCGTCTCCGAGTAGTTCGCGCGATCGGCGTGCGCGAAGGCCCCGTACCGGATCCGTCCGGTACGGGGCCTTCGCGGTCTCAGCGCTTGAGTACGGGGGCGGCGATGACGACGGTGCCGTTGTCGCAGCCCTTGTCCACCTTGATGCGCAGCCGCAGGGCGCCGCTCACCTCAAGGGTGTGGGTGATCGGCTTGCCCAGTTGCACGAGCTCGGAGAAGGCGGCGGGCTGGCCGTCGAGGGAGAAGCTGATCCGGCCCTTCTCGTTCGTCGAGCCGTCGTCGATGCCCACGATGAAGTCGAGCTTCTTCCAGGCGCGGTTGAGGTCGAACTCGGTGTACGTGTCGCTGTAGCAGCGGCGCTCGGCGACGAACGCCGCCCCGTACTCCTTGGTGTCGATCTTGGCCGGCCGGACCTCGAACCCGCCCAGGTCCGTCACCGGGCTCATGACGGTCAGATCGGCCGCGTTGACGCCCGGCGCGACCCCCGACGGGGGCTGGGTTCCGGTCGCCGTGGGCTGGGCCGTCGGGTCGACGGACTCGGACTCGGATGCGGACGGTGTCGGTGTCGGGGTCGGGGTGGGGGTGGGAGCCGGGTTCGCGGGGGACGAGGCCGCCTTGTCCCCGCTGGCAGCCGTGTTCGAGCCGTCCGCGTCCTTCTTGTCCCCGAGCAGCTTCACGCCGGCCACGGCGCCGCCCGCCACCACCAGGACGGCGAGCAGCGCCCCCAGCACCACCCGGGCCCGCCGCTTCTTGCGCGGCGGCGGTGCGGGCGCCGGTTCCGCGGGTGAGGCGGCAGCGGGCGCCGGCCCGTACCCCTGCGGCACGGTCGCCTGGACCGGCGGCGGGGTGTACACCGGCTCGGTGGGCGGGGGCGTGTACGCGGGCTCGGTGGGCGCCGGGGTGTACACCGGCTGCGCCGGGGGAGCCGCGGGCGGGGCCGCCGGGACGGCCGGAGCCACCACCGGCGCCGCGGGCGGCTGCGAGGGCTGCTGGGGCGGAGCCACGGGCTTCGGCGGAGCCGCTGCCGGAACCGGGGGAGCCGCCGGGGGCAACGGCACCGCGTCCTGGACTACCCGCTGCGAGGTGGACGAGGTGGTGGACACCACCGCACGGCGGATGTCCTTCATCCAGCCGGCCAGGTTCAGCGGACGCTTCAGCGGGTCGGCGGCGTAGATGGAGGCGATCCGCGCCCGCTGCTCCGCGTCCAGCACCGCGAACTGCGGCAGCCGTACGAGGGCCTGCGCCAGCAGCTCCGGCGTCGAGGGCGGGGACTCCCCGCTCAGCAGGAAGTACGCGATGGCCCCGAAGGCGTACCGGTCCGCGCCCGGGGTCCGCTTCCCCTCGAAGACCTCCGGCGCCGCGTAGCCCTGGGTGAACCACACCTCCGCCGTCTGGTGGTCGGCGGTCAGCTTGCTGAGGCCGAAGTCCACCAGGGTGGCCTGCCCGTGCGCGTCGACCATGACATTGCCCGGCGACAGGTCACCGTGGATCACCTGACGCCCGGAGGGGGTCGCCTTCCCCGAGTGCAGCCAGTCCAGTACGTCGGCCAACTGCTCCAGCGTGCGCATCACTTCGCGCCGCTCGGCGGCCGTGGCGAGGGTGCGCTCGGCCCGCCAGTCCCGCAGGTCGAGTCCGTCGACGTGGTTCATGACCAGGACCAGGGCCCGCCCGGTCAGGGTCGAGGACTCCCCGGGCCGGTGGATCGGCGGCCCCTCGAAGTGCTCCCGTACGCCCACGACACCCGGCCGGTGGACGAAGCGCAGCAGTTCCGCCTGCTCGTTCCACTTCTGGCTGATCCGGTCGAAGACGTCCGGGGTGATCGTGGTCTTGGAGTCGAGCACCTTCACGACGACGGGCTCGGATCCTCCCGCGAGCTCGATCTCCGCGAGATAGAGCACGGCCTCCCCGCCGCGCCCGATGGACCGGAGCAAACGGTAGCGATCCGCCGCCGCGTCCGGCCCGATGTGCAGATTCTGGCTGGTCAATTTCCCCCCAGCGCCCAGTATTTGATGGAGGCACAGTTTCCCGTGGTGCGGTTGACGGGGTCAATGGAAATCGGAACTCGCACCCCCATCGAGACCTTCCCGGCCGGTGGCCCGGCAGACTGTGCGCGGGGAAAACGGACTGGGGGAGGTGTGCCGGTGGAGATCGGTTCGATGGTCATCGCCGTGGTGGGCGTCGCGGGGACGCTGGGCGGCACGCTGCTCACCCAGCTGGGTGCGACGCGCGCGAAGCGCCGCGAGATCGAGCTCGTGCGCGGTCACGACGCGGTGCGCGAGAACCTGCTGCTGCGGCGCACCTGCTACGCGGGCCTCAACCGGGACGCCCGGCAGTTCACCACGGCCCTCAACCGGCATCTGCACGCCATGAGGGAGCGCGGGGTCGAGGAGGTAGACCGGACCGCGCTCGACGCCGCGAAGGACGCCTTCCGCGACCAGTACTCCGAGGCGCAGATGATCGCCCCCGGCCCCGTCCTCACGCCCGCGATGGCGGTCAACCGCGCCCTGACGGACGTCTACGGGCAGGTGAAGCGCCTGGAGCGGGGCGAGCCGGCCCGGGGGGAGTCGATGGAGGCGGCGGCGGAGGCCCAGCAGGGCATCTGGGCTGCGCTCCGGGTGATGCGGGCGGCGATGAGGGCCGACCTCGGAGTGCCGGACGGGGGGTGAGCCCCGCCGTACTCCGAGCGGTCAGCGGGTGGCGTCGCCGACGAAGGCGGCCCAGGCGGCGGGGGCCACGGTCAGGACCGGGCCCTCGGTGACCTTGGAGTCGCGGACGTGCACGGCGGCGGGGTGGGCGGCGACCTCGACGCAGTCGCCGCCCTCGTCGGTGCTGTAGCTGGACTTCCGCCACTGGTAAGCGACTTCGAGGCAGTTGCCGCCCTCGCTGCCGCTGTAGCTCGACTTGAACCAGGTCAGTGCGTGGGCGGTCATGACTCTCCTAGCAGGTCGTCCAGCAGGCGCTTGCTGTCCTCCATGGACAGCGCCTGGTTCCGCAGGATCCCATACTTGAGACTCAGCGGATGGACCTCCTCGGGGTCGTCCAACAGGAAGCTGACGCCCTGCCCTTCGATGTACGCGAGCGGGTCGTGGTCGCCCGTTTCCAGCAGCACCATCGGGCCGTCGAGAGCGGCGTGTGTTTCACGGTCGTTGGCCATGATCTGGAGCCCGAGGAAAGGGAGTTCGGCCATCTCCCTCAGGTGGCAGAGCTGGTCTCGGAAGACCTCCCGACCCCCGATGGGCCGTTCCAGGACGGACTGCTCCACGATGTAGTGCATCATCGGCGGCCAAGGCTTGCGCCCCAGCATGGACTGGCGGGCCAGTCGGGTGGCCGTCTGCACCTCGATCTCCTCGGCGGTGAGTGGCGGATACAGCGAGCCGAAGACGGCCGCCGCGTACTCCGGGGTCTGGAGCAGCCCCGGGATCACAGAGTTCTCGTACGAGAACAGGCTCTCCGCATCCCGTTCGTGCGTGATGAAGTCGATCGCGAACGCCGGGTACCGCTCCCGCTTCGGGATCCTCGCGAGCGAGCTGCTCAACAGCCCGCCCGTGCCGAACAGTTCGTCGAGCGTCGCCGCCATCCGCGGCTGGAGCAGCCGGCGGCC
Organism: Streptomyces sp. NBC_01264; assembly: GCF_026340675.1. Taxonomy (NCBI): domain Bacteria; kingdom Bacillati; phylum Actinomycetota; class Actinomycetes; order Kitasatosporales; family Streptomycetaceae; genus Streptomyces; species Streptomyces sp. NBC_01264. Next base: position 6,684,551 of record NZ_JAPEOX010000001.1, read on the forward strand.
CTGCTCCATGGAGGCGATGGTCTCCGGGTCGGTGTGCAGGTGCTCGGCGAGGGCCGCCTGGGTGTACCCGGCCTGCTTGCGGAAATGCGCGGCCATCGTGCCCAGGACTCGCCACGAGACGTTCCTTTGGGGCCTGTTGTCGTCTGCCATGCCTGCGACATCCCCGGGTGAGGTGGAGGTGACGCGCCGTCGACCCGTACGGCACCCGTACAAAATCAAGAGTTCTGTAGCGATCGCTACGTAAAGTAGGTACGGTTCTTTCTGTAGTGACCGCTAAGGAAATCTAGGGGGATCCCATGAGCACCGCACTGACCAGTACCTACGCCCGTACCGTCCGCAAGGAGGGCGGTGGCCCCGGCCTGCTCCTCGCCCACGGCGGAGGGGGCTCGGTCGAATCGAACTTCGGTCCGATCCTCGATGCCCTGGCCGAAGGCCACACCGTCGTGGGCGTGGACTACCCGGGTACGGGAGGGACCCCGCGCGCCACCGGGCCGCTCGAACTGGACGAGCTGGCAGATCAGTTGGTCGCCGCCGCCGACGCGGAGGGGCTGGGGCGGTTCGCCGTCCTCGGCTACTCGCTCGGCGGGAACGTCGCCGTGCGCATCGCCGCCCGGTACCCCGAACGGGTCACCGCGCTCGTGCTCACGGCGAGCTTCGCCCGCGCCGGTCACCGGCTCGGCCTCGTCACCGACCTCTGGGCCGAACTGGCCCGCCGCGGGGAGGCCGAGCTGCTCGCCCGGCTCCTCGTCCCGCTCACCCTCAGCCCGCGGGTGCTGGAGGGGATGACCGGTGAACAGGTGGAGGAGGCCGTACGGGCCACCGCGGCCTCCTTCCCGCCCGGAGGCGCGGACCACGCCGCCCTGGTGAAGGGGGCCGACCTGCGCGCCGACCTCGCCCGGATCGACGTACCCGCGCTCGTCATCGCGACCACCGCCGACCTGCTCGTACCGCTGGAGGTGCAGCGGGAGCTGGCGGACTCGCTGCCGGGCGCCCGGTGGGCGGAACTGGCCACCGGGCACCTGCCGTTCGTCGAACGCCCGGCGGAGTGGGCGGAGCTGGTCACCGGATATCTGGCGGGGCCGGTGACGGATCGCGGGTGAGCGGGAGTCCGAGGCCGGCCGGGCCGACCCGGCTCAGGCGCCCGTGGTGCCGTCGACGGCCTCGCGGAGGAAGTCCGCGTGGCCGTTGTGGCGGGCGTACTCGTGGATCATGTGCAGCATGAGCAGGCGCAGCGAGGCGTCCTCCTCCCACTTCTCCACCCGGACCGTCACCTCCAGGGACTCGGCGGCCTCCTCCACCGCGCGGGAGTGCTCGACCTCCGCGCGCCAGGCCGCGAAGGCCTCGGCGCGGGTCGAGCCGGAGGCGTCGTAGGCGGCCTGGAAGTCGTGGGTGTCCGACCACAGATGGGGGACGTCCGCCCCGCCGAAGGTGCGCCGGAACCAGTGCCGCTCCACCTCCGCCATGTGCCGCACCAGTCCGAGCAGGGACAGCGTGGAGGGCGGGGACGCCTGGCGGCGCAGCTCCTCGTCGGTGAGGCCCTCGCACTTCCAGGCGAGGGTGGCGCGGTGGAAGTCGAGGTACGCGCGGAGCGTCTCGCGCTCTCCCCCGGTCAGGGGAGGGGCGGTGCGGTGGGCGGATTCTGTTGCGGCCATGGCAGAGATCTTGCCCCGTAGGTCCCGGGGGGTGGAAGGCGTTCGCCCCTACTGCGTCCCGTTTTTTGTTCCTAAAGTGAACATATGCCGCCAAGTCGTGCCCATATCACCCATATCCCCCACGTGAAGGCCCTCGGACCCGTGCTGCTCATCGGCGTCGGAGCGGGCGTCGGAGCCGTGCTCTTCCGGTGGATGGTGATCGGGGCGACGGAGCTGCTGTCCGGCCACGCCGACTACGCGGGGGCCGGCCACACCGCCCACCCCGGCGCACGGTTCCTCGGCCCGTACTTCGTCCTGCTCGCCCCCGTCGTCGCCGGCCTCGTCTACGGCCCGCTCGTCCACCGCTACGCCCGCGAGGCCCGCGGGCACGGGGTCCCCGAGGTCATGCTGGCCGTCGCTCACAACGGCGGGAAGATCAAGGGCCGCGTCGCCGCCGTCAAATCGCTCGCCTCCGCCCTCTGCATCGGCGGCGGCGGCTCCGTCGGCCGCGAGGGCCCCATCGTCCAGATCGGGGCGGCACTCGGCTCCACCCTCGGACGCCTGCTGAAGTCCGACGAGGAGCACACCACACTGCTCCTCGCCTGCGGCGCGGCCGGCGGCATCGCGGCCACCTTCAACGCACCGCTGGCCGGCGTGGTGTTCGCGATGGAGCTCATCCTCCGCCGCTGGACCTCCCGCACCTTCGGGTACCTCGCCCTCGCCTCCGTCACCGCCTGCGCCATCGCCCGCGCGGTCTTCGGCGACCGGCCGTTCCTGGTCCTGGAAGCGATGCACGTGGGCCACCCCGGGCAGTACCTGCTCTTCGCCGCCCTCGGAGTCCTCGCGGGAACCGTCGGGATCGGCTTCACGCGCTTCCTCTACGTGGCCGAGGACCTGTGCGACCGGCTGTGGCGCGGCCCGGAATGGCTGCGCCCGGCGGTGGGCGGGCTGCTGCTCGGCCTGATCCTGCTGGCACTGCCCCAGATGTACGGAGTCGGCTACCCCGTGCTGGAGGGCGCGGTCCACGGGAAGTACGCCCTGGGCCTGCTGCTGCTCCTGATGCTGGGCAAGATCCTGGCGACGAGCACCACGATGGGCATCGGCGGTTCGGGCGGGGTCTTCACCCCGTCCCTCTTCATCGGAGCCACCCTCGGCGCCGCCGTCGGCCTGGTGACCTCCCCGGCCGACGCCCCCGCCTTCGCGCTGGTCGGCATGGCGGCGGTCTTCGCGGGCAGCGCACGGGCCCCGATCACGGCGGTGGTCATCATGGTGGAGCTCACCGGGGAGTACACCCTGATCGCCCCCTTCATGCTCGCGGTGGCCCTGGCGACGGGCGTGAGCCGCCTGCTCAGCAGGGACACGGTGTACACGCTGAAGCTGACGCGAAGGGGGATCGAGCTGGCGGCGTAGGGGGGCCTGGGGCCGTCTCGCCCCGTCTACTCCTTCGCCTCCCAGATCCAAGGCACCGTCACGCCCAGCACGCCGAAGCCCAGCCGTTCCAGGATCGGCCGGCTGTCCTGCGAGGCGTCGACCTGGAGGTAGCGGATGCCCCGGTCCGCCGCCACGCGGGCGCGGTGGGCCACCAGGAGGCGGTAGATCCCGCGGCCACGCCATTCCGGGACCGTGCCGCCGCCCCACAGGCCCGCGAAGGGGCTCCCCGGGCGCATTTCCATCCGGGCCGCGCTCACCGGGGTGTCGCCCGCCATCGCGACGACGGCCTCGATGGTGTCCGGCTCGTTCCTGAGCAGGTTCAGCATCAGGTCCCTGATGCGCGGGCGGTCCGAGCCGAAGGCCCGGCGGTGGGCCTCCATCATCAGCTCCACGCCGGCCTCGTCGGTCACCACCCGCAGTGTGATGCCCTCCGGCGGTTCCACCGACAGGGCGGCGAGCTCCTCCACCCGCGCCACCAGCAGGGTCTCCTCCGGCTCCGCCACGAAGCCGGCGGCGCGCAGCCGGTCGCCGAGGTCGGCGGGGCGGTCGTGGCCGTAGAGCTTCCACTCGAACTCCGCCGACGGGATCTCGCCCCGAGCGGCCAGTGCGGTGAAGAACGCCACCTGTTCCGAGATCGCCGCGTCCGCGGTGTGCTCGTCCAGGTCCGACCAGAGCACCGTGTTCCCTCCGGTCGCGGGCACGATCTGCCGTACGACCGGGCCCGCCCGTTCCACCCGCGCGTCACTGGTGTCCGGCCGGGCGTCCTTGCGCATCACGGAGTCGAACTCGGCGCGCACTGCTCTCAAATCCTCTGCGTTCATCGTCATCGGGCCAGCTCACCAGCCGCCGACGGGTCCGACAACTGCATTAACCTCACCCCCGTGAGCGACCCCACGCACCCCACGCACCCCACCCCCTTCGCGCACCCGTCCGCGCACCCCGCCGTCTACACCGGCAAGGCCGCCCCCGACGCCGCCGTCGACCGGGGCTGGCTGCTGGGGCACTTCAAGGAGCCCGGCGATCCCCGCCACAGCGAGGACGTGGAGATCAAATGGGGCGTCCACCCCAAGGGTGAGGAGCGGGCGAGCTGGGTGCGCGGAGAGTCCCGTACGGCGTTGCAGGTACTGATCAGCGGCCGGTTCCGGCTGGAGTTCCCCGGCCGCAGCGTCGTCCTGGCCGAACAAGGGGACTACGTGGTGTGGGGACGCGGAGTCGACCACTCCTGGTACGCGGAGGAGGACGCGGTGGTGCTGACCGTGCGCTGGCCCTCGCTGCCGGGCTACCGGGCGGACGCGGCACCCGGCGAAGAGCCCGTCGGCGACCCCGCCGGCCCGTCCGACGACCCGTCCGGCCCGTCCGACGACCCATCCGGGCGGACCTCCGCTCCGAACCCCGTGTGACCTAGGTCCCGGACCTGCCCGAACGCCTGTGACGCTGCCCACGATGGCTGCCAACGATCACGCGACGCTGCGATCGTGAAGGTGTAGACCAATCGCACGCAACAAAATTCCAGAGCTCGACGCCCGAGCCCAGCGTTCAGTTTTCAGTGTTCACGCGTTCTTTCCGACGGGCCGTTCCCCGGTAAGGATCCGAACCACCAGGGAGCCCGTCCGTTGTCAGCCCTCGCACGCTGGTGCATGCGGCACCGACTCGTCGCCGTCCTGATCTGGCTCCTCGCCTTCGGCGGGACCGCCGCCGCCGCGGTCGGCGCGGGGACGGCCTTCTCCAACGACTACGAGGTCCCCGGCACGGAGTCCGCCAAGGCGCACGCCCTGCTGCGCGAGGGGTTCCACGGGCAGGGCGGCGACACCAACACCGTCGTGTGGCGGACCCCGGACGGGCAGAGCGTGCGGACGCCGGCCGTACGGGAGCGCATGACGCGGGCCCTGGATTCGATAGCCGGGCTGCCCGGAGTCGGATCGGTCGCCGGTCCCTACGGTCCCGGGCCCGACAGCGCGGCCCGGATCAGCCCCGACGGACGCACCGCCTACGCCGTGGTCACCTTCGACCGGCAGGCCGACTCGGTGCCCAAGGGCGAGGCGAAGGCCGTCGTCGACGCCGCGCGGAACCCGGCCACGCAGGCCGACGGGCTCCAGGTCGAGCTCGGCGGGCGCGCCGTCGGCCTCACCGAAGCCCCCTCCGCGCACCTCGCCGAGGTCATCGGCGTGGCCATCGCCGCGGTGGTGCTGTTCCTGGCCTTCGGTTCCCTGGCCGCCAGCCTGCTGCCCATCGCGACCGCCCTGGTCAGCGTGGGCACCGCCTATTTCGGCATCACCCTCCTCGGCCACGCGATGCCGGTCGCCGACTTCGCTCCGATGCTCGGCACCCTCGTGGGCCTCGGAGTGGGCATCGACTACGCGCTGTTCATCGTCACCCGCCACCGCAAGGGCCTCAAACGCGGGCTCCCGGTCGCGGAAGCCGCCGAGAGCGCCGTCGCCACCACCGGCCGGGCCGTGGTCTTCGCGGGGGCCACCGTCTGCATCGCGCTGCTCGGCATGCTGGTGCTCCGGCTGAACTTCCTGGACGGCGTCGCCATCGCCGCCTCCCTCACCGTGGTCCTGACCGTCGCCGCCTCGGTGACCCTGCTGCCCGCGCTCCTCTCGTACATCGGCATGCGCGCGCTGTCCCGCCGCGAGCGGCGCAAACTGGCCGCCGACGGCCCGCGGCCCGAGGCGGTGACCGGCTTCGCCGCCCGCTGGTCGGTCTTCGTCGAGCGCCACCCGAAGCTGCTCGGTCTGGTGGCCACGGCGGTCATGGTGGTGCTGGCGCTGCCCACGCTCTCCCTCCACCTCGGCACCTCCGACCAGGGCAACAACCCGGCCACGTCCACCACCCGCAAGGCCTACGACCTGCTCGCGGACGGCTTCGGCCCGGGGATGAACGGCCCGCTGACCGTGGTCGCCCGCCTCGGCGGGGCCGGCGACCGCGTCGCCGTGGAGGCGCTGACCGAGTCGCTCCGTACGACCAGGGGCGTGGCCGCCGCCGGACCGGCGGTCTTCAACCGCGACGGCGACACTGCCGTCGTCACCGTCGTACCGGACTCCGCTCCGCAGTCCCGGGCCACGAGCGAGCTGGTCGACAGACTGCGCGAGGACGTCATCCCGCGCGCCGGCCACGACACCTCCCTCCAGGTCCACGTCGGCGGCGTGACCGCCGGGTACGATGACTTCGCCGAGGTCATCGTCGGCAAACTGCCGCTCTTCGTCGGTGTGGTCATCGCACTCGGCTGCGTGCTCCTGCTGCTGGCCTTCCGCTCCATCGGCATCCCGGTCAAGGCCGCCGCCATGAACGTCGCAGCCGTCGCCTCCTCCTTCGGAGTCGTCGTGGCGATCTTCCAGTGGGGCTGGGGCAGCGAACTCCTGGGGCTGGGCAGCGCCGGGCCGATCGAGCCCTTCCTGCCGGTGATCATGGTCTCGGTGCTCTTCGGACTGTCGATGGACTACCAGGTCTTCCTGGTCAGCCGGATGTACGAGGAGTGGCTGGAGACGGGGGACAACAGGCGGGCGGTGCGCGTCGGCCTCGCCGAGACCAGCCGGGTGATCAACTCGGCGGCCGTCATCATGATCTCCGTCTTCCTGGCCTTCGTACTCAGCGGTGACCGGCTCATCGCCATGTTCGGCATCGCGCTCGCCGCGGCCGTCGCCCTCGACGCCTTCGTCCTGCGGACCCTCCTCGTGCCGGCCCTGATGCACCTGCTCGGCGGAGCCAACTGGTGGCTGCCGGCCTGGCTGGACCGCAGGCTCCCGAAGATCAGCATCGAGCCCCCCGAGCGCCGCCCGCATGCGAAACTTCCCCTGCAACGGCCCGGCGCGGACCCCGTCACGAGCGAGGAAGCGGCCGAGCCCGCGACCAGCTCCCGGTGATCCGGCCATCCGCCGCTCGATACCCAAGGAAGAACGCGCATGTTCTCGATAGACCTCGCCGACGACGCCCAGCTCTTCCCGCTGGAAGCCCGGCACGCGGAGGAGTTCTTCGCCCACATCGAACGCGGACGCGAGTTCATCGGCCAGTACGTCGGCTTCCCCGACCGGTCCTCCGACCTGGAGTCCGCCCGCGCCCTGCTGGCCAAGTACGCGCTCACGGCGGGGGAGGACGGCGCGCGGTTCTTCGGGATCCGCCTCGACGGCACGCTCGTGGGCGGGGTGCTCTTCCCGGCGTTCGACGCGGCGACGGGCAACTGCGAGATCGGCTGCTGGCTGGAGCCCGCCGCGGCCGGCCGCGGCCTCGTCACGAAGGCCTGCCGGGTCCTGATCGACTACGCCTTCGGTGAGCGCGGCATGCACCGCGTCGAGTGGCACGCCGCCTCCGGCAACAAGAAGAGCCTCGCCGTGGCCGAGCGCCTCGGCATGACCCGTGAAGGCGTGCTGCGCCAGAACCACCTGCACCGGGGCGTCCGCCAGGACACCGAGGTCTGGGCGCTCCTCGCCCCCGAGTGGTCCGCGGCCCGCTCCGCGTAACGGCCCTCCGCGGCCTCCGCGCAACCTCCCTCCGCGTCGGCCCGTCGCCGCCCCGCCGCCGCCCCGCCCCGAGCCTTCCGGAGGGCCGGGGCGGGGCGCCGCACGCCGCTCGGCCGGATTCTCAGGAACCTCTCAGAAAAGCCGCCTACGGTGCCCCGCATGGACACCACCAAGACCCCCGCCCCGACCGCTCCCGAGGCGGACTCCCCGGCCGACCTGAAGAAGGCCGCCACCGACGGGACGACCGCCCCGGCCGCCGCGGACACCACCACCACCGACGAGGCCCTGGACCTGAACGAGGGGACCGAGGAGGCCGAGGAGTTCGACGGGCTCGACGCCGAGGCCGACGAGGAGCAGAGCAGTGGTGTCGCCTCCGGAGCCTCCGCGATCGTCGCCGCCGGTCTCGGCCTGATCGCCCTCAGCGGCAGCTGGACCTCCCGCGTCATGGGCGAGCGCGAGACCCTCAAGGGCCAGATCAGCTCGGCCGACGCCTCCAGCACCGCGGACAAGATCGAGGCGCTGTACGGCAACGCCTGGCACATGACCGCCCTGGTCAACGGCGTCCTGTCGACGATCGCACTGCTCCTCGCCGTCTTCGTGCTGGCCCGTCCGGCCTTCGGCGCCCCCGGCCGCACCCTCCCGGCGTGGGTCCGCTCCGTCTCCTGGGCCGCCGTCGTCGTCGCCGTCATCGGCATCGCCGCTTTCCTGGCCATGTACCTCCTCGCCCTCCCGACGGCCCCCGCCGCCTAGGCCGTTCACTGCTTCCGGGGCGGCCGCCTAGGCCGTTCGCGGCGACCCGGCGGCCCGCCTAGGTACTGCCTTAGGCCACCTCAGGGACCCCCGGTCCCGGCCTAAGGCCCCCCGGCCCGTACAGATGCGGCATGCTCCCGATGTGCCGGCACCCCCTGGGGCGCGAATCTTGGATCACACCGAACGAGGTGTCCGAGAAAAGCGAACCAGGGAGCACGAGATGTTCGAGTACGAGATCGCCACCGCCCGCCGCGACGACCTCATCCGCGAGGCCGACGCCTTCCGTCTGGTCCAGGAAGCGAAGAAGGCCCGCCGCCTCTTCTCCCGCAGCCAGGAACCGGAGGGGTCGGTGAGAGGACAGCGCGGCCGGTTCACCCGCGCCGCGTAACCCGCGTCGCGAGACCGTGCGAACCGGCACGTGATGAGAAGCGCACCGATATCCAGTGCCGACGGGCAGGGCCTCTGTGCGATGCTCGGCGGCGTGGAGACCAGATCTGTCAGCCCGGTGTTCGTCGGCCGAGCCGACGAACTGGCCGTACTCACCGACGCCCTGACGCGCGCCGCCGGCCAGGAGCCGCAGGCACTGCTCATAGGCGGCGAGGCCGGGGTCGGCAAGACCCGCCTCACCGAGGAGTTCCTCTGCGAGGCCGACCGCCGCGGCGCGGTCGTAGCCGTCGGAGGCTGTGTGGAGATCGGGGCGGAGGGACTTCCCTTCGCCCCGTTTTCGACCGCACTGCGCACCCTGCACCGCCTGCTCCCCGACGAACTGGCCGCGGCCGCCGTCGGCCAGGAGGGCGAACTCGCACGCATCCTCCCCGAACTGGGCGAGACCCCGCGCGGCCCGCACGACGAGGAGAGCACCGCCCGGCTCTTCGAACTGACGGCCCGGATGCTGGAACGGCTCGCCGCCGACCGCACCGTCGTCCTCGTCCTGGAAGACCTGCACTGGGCGGACACCTCCACCCGGCACCTGCTCTCCTACCTCTTCCGCGCACTCGGCAGCGGCCGGCTCGTCGTGGTCGCCACCTACCGCGCCGACGACGTCCACCGCCGCCATCCGCTGCGCCCGCTCCTCGCGGAGCTCGACCGGCTGCGCACCGTCCAGCGCATCGAGCTGTCCCGCTTCAACCGGGCCGAGGTACGCCGCCAGCTCGCCGGGATCCTCGCCTCCCAGCCCGACGAGGAGTTCGTCGAATCGGTCTTCGACCGCTCCGACGGCAACGCCTTCTTCGTCGAGGAACTCGTCGCCTCCCGCGCCAGCGGCTGCCGCACCGGCCTCACCGAATCCCTGCGCGACCTGCTCCTGGTCCGCGTCGAGGTCCTGCCCGACGCCGCGCAGCGCGTCGTGCGCATCGTCGCCGAGGGCGGCTCCACGGTGGAGTACCCCCTGCTGCGGGCCGTCACCCGGCTCTCCGAGGACGAACTGATCGAGGCCCTGCGCGCGGCGGTCGGCGCCAACATCCTCCTCGCCACCCCCGACGGCGACGGCTACCGCTTCCGCCACTCCCTGGTCCGCGAGGCCGTCTCCGACGACCTGCTGCCCGGCGAGCGCGCCCGCGTCAACCGCCGCTACGCCGAGGAGCTCGAACAGGACGACTCGCTGATCCGCGCGGAGGAGCGGGTCATCCGCCTCGCCACCTACTGGTACTACGCCAACGACTCGGTCAAGGCCCTGCCCGCCGTGCTCGCGGCCTCGGTGGCCGCCCGGCGCCGGCACGCCTACTCCGAGCAACTGCGCCTGCTGGAACGGGCCATGGAACTGTGGGAGGCCGTACCGGAGGAGGTGCGCGGCGAACTGCGCCCGGCGGACTACACCGAGGTCTACCCGCCCTGCGGCTGCGACCCGGCGACGACCCCGCTGCAACGCCTCGACCTGCTGGCCGAAGCCACCGTCGCGGCCCGCTTCGGCGGCGAGCGCGAACGCGCGCTGAAGCTGACCAAGACGGCCCTGCGGCTGCTGGCGGACGGCCACGACCCGCTGCGCGCCGCCTGGTTCTGGACCGAACGCTCCCGGATGATCGCGAGCCTGGCCCGCGGCGACGGCTGGGAGGAGCTGGCCAAGGCGCAGGAGCTCGTCCGCGGGCTGCCCCCGTCCCAGGTGCACGCCGACGTCCTGGTCCGGGCCGCGAGCTGGGGCATGCTCCACAAGCCGGGGCCCGACAACCTGGTCGCCGCCGAACGCGCCGTGGAGTACGCGCGGATGGTCGGCGCCGAGGACACCGAACTCAACGCCCGGATCACCGTCGGCAGCCTGCTCGTCGACTCCGGGGACACCCAGCGCGGACTCGCCGAGATGCACGCGGTCAGGGACCGGGCCGCCGAGCTCGGACTCGCCATGCTGGTAGGACGCGCGCACGTGAACCTCACCTCCCACCTGGAAAGCCTGGGCCGGTCCCGCGAAGCGGTGGAACTGGCCGAAGAGGGCGCCGAGCTGGTCAAGAACTCCCATCTGATGGACTCCGAGGCGTACATCCGGGGGAACATGGCGGAGAGCCTGTACAGCCTGGGCCGGTGGGAGGAGGCCGCGACGCAGGCCCGCCGCACCCTGACCCTCGTCAGCAGCGCCGCCCCGCGCGCCGCCGCCGTCGTACGGCTGTCCTACCTGGCCCTGGCCCGCGGCGAACTCGCCGAGGCGGCCGGCCAGCTCACCGCCGCCCGTACCCACTTCGGGGCCCACGACGGGCAGCCCCAGCACCGGATCCCGCTGTTCCGCCTCGCGATCGGCGTGGCCGCGGCGGAGGGCCGGATAGCCGACGTCCGCAGCGAGGTGGCCGCCGTCATCGACCACGGTTTCCCGCTCGGCATCCACCGCTACGCCTGGCCGCTGCTGCTCGCCGCCGCCTCGGCCGAAGCCGAGGCCCGCGGCCTGCCCGGCGCGGAGGCCGGCCGCGAGGAGGCGCTGACCGTGCTGCGCACCGCGGCCCGGGGCCTGGCCACACCGGCCCCGGTGTGGACCGCCCACTCCGAGTACCTCAGGGCCGAGCTGCTGCGCGCCGAGGCCCGGGACACCGTCGCCGACTGGACGGCCGTGGAAGCGGCCGTACGCCCCCTGGAGCGCCCCTACCTGCTCGCCAGGGCCCAGTACCGGCTCGTGGAGGCGCTCCTGGCCGCCGGCGGGGACCGCGAGGCCGCCGCCGGGCTGCTCCAGGAGGCCTACGCCGCCGCCGAGCAGCTCGGAGCCCGCCGGATCCGGGAGGACCTGGCCCTGCTCGCACAGCGCGCCAGGCTCCCGCTCACCCCCGTGGACGACGCCGCCGGGGCCCTGCTCGCTCCGGGCGCGGACCCGGTCGAGGCGCTGGGCCTGACCAGCCGCGAACGGGACGTGCTGCGCCTGGTCGCGGCGGGCCACACCAACCGCCAGATCGCCGAGGAGCTCTTCATCTCCCCGAAGACGGCCAGCGTGCACGTCTCGAACATCCTGGCGAAGCTCGGTGTCGCGAGCCGCGGCGAAGCGGCCGCCCTGACCCACCGGCTGCGGCTCTTCGGCCCCGTGGCCCAGCAGCCCGCCGGGACGCACTGAAGGGGCTCAGGGCGGCTACCCGGCCTGGGCCGCCGGGTGCTCCTTCGCCCGTATGAGCACCTTGCCGGAGTCCAGGTCTATCGGACCCTTTCCCGGGTCGCCGTCGTTCACGTCGATCCGGGAAAGCTCCAGCCGCTTCTTCTCCTCGTCCGTGTGCTTGCGTCCCGGACTGAACAGCTCCTCGATCATGTTGAACATCGCGTCCACCGCGCCTTCCGGCCCCCCGTCGGGGCCCGCCGCTCATCCCACGGTCAGTGTCAGGATCCTGTCGTCACCGGTTTCCGGCGACCCGCGCCCGTCCGTCTCGCTCGTGACCAGCAGCAGTCTGTCCCCGCCCAGGGCCACCACGGTGCGCAGCCGGCCGTACTCGCCCGTCAGGAACGCCTCGGGCGCCGCCACCGGCTCCGCCCCGGCCAGCGGGATCCGCCAGAGCCGCTCCCCCTTCAGCCCGGCCATCCAGACGGAGCCCTGTGCCCAGGCGATCCCGCTCGGCGAGGCCTCGTCGGTCTTCCACACCGCCACCGGATCGCGCATCCCCGGCTTGCCGGCCTTGCCCTCGGCCTCCGGCCAGCCGTAGTTCGCGCCGGGCTCGATCAGATTCAGCTCGTCCCAGGTGTGCTGGCCGAACTCGGCCGCCCACAGCCGTTTGTCCTTGTCCCAGGCGAGCCCCTGCACATTGCGGTGCCCGTAGGAGTAGACGACGGAGTCGGCCTCCGGATTGCCGTGCACCGGCTCCCCGTCCGGGGTCATCCGCAGGATCTTCCCGCCCAGCGACTTCTTGTCCTGGGCCAGCCCGGTCTCCCCGGTCTCGCCCGTCCCGGCGTAGAGCATCTTGTCCGGGCCGAAGGCGATTCGCCCGCCGTTGTGGATGAGCCCCTTGGGGATCCCCCTGAACACGGTGTCGGGCGCGCCCAGCTGGTCGCCCGCCGGTCTCCGCTCGTCATAGCGCAGCCGTGCGATGCGGTTGTCGGACTCGGTGGTGAAGTAGGCGTACACCATGAGGTCCGAGGCGAAGGAAGGGGACACGGCCAGGCCCAGCAGCCCGCCCTCGCCGCCCGGGGCCACCCCGGGCACCTTGCCGACCGGGGTCACGGCCCCCGTGCCCACGTCGACCCGGCTGATCGTGCCCTTGTCCCGCGAGGCGACCAGCAGGTTCCCGTCGGGCAGCGGAGCCACCCCCCACGGGGACTCCAGGCCCTGCGCGGCCACGCCGGTCACGGTCACGCTGCCCTTGGCCGGAGGCCCGGAGGGCGACGCGGACGCGGAGCCGGAGGCCGACGGGCCGCCCGAGGCGCCCGGCGGCGCGGAGCCCGCCACGGTGCCCGGTGGCGCATCGCTCGGCCGGGCTCCGGTGCCGGCCGGCGGCGAGCAGCCCGCCGCGAGCAGCGCCCCGCATCCCGCCAGGGCGAAGGCCGCCAGCACCCCGCGGGACCGGGCGCGCGGCCCGGCGTACGACCGCGGCGGCCCGTCCGCCCGCCGCCGCTCCGGGCCCTGCTCCCGATCCCGCTCCGGCGCCCGGCCCAACCCCTGCGGCTGTCCCTGCGGCTGTCCCTGCGGCTGGCCCTGCCCTCGTCCCCGCGCCTGTCCGTTTCGCATCGCCGTACTCCCCTCCGGTCCTCCGATCGTGCCCTCACACGACTCAACAGCGCCGACCATGCCCCAAGTTCCGCCACTCGTACACTCGATCGAGTGGTTCAGGCCCCGACCGGCACCGGCAGCTCCGACAGCTCCACCAGGTCCTCGGCGGTCAGCCGCACCTGGGCCGCCCGCGCGTTCTCCTGCGCCCAGTGCGCCTGCCCGGCCCCGGGCACGGGAACCACCTGCGGCCCCTGCGCCAGCACCCACGCCAGCGCCACCTGCGCCGCCGTGACCTGGTCCCCGTGCCGCCGGGCGACCCGCCGCAGCCCCGCCACGAGCACCTGGTTCGCCGCCATCGCGTACGCCGTGAACCGCGGATGCCTGGCCCGGACGTCCCCGGGCTCGAACCCCTCGCCCGGGACCAGTGTCCCGGTCAGGAACCCGCTCCCCAGCGGCATCGCCGCCAGGAACCCCACCCCGCGCGCCGCGCACCACGGCAGCAGCCGCCACGCCGCCTGCGGCGACCACACCGACAGCTCCGCCTGCACCGCGCTCACCGGGAACACCTGCTGCGCCCGCTCCAGGTGCCGCACGGTCGCCTCGTACGCCCGGTCCCCGCGCGGCCCCGCACCCGGCCCGGTGCCCGCCCCCAGCGCGCAGAAGCCCAGCGCCCGCACCTTCCCCGCACCCACCAGCTCCGCCAGCGCGCCCCAGGACTCCTCGACCGGCACGTCCGGGTCCACCCGGTGCAGCTGGTACAGGTCGATGTGGTCGGTGCGCAGCCGCCGCAGCGAGGCGTCGCAGGCCCGCCGCAGGTACCCCGGGCGCCCGTCGGCCACGACGTGCACCCCGTCGGCCCGCAGCCCCGCCTTCGCGGACACGAAGGCGTCCGGCCGGCGCTCGCGCAGCACCCGGCCGAGCAGCAGCTCGTTGGTGTAGGGGCCATACAGATCGGCGGTGTCGAGCAGGTTCGCCCCCAGGTCGAGGGCGGTGTGAAGGGTGTGCAGCGAGTCCTCGCGCCGCCTGCGCGAAGGCGCGTACGCCCCGCTCATCGGCATGCATCCGAGGCCTATGGCACCCACCGTGAGCGCCCCCGCCCCGATCGACCTGCGCTCCACCGTGCGTCCCCCCTGGTCCCGCCTGGTCCTCCCGGTCCCGGCACACAAACTAACGGCTCGATCCGGATCCCCTGACATAGCCTCCTGATCATGACTGCAGAGATTCCCGAGACCCTCGACGTATGGCTCCCCTTCCCCGCCGAGGAGATCGAGGGCCTGCCCGATTCCTTCCGCTACCGCCACTGGGACGGCGAGGAGACCTTCCCCGCCGATCCGGCCGCCTGCGTCTTCTACGTCACCCCGTACATGAAGTCCCCGGCCGTCACCCTGCGCCCGCTGGCCGCGATGCCCCGCCTGCGGGTCGTCCAGACCCTGACCGCCGGGGTCGATCACGTCCTGGGCGGCCTCGGCGACCTGGCCCCCGGCGTACGGCTGTGCAACGCCAAGGGCGTCCACGACGCGAGCACCGCGGAGCTCGCGCTCACCCTGGTCCTGGCCTCCCTGCGCGGGATCCCCGGCATGGTGCGCGGCCAGGACCGCGAGGAGTGGCGCTTCGGGTTCTACGAGGCCCTCGCGGACAAGTCCGTACTGATCATCGGCTACGGAGCGGTCGGCGCGGCCATCGAGGACCGGCTCGCGCCCTTCGAGTGCGAGCGGACCGTCCGGGTGGCGCGGACGGCGCGCACCACGGCGCGCGGGCCGGTGCACGCCCTCGCCGACCTGCCCCAACTCCTGCCCGCGGCCGACGTGGTGATCCTTTCCACACCGCTCACCGAGGAGACGAGGGGCCTGGTGGGCGCCGGATTCCTCGGCCGTATGAAGGACGGCGCGCTGCTCGTGAACGTGGCCCGCGGACCCGTCGTCGACACCAAGTCCCTTCTGGCGGAGGTGGAGTCGGGCCGGCTGCGCGCCGCACTGGACGTCACCGATCCGGAACCGCTGCCTTCAGGCCATCCGCTCTGGCATGCTCCGGGTGTCCTGATCACCCCCCATGTGGGCGGCAGCAGCTCCGCGTTCGAGCCGCGGGCCAAGCGTCTGGTGGCCCGTCAGCTCCGCCGGTTCGCCGCCGGAGAGCCCGTGGAGAACACGGTGTTGATCACGGATTGACGCGCGACGCGCACGCTCCGCGTTCGTCCGGACGCGCTCGGTGGGCACAACTCCCTTGTTGGTGACGGAGCGTAGAGAAACTATGTCCCTGAGTGACGAAAGTGGTGTATCGTCCGGAACAGGGGCTGCGCCACGAACGTCTGGCGCTGGGGAGTGATCGGACACTTTGGGGGGCGACGGGCGATGCACGGCCAATGGACGAAGGATCCGATGCGGCGAAGCCGCCGGAGGCGAAGGTGCCGGGACTGGACCGCGCCGGAACCAGCCAGCGAGGGGGACCGGTGACCACCCCGGGGGCGGCGCTGCTGACCCGCCGGCCCCTCGCCGGCAGCGGCGGTGGCGGCGGCAGCGGCTCGACGGGGCTGGCGATGCAGCTCCTCCTCGCGGTGGTCAGCAGCGGGTACGCCGTCGGCGCCGCCCTCGGCTGGGGATCCGAGGAACTCGCCGAGATCATGGGCGACTTCGGACTCAGCGCCGCGGGCCTGCTCGCCGCCGTCTCCTGTTTCACGTACGCCCGGGCCATCGACAGCCGGGAGCGCCCGGCCTGGCTGCTGTTCGCGTTCTCCTCGCTCATGGGCTGCTGCGGCAACGCCGTCTGGGGCTGGTACGAAGTGGTCCTCGGCGAGGCCGTACCGAAGCCCTCGCTCGCCGACTTCGCCTTCCTCTGCTTCGCACCGCCCGCCATCGTGGGCCTGCTCGTCCTCGCGAAGCGCCCCGTCACCCGGGCCGGCTGGGTCTGCCTCGGCCTCGACTCCTGGCTCATCGGCGGCTCCCTGCTCACCCTCTCCTGGAGCCTGGCCCTCGCGCACGCCGCGCGCTCCGCCCAGTCGGGCGCCCCCGGCAGCGTCCCGCGCGCGGCGCTCTCGCTGGCCTACCCGCTCCTGGACATCGCGCTCGTCTCGATGGTGCTGGTGCTGCACTTCCGCCGCTCCGAGACCAACCGCTCCGCCGTGAACACCGCCATCGCCGCCCTCGCCCTGACCGTGCTGAGCGACGCGCTGTTCACCTCGCCGCTGCTCAGCGCCGAGTACCAGTCCGGCCAGCTCCTGGACGCCGGCTGGTTCGCCGGCTCGCTCCTCCTCGCGTACGCGCCCTGGGGCGCCCGCCGGCTGCCCCCCGGCCCGGAGACCGCCGCCCCCGCGCACGTGCGGGCCGAGCGGCCGCACAGCCGCCCCATCACCGGCTCCCTGCCCGCCCTCACCCCGTACCTCGCGGCGGCCGTCTGCACCCTCGGGATCCTCTACAACGTGGTGGACGGCCGGAAGGTCGACCGGGTCGTCGTCTTCACGGGCTGCACGGTCGTGCTCGCCCTGGTCATCCGCCAGGGCATCATGCTGCTCGACAACATCGCGCTGACCCAGGAACTGGCCCAGAAGGAGAACCACTTCCGCTCCCTGGTCCAGGGCTCCAGCGACGTCATCATGATCGCCGCGCCCACCGGGACCCTGCGCTACGTCAGCCCCGCCGCCGCCGGGGTCTACGGCCGCGAGGCGGAAGAGCTGGTCGGCACCGAGCTGGCCACCCTGATCCACCCGGAGGACCTGGGCCGCGTCGTCCACGAGGTGCGCCGCTTCCTGGCCGCGCCGCCCGCCGAGGAGCCGACCACCCGCATCGAGTGCCGGTTCAGATCGGGCGCCGGCGAGTGGCTCAATGTGGAGTCCACCGTCAACCGCCACCAGGGCGGTCTGATCCTGAACAGCCGCGACGTCACCGAGCGGGTCCGGCTCCAGGCGCAGCTCCAGCACAGCGCCGAGCACGACCCGCTCACCGACCTCCCCAACCGGGCCCTGTTCACGCGCCGGGTCCGCCAGGCCCTCACCGGACGCCGGGCCGGGGACCACAGCACCGCCGTGCTCTTCATCGACCTCGACGGGTTCAAGGCGGTCAACGACACCATCGGCCACCAGGCCGGCGACGAGCTGCTCATCGAGGCCGCCCGCCGGCTCCAGGACTCGGTACGGGCCGGGGACACCGCGGCCCGCCTCGGCGGAGACGAGTTCGCCGCCCTGATCCTGGGCGACGGCAGCCGCGACCGCACGGCCCGCGAGTACCAGGTCCACGAGATCGCCGACCGTCTGCGCACCACCCTCTCCCAGCCCTACCGGATCGCCGGGAGCGAGGTCCGGGTCGCCGCCAGCATCGGCGTGGCCTTCGCGGATCCCGGCATCACCCCTTCGGACCTGATGCGCAACGCGGATCTCGCGATGTACCGGGCGAAGGCGGGCGGCAAGAACCGGGTCGAGATGTACGCGCCCCAGATGCAGGCCGAGGTCGTCCGCAAGGCGGAGCTGGCGGGCCGGCTGCGCACCGCGCTCCACGACGGGGAGTTCGCCCTGCTGCACCAGCCCGTGGTCTCCCTGGCCTCGGGGGAGATCTCGGCCGTGGCGGTGCAGGCTCGGTGGCGTTCCGCCCAGGGAATCCTGTTCACCCCCGCCGAGTTCCTGCGGGTCGCCGAGTACAGCGGAGGAGGAGGGGCCGGAGGAGGAGGGGCCGGCGAGGGCGGGCACCACGCCGTCCCGGACGCCTCGCGCACCGCGGAGCTGGGGCGCTGGCTGCTGGAGGAGGCCGTCGGGCAGGCCGCCGAGCGCCACCGGGCCGGGCACGACGTCCCCGTGGCCGTACGGATGACCGCGCAGCGGCTGCTGGACCGGTCGATGCCGCTGGGCTCCGTGGAAGCCCTGCTGGCCCGCAACGGGCTGCCGTCGGGCGGGCTCGTCCTGGAGCTCGCCGTATCCGACCCCAGGGTGCCCTTCGACGACCTGGAGCGGCGCCTGGCGGCCCTGCACCGGCTCGGGGTCCTGATCGCCCTCGACGGCTTCGGCAGCGGTTACGCGGCCATCAGCGCCCTGCGCAGGCTCCCCGTGGACATGCTCAAGCTCGACCGGGGCCTGGTCGAGGGGGTCGTGGAGTCCCCCCGGCTGCACAAGATCACCGCGGGCCTGTTGCGGATCGCGAACGACCTCGGCATGCAGTCGGTGGCGGAGGGTGTGGACCTCCCCGAGCAGGTCATGGCACTGCGCGCGATGGGCTGCACCCACGGACAGGGAATGGCCTTCTCCGGCCCGCTGGACGAATACAGGCTGCGCCGCGCGCTCGTGCGCGGTACGTTCCCAGTACCGGGAGGCGCAGCTCAACCCGCGTTGGCCGGTGGTTCACCAGGGGGCTCGATGGTCATCCGTAGAGGCTCACATAATGAGACGCCCGTCCCACCCGCTTGACATCACCCTCCCGCCGGAGGGAGGGTCAATGCCATGCGCACCCGAATTCTCGTACTTGGAAAGCGCGTCGGCTGAAGCTGGGGCCAGCATGTCCCCGTTCAACGCACCCGACGCGCTCCCCTCGCTTGCCTCCCGGCACGAGGGGTTTTTTGTTGCACTGGCAACGTCGCATCTCGTAAAACCCTCCTCGTAAAACCCTCAGCTTCGAGAAGAGAATGCCGATGACCGAGCAGGCCACCGGGGCCCACCATCCGCAGCCGCGGGCCCGTTCCGGCGGACACCAGTCCGCCGCAGTTGAGCACGTCACGGGTGCGCAGTCCCTCATCCGCTCTCTCGAAGAGGTGGGGTGCGACACCGTCTTCGGCATCCCGGGCGGCTGCATCCTCCCCGCGTACGACCCGCTGATGGACTCCAAGAAGGTCCGTCACATCCTGGTCCGCCACGAGCAGGGGGCCGGCCACGCCGCCACCGGCTACGCGCAGGCCACCGGCAAGGTCGGCGTCTGCATGGCCACCTCCGGCCCGGGCGCGACCAACCTGGTGACCCCGATCGCCGACGCGCACATGGACTCCGTGCCGCTCGTCGCGATCACCGGCCAGGTCTCCTCCAAGGCGATCGGCACCGACGCCTTCCAGGAGGCGGACATCGTCGGCATCACCATGCCGATCACCAAGCACAACTTCCTGGTCACCAGGGCCGAGGACATCGCCCGGACCATCGCCGAGGCCTTCCACATCGCCTCCACCGGCCGCCCCGGCCCGGTCCTGGTCGACATCGCCAAGGACGCCCTGCAGGCGAAGACCACCTTCTCGTGGCCGCCCAGCCAGGACCTCCCCGGCTACCGGCCGGTCACCAAGCCGCACGCCAAGCAGATCCGCGAGGCCGCGAAGATGATCGCCGCCGCCAAGCGGCCGGTCCTCTACGTCGGCGGCGGCATCATGAAGGCCGGCGCGACCGCCGAGCTGAAGGTCCTCGCCGAGCTCACCGGCGTCCCGGTCGTCACCACCCTGATGGCCCTGGGCTCCCTCCCGGACAGCCACCCGCAGAACGTCGGCATGCCGGGCATGCACGGCGCCGTCACCGCCGTGACCGCGCTCCAGAAGTCGGACCTGCTGATCGCGCTCGGCACCCGCTTCGACGACCGCGTCACCGGCAAGCTGGACAGCTTCGCCCCCTTCGCCAAGGTCATCCACGCGGACATCGACCCGGCCGAGATCGGCAAGAACCGCGACGTGGACGTCCCGATCGTCGGTGACGCCCGCGAGGTCATCGCCGACCTGATCCAGGCCGTCCAGGCCGAGGTCAACGAGGGCAACGCAGGCGACTACACCGCCTGGTGGAAGGACCTCAACCGCTGGCGCGACACCTACCCGCTGGGCTACGACCTGCCCGAGGACGGCTCGCTCTCCCCCCAGCAGGTCATCGAGCGGATCGGCCAGCTGGCGCCGAAGGGCACCATCTACGCGGCCGGCGTCGGCCAGCACCAGATGTGGGCCTCGCACTTCGTGAACTACGAGGAGCCCCGCACCTGGCTGAACTCCGGCGGCGCCGGAACCATGGGCTACGCGGTCCCCGCCGCGATGGGCGCCAAGGTCGGCATGCCGGAGCGCACGGTCTGGGCGATCGACGGCGACGGCTGCTTCCAGATGACCAATCAGGAACTGGCCACCTGCGCGCTGAACAACATCCCGATCAAGGTCGCGATCATCAACAACGGCGCGCTGGGCATGGTCCGCCAGTGGCAGACCCTGTTCTACAACCAGCGGTACTCGAACACCGTCCTGCACGGGGACGAGACGGGCACCGACACGGCCGTCGGCTCCCAGCTCGGCGAGTCCGCCGCCCCCCGCATGGGCACCCGCGTCCCGGACTTCGTCAAGCTGTCCGAGGCCATGGGCTGCGTGGCGCTGCGCTGCGAGGACCCGGCCGACCTGGACAAGGTCATCGCCGAGGCCAACGCGATCAACGACCGCCCGGTCGTCGTCGACTTCATCGTCCACGAGGACGCCATGGTGTGGCCGATGGTCGCCGCCGGCACCTCGAACGACGAGGTCATGGCCGCCCGGGGCGTCCGCCCCGACTTCGGCGACAACGAAGACGACTGAGCCGAGAGAGCCGAGAGAGAGAACGACTCACATGTCCAAGCACACGCTCTCCGTCCTGGTCGAGAACACGCCCGGCATCCTCGCCCGGATCGCCGCGCTGTTCTCCCGCCGCGGGTTCAACATCGACTCCCTCGCGGTCGGTGTCACCGAGCACCCCGACATCTCGCGCATCACCATCGTGGTGAACGTCGAGGACCTCCCGCTCGAGCAGGTGACCAAGCAGCTCAACAAGCTGGTCAACGTGCTCAAGATCGTCGAGCTGGAGCACACCAACGCCATCGAGCGCGAACTCGTTCTGGTGAAGGTCCGCGCCGACAACGAGACGCGCTCGCAGATCGTCGAGATCGTCCAGCTGTTCCGCGCCAAGACCGTCGACGTCTCCCCCGAGGCCGTCACCATCGAGGCCACCGGCGGCACCGACAAGCTGGGCGCGATGCTCAAGATGCTGGAGCCCTTCGGCATCAAGGAGCTCGTCCAGTCCGGCACGATCGCCATAGGGCGCGGCGGCCGGTCCATCACGGACCGCAGCCTGCGCGCGCTCGACCGCAGCGCCTGAGCCCGGCCGGGCCGGTGACACCGGCCCGGCCGCGCCCGCCCGTCCGTTTCTCACTCGCTCGTATGGCGAGACCGAGATCCACGTATTCCGTTCCCCGCCGTACGGTGGGAGCAACACCAGCGCACCAAGGAGATATCCCAGTGGCCGAGCTGTTCTACGAGAACGACGCCGACCTGTCCATCATCCAGGGCCGCAAGGTCGCGGTCATCGGTTACGGCAGCCAGGGCCACGCCCACGCGCTGTCGCTCCGTGACTCCGGCGTCGACGTCGTCGTCGGCCTGCACGAGGGCTCGAAGTCCAAGGCCAAGGCCGAGGAGCAGGGCCTGAAGGTCCTCCCCGTCGCCGAGGCCGCGGCCTGGGCGAACGTCATCATGATCCTGACCCCGGACCCGCTCCAGGCCGAGATCTACGCCGCGTCGATCGAGTCGCACCTGGAAGAGGGCGACGCGCTCTTCTTCGGCCACGGCTTCAACGTCCGCTACGGCTTCATCAAGCCGCCCACCAACGTGGACGTCGCCCTGGTCGCCCCGAAGGGCCCGGGTCACCTGGTCCGCCGCCAGTACGAGGAAGGCCGCGGCGTGCCCTGCATCGC